>NZ_JBIXJN010000068.1:0-687 GCF_052871115.1 Rhizobium sp. LARHSG275 | reverse complement strand
CGGTTCAGGTAGCCGCGAGCCACCCCCGCCCCGCCGATATAAAGCTCGCCAACCGCACCAAACGGAACGGGTGCGCCATGACCGTCCAGAAGATAGATCCGCGTGTTCGCAATCGGACGGCCGATCGGCACATACCGGTGAGGCGCCTCAACTCTCGTGTCGGTAGAAAAGGTGGTCGCCCAAATTGTAGTCTCCGTCGGACCATAAAGATTTCTGAGAGATTTTACCCTTCTGCCGAGGTTCGAGGCCAGTTCTGAATGCAACGCTTCGCCGCCACATAACGCACGTAAATCGGGCGCACCCTCCCATCCGGCGTCGAGGAGCATACGCCACGCTGCCGGGGTCGCCTGCATCACGGTTATCTTCTGATGGGATAGATACCGCTGCAATCCAATAGCACTGGTCTCGTGAGCAACAACTACGTTAGCTCCCATGGCCAGTGGCAGACAGAGTTCGAGCCCCGCAATGTCGAAAGAGATCGTCGTGATCGCGAGGAGTGAATCGCGCTCTGTGAGGCCCGATACATCTAAAAGAGCGCGTAGAACATTGACAACACTTGCATGCTCGACCATGACGCCCTTCGGCGTGCCGGTGGATCCCGATGTGTAGATGACATAGGCGAGATGGCGCGCTGTCAGGCCGAGGGCATGCGGGTCGGGATCGTCAGCGGACTGATCGGCCCAGGCG
>NZ_JBIXJN010000067.1:0-693 GCF_052871115.1 Rhizobium sp. LARHSG275 | reverse complement strand
CGGTTCAGGTAGCCGCGAGCCACCCCCGCCCCGCCGATATAAAGCTCGCCAACCGCACCAAACGGAACGGGTGCGCCATGACCGTCCAGAAGATAGATCCGCGTGTTCGCAATCGGACGGCCGATCGGCACATTCGTCGATGCGGAAAAATCTGCAGGGATGTCATGGAAAGCACAACCGACAACCGCTTCCGTTGGGCCATACTCGTTGACCATTCTAGCAGCCGGCTGGATGTGACGCCATAGCTCGACCGTCGAAGACGACAATGCCTCACCGCCAATGACGAGCACCTCCACCTGACTGGCATCTCCAGCCGACTGCAGTTGCTGCCCAAGAACATCCAGAAGCATCGGGGTGATATTGACCAGCCCGCACGGTATGCGGACCCTCAACCTGATCCCCTCGACCTCGTCCCCCTCTTTTGTAAGCAATGCATGGCCGCCAGCGACCAAAGGCGCAAAAAGACTGTTGACCGTGGCATCGAAGGCGAGCGAAGAGGAGACGACGGAGGAGGATGTGGGAGCATAGCTCTCACGAGCCCAGCTTAGATAATTGGTCATCCCGCGATGCTCGACCATGACGCCCTTCGGCGTGCCGGTGGATCCCGATGTGTAGATGACATAGGCGAGATGGCGCGCTGTCAGGCCGAGGGCATGCGGGTCGGGATCGTCAGCGGACTGATCGGCCCAGGCG
>NZ_JBIXJN010000066.1:0-740 GCF_052871115.1 Rhizobium sp. LARHSG275 | reverse complement strand
GCTCTCGTCGTAAGCCACTGTGCTTCCGACCGGCTGGTAGCCCATCTTCACGAAAAAGATTTGCTCCGGTATGCAGTTCATGACGGCATTGGGGACAGGAGCGACGAAGCTCGAGAGTATGACCGCCTGATTGTTGTTCAGTGCGACGACGCCGCAATAGAGTTCGGGATGCGGCAACGGCGTATAGGAAGGCACGTTGATGCCAAACCCTCCGATCGCAATTCCGGCTTGGTTGGCCGGCGCCGAAAGTCCGAGCGGGTCGAGCGTCAAGGTCGTGCAATTGTCCGGCGAACCATCGGCCGTGGTGAGCGTAACAGCTCGGAATGCCGAGGTGCTGCCGACCACCGATAGCGTGGCTGCATTGAGCGAGAGAAGCACGATCAGCTGGGAGAGCGACACCTGTCTGGTGCTGAGGACACCTGCGTAGACCTGACTGTCCAAACCGAAATTGATCTGCGCTCCCGTAGTTGCGTAATTGCCGACGCTTTGGCAGCCGAGACTGCCGCTGAGGATGGGATCAGAGCTCGGCAGCAACGGAAATGCGGCCTGCTTCTGGAAGACATAGAAATATTGCGTCGTCTGCGAAAGGTTCCGAACGATGATCTGGTAGGACGAACTCGTTATGGCGTGTGACAATCCCCTTTGAGACCAAGCCTGTCCGTCGCCGGGCGGGCAGTGGCAACCGCGCGAATGGTGCGCATGCAGGTGAAGAAAGGGGCGGTTCCTCACCTGCGTGCCTG
>NZ_JBIXJN010000065.1:0-757 GCF_052871115.1 Rhizobium sp. LARHSG275 | reverse complement strand
CCTTGAAGAAGAAGCCGTCATCGTCGCCTTTCGCAGGCATACATTGCTGCCTCTTGATGACTGCCTCTATGCCCTTCAACCGACGATCCCGCATCTGACGCGTTCGTCCCTGCACAGGTGTCTGCAGCGCCACGGCATTTCACGCCTGCCGGAAGTGAAAGGCGACAAAGAACCGAAGAAAAAGTTCAAAAGCTACCCGATCGGCTACTTCCACGTCGATATTGCCGAGGTGCAGACGGCTGAGGGCAAGCTCTATCTCTTCGTGGCGATTGATCGCACTTCCAAGTTCGCCTTCGCTGAGCTCTATGCCAAAGCTGGCAAGATGAATGCCGCCCAGTTCCTGCGCAACCTGATCGCGGCGGTGCCCTACACCATCCATACTATCCTGACCGATAATGGCATCCAGTTCACCAACCGGGCCTGTGACCAAAATGCTTTCCAGCACATCTTCGACCGAGTCTGTGAGGAATACGAGATCGAGCATCGCCTGACAAAGGTTAAGCACCCATGGACCAATGGGCAGGTCGAGCGGATGAACCGAACGATCAAGGAAGCTACTGTCAAGCGCTTCCACTACGACGATCACGCACAACTGAAAAAGCATCTCGCCGACTTCATCGACGCCTACAATTTTGGGCGCAGGCTCAAGACACTAAAGGGACTCACCCCCTACGAGTTCCTCTGCAAAAGGTGGACTTCCGAGCCAGATCGATTCATCATCGATCCTATCCATCAAATGCCGGGACTAAACACCTAG
>NZ_JBIXJN010000064.1:0-789 GCF_052871115.1 Rhizobium sp. LARHSG275 | reverse complement strand
GATCAAAGCTCATTCGCAGCTCCCCACGGCTTTTCGCAGCGTATCACGTCCTTCATCGCCTGTGCATGCCAAGGCATCCACCAAATGCCCTTACGACACTTAATCGTTCTCATTGCCAATGCTCATCCATATTTGGATTTGGCAGACCTTATCACTCGGCATACGCCTCGTGGGTGCCAAATCTGACCATCCGGACAACCTTGCGATTGCCGTGCGGTCAGTCCAAAAATCCGGTTACCTTTTACAACCGGATCGTTTCATGATGCCATTAACGTGTTCGACAGGGCTGCTTTATTGGAGCTACGCCGAGCAGCTCGCTTGCAGCCTGTCTTAAGACCAGCTTCTCGAGATGTGATCCGATACCGCGCGGTCAGGCAACGGTAATCCGATCGTCCGTCAGACGAAGCCCGAAGGCAACGAACAACACGCGATAAACCGCTATGCGGTTTACGCTGACGATCCAGAGCGACAAGCTTCCCACCTACCTCCAGTCCTTCACCCATATCCGGCCGGCTAGGCCATCCATGGGATCATCAGAACTGGGCTCGGACGCTTCGGGCAGAACCCAAAACACCTGGAAGCCTCCAGATCAATCTTCTCTTCACAATGTATGCAGAACACGCATCAGCTCATAAGCCGATGCAAAACCTTATTTTCTTCAAAAGACAAATGCCGTCAGCTTCAACACCAATCGATTTGGTGGAGCTGAGCGGGATCGAACCGCTGACCCCCTGCTTGCAAAGCAGGTGCTCTCCCAGCTGAGCTACAGCCCCTCCAGCTCGATCACCC
>NZ_JBIXJN010000063.1:0-855 GCF_052871115.1 Rhizobium sp. LARHSG275 | reverse complement strand
CTAGGGCCGATCGACATTCATGGTATCCAGATCATGATCGCAGCGAGATGGATGAATCCTGTGAAGTGAATAGTTCGACGTTCGTAGCGTGTGGCAAAGCGTCGGAAGTGTTTCAGGCGATTGAAGCACCTTTCGATGCGATTGCGATGCTTGTAGATGATCGGATCATGCGGAATGATGACTTTTCGGGAACGGTTTGAGGGTATGACCGCTTCGGCCTCCATCTTCGCGATTGTTGCCCGCAAGGCATTGCTGTCATAGGCTTTATCGCCCAGAACGGCCTGACCTGTCTGATCATGAAGAAGAGCGGGAGCTTGCGTGATGTCGCCGACCTGGCCGGCCGTCACGATAAAGCGCAAGGGACGCCCGAGTGCATCGGCCAGCATATGGATCTTGGTCGTCAGTCCACCTCTGGAACGCCCCAGCGCCTGATCCTTGGCCCCCCTTTTCCGCTCGCCGCCTGTTGATGGGCACGCACGATGGTGCTGTCGATCATTAAGTACTGATTGTCCCGGTCAGCAGTGAGGGCATCAAAGACCCGTTCCCATACGCCGGCATGGCACCAGCGACTGAACCGGCGATGGACCGTCTTCCACTTGCCGTAGCGCTCCGGCAGGTCCCGCCAGTGTGCACCCGAGCGCAGCACCCACAAACATCCGTTCACAAACAACCGGTTATCTACGCCCGTCCGACCTGGATCGCTGGCCTTGCCTGGCAACAAAGGCGCAATTCTCGACCATTGCGCCCCGTTCAACTCGTATCGCTTCACTCCCATCAAGGCCTCCGTGCTTCACACGGTACCCTATGAATCAGTGATCAACCGATTTGGGAATCCTGAATGTCGATCGGTCCTAG
>NZ_JBIXJN010000062.1:0-934 GCF_052871115.1 Rhizobium sp. LARHSG275 | reverse complement strand
AGAGCCTGACCGAAAAAGAGTTGAGTGAAATCAGCCAGTTGTGATTCTGTTTGTTTGCTTAGGACGAACGGAGACCACAATGGGCTGGACTGATTTCACCCGTCGGCAATATGCCCGACGCGCAATGCGGTATGCAAGCGATCTGACGGACCGGGAATGGGGATTGATCTCGCCTTGCCTGCCCGAACCGAGGCGGCTGGGCAGGCCGCGTAGCACCGATCTTCGCGAGGTCGTGAATGCGTTGCTTTACATCGCCACGACTGGGTGCCAATGGCGGATGATGCCCAAGGATTTTCCGCCTTTTACAACTGTGCAGTCCTATTTCTATGAATGGCGAGCGACAGGGTTATGGGGTCGGATCAACCATCATCTTGTGATGGAGGCGCGTGAACTGGAAGGCCGGGAAGCCTCGCCGTCTGCGGGCGTGATCGACAGTCAAAGCGTAAAAACCACGGAAAGCGGCGGCATTTCGGGCTATGACGCGGGCAAGAAGATCAAGGGACGCAAGCGTCATATCGTCGTCGACACGCTCGGACTGATGGTCGGCCTGGTGGTTCACAGCGCCGAGATTCAGGATCGCGATGGTGCACCTGCCGTCCTCAAAACCATTCTCAAGCGCTGGCCGTGGCTGAGACATATCTTCGCCGACGGTGGTTATGCCGGACCGAAGCTGAAGGGCGCACTGCAAAAGATCGCTGCGTTCACTCTCCAGATCGTCAAGCGGACCGACAAGGCAAAAGGCTTCGAGGTTCTGCCGCGTCGCTGGGTCGTGGAGCGCACCTTCGCGTGGCTTGGCAGATGCCGACGCTTGGCCAAGGATTGGGAAAAGTCCCTCGCTTCAGCCGAAGCATGGATCACTATCGCCCACATCCGCGTCCTGACACGACGCTTGGCAAGATACGGATATCGTTGAAACCTTTTCGAGTCAGGTTCT
>NZ_JBIXJN010000061.1:0-1038 GCF_052871115.1 Rhizobium sp. LARHSG275 | reverse complement strand
CACCGGCATCCGGATCGGTGTCGTTGGTCAGCACATTGCCGCTGGCAACCACGCCGCCCGAACCATTGGCAACCCCGCCCTTCTCCGTCGCATCCCCCGTATCGGCAACTGCCGTCGGCGTCGTGTTTCCGGGAACCGACACGGCGATGTTGAAGGTCTCGTTGGCGGCAAGGCCGCCGAGATCGGTTGCCGTCACCTTGACACCGTAGGTGCCGCCTGTCGTAGGCGTGCCGGAGAAGGTCCTCGTCGAGGCGTTGAAGCTCAGCCAGGAAGGCAGTGCCGTGCCATCGGCAGCGGTTGCCGCGTAGGTCAGCGTCTCGCCGCTGTCGACATCGGTAAAGGTCGTCGTCGGCAGCACGAAGGAGAAGGCGGAGCCGGTGGTGGCGTTCTGGGTCGTCGTCTGGACGGCGAGCACCGGCGCATCGTTGGCGCCGTGGATGGTGACCGTCAGGTTTGCCGTGGCCGTCGCGCCGGCGCTATCGCGCATCGTATAGCTGAAGACATCGCTCAGCGTATTGGTCGACTGCCGCAGTCCCTGGACGGCCGCATTGCTCTCGTTGATCGCATAGCTATAGGCGCCAGATGCATTGAGAACGAGACTGCCATAGGTGCCGTTCAGCGCCGAACCGAGCGTTCCTGATGTCGCACCGAAGACCACTGCCGTGACGGTCTTGGTGTCACCGGCGTCCGGATCGGTGTCGTTGGTCAGCACGTTGCCGCTGGCAACCACGCCACCCGAACCATTGGCAACCCCGCCCTTCTCCGTCGCATCCCCCGTATCGGCAACTGCCGTCGGCGTCGTGTTGTTCGCATTCGAGGGACGGAAGACCACATCGGCCCAATAATTGGCAGCACCGAAAGTGGCATTTGGGAAAATGCCGGCGGTGGCAGAGCCCCCATAGCGGTAGACCCCGTTGCCGGTGGCTGGTGCCGTCAGCGGACCGTTGGTGACAGCAGCTGTAAAGAAATTGCTGGTCGCCACATAGGCTCCGGTCGTGTGATAGGAGGCGACATAGGTGGTATTGGCGGCGATTGTGA
>NZ_JBIXJN010000060.1:0-1049 GCF_052871115.1 Rhizobium sp. LARHSG275 | reverse complement strand
CTAGAGCGGTTCATGTTTTGACTGAAGCGTATCCTGCATTGCGGAAGTAGTTTTCGCATTCGTCTGGTTTGATGGTTTCGACGAGGTGCCCGAGATGGCGCCATGTATCCTCGCTGGTTCGCTTTTGAGCTTCGCGCATCCAATGCTTGATTTTGGCGAATGTCTGTTCGATCGGATTGAGGTCGGGCGAGTATTTCGGCAGGAACCACAGCCTTGCCCCGACCGCCTTGATGGCATCCCGGATTGCTTTGGATTTGTGAGAACCGAGATTGTCGGCGATGACAATGTCGCCGGATTTGAGGGTCGGAATCAGTTGCTGGCTCACATAGGCGCGGAAGCACTCGCCGTTGATCGGGCCGTCGAAGACGCAGGGCGCGGTTAGCCGATCGCAGCGGAGCGCGCCGAGGAAGGTCAGCGTTCGCCAGCGGCCATGCGGGGCAAAGCCGTGCAGCCTTTTGCCCTTTGGCCCCCAGCCCCGCAACGGCGTCATGTTGGTTCTGATCCAAGTTTGGTCGATAAAGACCAAACGACTCGGGTCGAAACGGCTTTGCCAGGCTTTCCAGCGCCTGCGGTGCCGGGCGATATCGGCACGGCCTTGCTCAAGGGCGAATAGTGTTTTTTTTAAAGCTGAAGCCTTCGCGACGCATGAACTGCCAGATGGCGTTGTGGGAGACTGTCACGCCGTGCGCCGCCAGTTCGTCCTTCAGACGATGCAGGGTCAGATGCGAGGTCTTCTCAATCCGCTCGATGATGAAGGCACGATGCGGCTCCAGCACCCGCCGGCGATGGCCGCCCATCTTCCCAGGCGTAACGCTGCCCGTCGTTCGATAACGCTGCGACCACTTCACCACAGAGGAAACAGCTATATCGAACCGATCCGCCACCACCCGGCAGCTCTGACCGGCCGCAACTGCAGCGACAACTCTTTCACGAAGATCATTGGAATATGGTCGTGTCATGGATACTGGCCTCCTTTCCAGTACCCATCAGGAATCACATATTTGCTGATTCGAGAATCTAGCGATTCCGAGAAGCGATGAACCGCTCTA
>NZ_JBIXJN010000059.1:0-1055 GCF_052871115.1 Rhizobium sp. LARHSG275 | reverse complement strand
GGGTTGTGACGGGAGGCGGACAGGGCGGCCATGTAGATGGCGTTCCTGGGTGCTGGGCGTCCGCCCCTGATGGAGCGATGTCCGGCCCGCTCGCCACTTTCGCAGGCAATCGGCGCAAGGCCGGTCAGCATGGCGGCCTGCTTGCCGGAGCAGGCGCCAAGTTCGCAAAGGCCAGCGATCAGGCTTGCGGCGGTGACGGCTCCGATGCCGGGAATGGAGATGAGTATGTCGAGGCGGCGGCGCATCTCGGGATCGGCGCAGATGCTGCGCTCGATCTCGGCGTCCAGTCTTGCGATATGGGTGTCGAGCGCGGCAAGCCGGCGCGTCAGTTCCTTGCGCAGGAAGGCGGTCACGGCCGTCTTCATCCGGTTGGACAGGGCGGTGCGTTCGCCATTGGCGGCAGATCGGGCATTGACCAGTTCCTGCAGGGCTTCCAGCGCTTGGTCCGGCGGTGGGGTCTGTGCGGGCTTGAGGGCTTCTCCCATGATGGCCAGAAACCGCGCATCGAGCCGATCGGTCTTGGCGAGAAAGCCGCAGGCTTTGGCAAACAGCCGGGCGCGCAGCGGATCGACGATCGACACGTAAAAGCCATCGGCATGCAGCGAGCGCTGGACGGCGCGATGCCACTTGCCGGTCGCTTCCATGACGATACGCAGCGCCGAGCGCGGCATCTGGTCAAGCGCATCGAGCTCCCGCTTGAGGCGGCGCAGGCCGGCCGTGTCGTTGGTCACCCGAAAACTGCGGCCGAGAGGATGCAGATGAATGTCCAGCCACTCTTTACAGACATCGATGCCGACATAAACTGTCGCCATCGCGGTGCGTTCGGACGATACCTTGCCTTGCATACGGGACCTGCTCCCCACTATCTGTTCAGGACAAACGCGAAGGACGGGCGGACCAGGCTCATCCCCGGTTCACGCCAAGGGGGTTACGGTCCCGCCCGTCCGACCCCTGGGGGATGGCCATCCCCCAGGGGTCGCACCCATCATCAACGGATGCAGTTTGAACATGCAAGGGGGCCGAGCGGCGGAGCTGCGAGGAGCTTGAGCGCAAGC
>NZ_JBIXJN010000058.1:0-1058 GCF_052871115.1 Rhizobium sp. LARHSG275 | reverse complement strand
TAGAGCGGGATTGTTTTATGTCCGTTCATATCCGGCTTCCTTGAAGTAGTTTTGGCACTCTTTCGGCGAGACGGTTTGAAGGGTGGCTGCCAGCGCGTCGTCGATGGCCTGTCGGGTTCGAGCCTGCGCCTTGCGCAGCTCGTGCTTGATCTTGGCGAAGAGTTTTTCGATCGGATTGAGATCGGGGGAATACTGCGGCAGGAAGAACAATCGGGCGCCGGCCTTGCGAATGGCGGCACGGATAGCGCCGGCCTTGTGCGAGCCGAGATTATCCATGACGACGATGTCGCCGGGTTTGAGCTCCGGTACCAGCACCCTCTCGACATAGATGCGAAAGCGTTCGCCATTGATCGGGCCGTCGATGATCCACGGTGCGCTGACGCGGTCGGCCCTGAGGGCTGCGACAAAAGTCATGGTATTCCAGTGGCCGAAGGGCGCATGGCCCAACAGCCGTTCGCCGCGCGGCGCCCAGCCCCTGAGCGGCGTCATATTCGTCTTCGTCCAGGTTTCGTCGATAAAGACAAGGCGAGATGGATCGATGCGATGGCGATGCTTCAGCCAGCGCGCCCGCCGGGCGGCAACATCGGGCCGCTCGCGCTCGCTGGCGACCAACGTCTTTTTTTATAACTTAGCCCTTCCTCATGCACGAAGGTCCGGACGGCGCTGTAATCCACTTTCAGGCCGCGCTCTCCGAGTTCCGCCACCAACCCGCGCAAGGTGAACGCCTGCATGTGGCAGCGATCGATCAGCCAGACCCGATGTTTACCTGAGATCGCCCGTGGCTTGTGCCCGCCCATCTGGCCGGGAGCCGCGCTGCCCGTCTCACGCAAGCGCCGGACCCAGTCGATCGCGGTGCTGATGCCAATGCCGAAGCGCTTTGCCGCCGCTCGACACGACAGGCCCTCGCGCGTTACTGCGCCAACAACGCGTTCCCGAAGATCATCCGAAAAAGGTTTCGCCATCCAGACCGGCCTCCTGCACCCGCCAGAATGGTGAATCTGATTTGCACCAGAAAGGGAATCCCTGTTCCGATTCCGACTAAAACAATCCCGCTCTAG
>NZ_JBIXJN010000057.1:0-1149 GCF_052871115.1 Rhizobium sp. LARHSG275 | reverse complement strand
TCAGCGGGCGTCGTCGATCGCCTGGACGAGCTGCTTGACGGCTTCGTCGGAGGTCTTGATCTGGCCGTGGACGAACTTCGACACGACATCCTTGTAGGCATTGGCAATCGCCGGCGGGGCGCCGTAGCCTTGCGCCAGCGAGCCGAACAGCGTGCCGCCTTCGTTGGCTGCCTTCAGATCGGCGATGCCCTTCTTGCCGCAAGCGTCGAAGTCGGTATCGGGAACGTCGGTACGAGCCGGTACCGAACCCTTGACGACGTTGAAGGCCGACTGGAAGCTCTTCGACAGCGTTGCCTTCGCCAGCGCCACCTGCGCCGCCTTGCGGTCGTCGGGGACGTTGAACATGCCGAACATGTCGGAGTTGTAGACCACGCTGCCGTCGGTGCCGGGGAAGCGGTAGCAGAGGAAGTCGGTATCCGGCTTCTTCTTGGCGGCGACGAATTCGCCCTTGGCCCAGTCGCCCATCACCTGCACCAGCGCGTCACCCTTGATGACCATGGCGGTCGCCAGGTTCCAGTCGCGGCCCGAGAAGTTCGGATCGACATATTTGATGATCGTGGCCAGGTTATCGAACGACTTCTTCATCGTGTCGGACTTCAGCGATTCCTCGTCGAGGTCGTTGAAGGCCTTCTTGTAGAACTCAGGCCCGCCGGTCGACAGCACGATGGAATCGAACATCGTCGCCTCCTGCCAGTTCTGGCCGCCAAGCGCCAGCGGGATGACGCCAGCAGCCTTGGCCTTGTCGAGCAGCGCGATCAGTTCGTCGAAGGTCTTCGGCTGGGTGCCGCCGATCTTGTCCATGACAGCCTTGTTGATCCACAGCCAGTTGACCGAGTGGACGTTGACCGGGGCGGCAACCCACTTGCCGTCATAGACGGAGAACTTCTGCAGGGCTGCCGGCACCGACTTGTCCCACCCTTCCTTCTTCGCCGTCTCCGTCAGATCGCCCATGACGCCGGCCTGGGCATAATCGAGCACGGTATAGCCGAGCATCTGCGAGGCCGTCGGATAGGTGCCGGCCGCCACCATCGCCTTCAGCGCCGTCATCGCCGCATCGCCGCCACCGCCGGCAACCGGCACGTCCTTCCAGGCATACCCTTCCTTCGAAAGATCCTGCTTCAGAACGTTCAGCGCCGCTGCCTCGCCGCC
>NZ_JBIXJN010000056.1:0-1266 GCF_052871115.1 Rhizobium sp. LARHSG275 | reverse complement strand
CGCCTGGGCCGATCAGTCCGCTGACGATCCCGACCCGCATGCCCTCGGCCTGACAGCGCGCCATCTCGCCTATGTCATCTACACATCGGGATCCACCGGCACGCCGAAGGGCGTCATGGTCGAGCATCGGAACACAGTGAACCTGCTGCATTGGAGTGGCGGCGTGTTTGCCGAATCAGAGATCAGGCGCACGCTGTTCTCGACCTCGATCAGTTTTGATCTGTCCGTCTATGAGTGCTTCGTTCCGCTGTCGCAAGGAAGCACTCTTTATCTTGCCGAGGATGCACTGAAGCTGGCCCGAACGTCCGTGGATGCCTCCTTGATCAACACGGTCCCGTCGGCGATTACCGCTCTGCTCAACCAGAAAGCCGTGCCGGCATCGGCAAGCGTCATCAATTTGGCGGGCGAGCGGGTGAAGGCAGACCTAATCGAGAGGATATTCGAGAGCACGCGCGTCCAGAAGATTTGCACTCTGTACGCCCCTTCGGAGACAACGACGTACTCGACTTGGATTTGCATCCCGAGGGGGCAGGCTGTTGTCGAAACGATCGGCCGTCCGATTGCGAACACGCGGATCTATCTTCTAGACGGTCATGGCGCACCCGTTCCGTTTGGTGCGGTTGGCGAGCTTTATATCGGCGGGGCGGGGGTGGCTCGCGGCTACCTGAACCGTCCGGATCTGACGGCGGAGCGGTTCCTGGCGGATCCGTTCAGCGGCAAGGCCGGCGCCCGGATGTACCGGAGCGGCGACCTGGCGCGCTACCTGCCGGACGGCAATCTCGAGTTTCTGGGCCGCAACGACGACCAGGTGAAGATCCGCGGCTTCCGCATCGAGCCGGGCGAGATCGCCGCCCGGCTGCTGGAGCATGAGCTTGTCGGCGATGCCGCGGTGGTGGCGCACGCGGATGCGGCGGGCGACAAGCGGCTCGTCGCCTATGTGGTTGTGAAGATGACGGACGGGTCGGCTGAAGCCGATGGCGCCGGGCTTGCTTCGTCGTTGCGGGCGCATCTGGGTGGCCTGCTGCCGGACTACATGGTGCCGTCGGCGTTCGTGCGGCTGGATGCACTGCCGCTGACGGTGAACGGCAAGCTCGACCGCAAGGCGCTGCCAGTCCCCGACGACGATGCCTATGCGCGTCGGGCCTATGAGGCGCCGCAGGGCGAGATCGAGACGCTGCTGGCCGGGATCTGGGCCGAGCTTCTCGGCGTCGAGCGGGTCGGGCGCCACGACAACTTCTTCGAGCTCGGCGGCCACTCATTGTTGGC
>NZ_JBIXJN010000055.1:0-1373 GCF_052871115.1 Rhizobium sp. LARHSG275 | reverse complement strand
GATCAAAGCTCATTCGCAGCTCCCCACGGCTTTTCGCAGCGTATCACGTCCTTCATCGCCTGTGCATGCCAAGGCATCCACCAAATGCCCTTACGACACTTAATCGTTCTCATTGCCAATGCTCATCGTCTCGTTGCCCGTTCCGCAAGGAACGGCAACAGACCGGGTTACCTTTTACAACCCAGTCAATCCAACAATGCCATTAACGTGTTCGACAGGGCTGCTTTATTGGAGCTACGCCGAGCAGCTCACTTGCAGCCTGTCTTAAGACCAGCTTCTCGAGATATGATCCGATACCGCGCGGTCAGGCAACGGTAATCAAGCCGTCCGTCAGATGCTGATCCCTAAAGATCAGCAAACAACAACGGCCCAGAGCGACAAGCTTCCCACCTACCTCCAGTCCTTCACCCATATCCGGCCGGCTAGGCCATTCATGGGATCATCAGAACTGGGCTCGGACGCCTTGGGCAGAACCCAAAACACCTGGAAGCCTCCAGATCAATCTTCTCTTCACAATGTATGCAGAACACGCATCAGCCATAAGCCGATGCAAAACTTTTATTTCTTCAAAGGATATCTTTTTCGCCGCCAGCAACGATCCAAATACAGGCCAGAGGCCGTCGGCCATCGTTGGCCGGCCCGTCCGGAGCGTGCGCTCGAAGAGCGCGACAGCGTCAGGACAGGATTTGGTGGAGCTGAGCGGGATCGAACCGCTGACCCCCTGCTTGCAAAGCAGGTGCTCTCCCAGCTGAGCTACAGCCCCAACCATCGCAAACACCTGACAGCAAACCGCCAGGATCAGGTAAACCCAAACAAACCACAATTCGCACCAGCAAACCTCATTTGCTGGTGCAAATGGTGGGCCCGGGAAGACTTGAACTTCCGACCCCACGCTTATCAAGCGTGTGCTCTAACCAACTGAGCTACGGGCCCATCTCTCTGCATCGACGCCAATCCTAAGCAAAACCTCGGAAAGGGTCGTCCATACAGGCCAGAGGCCGTCGACGGTCGTCCGGCGCCCTCGCGGAGCGCAGCACCGAAGGTGCGAACAGCGCGCGAGCGCAAACCCATGGTTCGATATCCTTTTGAAGAAAGAGAAACGTGGACGGCGAAAGCTCGCCATACCGGCGTGACCGAAGTCAGCGCGGCGTATTACGTTTCGATGGTCACCTGACTGGTGCCATCTATGTTCTAAAAAGCACGGGAAGGTTCATATCGGGCCATGTCCGAGGACATGTGCCGATCATCTTACCAATTCCACAGCTTCCTTAGAAAGGAGGTGATCCAGCCGCAGGTTCCCCTACGGCTACCTTGTTACGACTTCACCCCAGTCGCTGACCCTACCGTGGTTAGCTGCCTCCTTGCGGTTAGCG
>NZ_JBIXJN010000054.1:0-1376 GCF_052871115.1 Rhizobium sp. LARHSG275 | reverse complement strand
TCATATGCGCTAGGTTTAGCGCTGGACATAAGGAATCTGGTTGTGATTCAAGCTTTGGATGAAGATTCGTCCTGAGATTTTGGATCATTGGCCGGAAGTGCGCGCGCGGCTTCCGGCGGGTTTTGACCTGGAAGCAACGGCGCGGTTGCGCGGTGCTTTCACGCGGGTGCGGGAAATCAAGAATGCCGAGACGCTGTTGCGGCTGGCACTTGCCTATGGCGGCCTTGGCATGTCGTTGCGCGAGACCTGTGCATGGGCCGAAGCGGGCGGGATCGCCCGTTTGTCAGACCCGTCGCTGCTCGAGCGGCTGTGCAAAGCGGCGCCTTGGCTTGGCGACATCGTGGCCGCGCTGATTGCCGAACAGGCGAAAGTGCCGGCGGGGCGCTTTGCGGGCTATCGCTTGCGTGTGCTCGATGGAACGTCGATCTGCCATCCGGGTGCTGACCGCACGACATGGCGACTGCATGTCGGCTACGACTTGGCAACGGCTCAGGTCGATCAGCTTGAGTTGACAGACATCCATGGTGCCGAGAACCTTCAGCGCCTTACCTATGCAGCCGGCGATATCGTGCTGGCCGATCGCTACTATGCAAGACCGCGCGACCTGCGGCCGGTGATCGATGCCGGTGCAGACTTCATCGTGCGGACCGGCTGGAACTCGTTGCGCCTGTTGCAGACGAATGGCGAGCCCTTTGATCTGTTTGCCGCGCTCGCCGCTCAGCAAGAGCAGGAAGGCCAGGTGCAGGTTCGTGTCCACGAAGGCATGACGGGGACGCCGCCAACGCCGCCGCTGGTCCTGCGCCTCATTGTCCGGCGCAAGGATCCGCAACAGGCCCAAGCCGAGCAGGAGCGTCTGCTCAAAGCCGCCCGCAAGCACGGCAAACAACCCGATCCGCGCAGTCTCGAGGCAGCGAAGTACATTCTGCTGCTGACTTCGCTGCCGGCCACCACCTTCCCGCCGGCCGATATCCTCACCCTCTATCGCTTCCGCTGGCAAATCGAGCTGGCGTTCAAACGGTTCAAGAGCCTGGCCGGCCTCGACAGCTTGCCGGCCAAGAAGCCGGAACTGGCCCGGGCATGGCTCTACGCCAGGCTGATCGTCGCCATCATCGCCGAACAGATTGCCGGGCAAGTCCCGGACTCTCCCCCCTCTGGATGCGGCAACCCCACCGGCTAGCCCCCCATTGGCAAGTCCTTCGCGCTGGCGTCTCATGAAGTTAGCCCTGGCCACCATTTGCGCCGCCATCCGCGGACCACTTCTGTGGCAGGCCGTCCGTAATCTCCTCACGCGAAGTCGTCGCCACCTCTGCGAGCCGCCGCGACGACGCCGAAAACAATGCGATTATCTCCGCGCCCGCCTAACCTAGCGCATATGA
>NZ_JBIXJN010000053.1:0-1396 GCF_052871115.1 Rhizobium sp. LARHSG275 | reverse complement strand
TCCCTGCGTTCGCTTCTTACACCCTATGTATTCAGGTGCAGATACCTTATCACAATGCTTGGAAACCTGAGGCGTCTTCGACGCAGCCAATAGCCAGTAGCGAATAGTTTTTGAATTCTATTCGCTATTCGCTAAATCCTATTCGCTCATGCGCCAACGGCGCATCAGATTTCCCAAGCATTTAAGGTGGGTTGCCCCATTCGGAGATCCATGATCAAAGCTCATTCGCAGCTCCCCACGGCTTTTCGCAGCGTATCACGTCCTTCATCGCCTGTGCATGCCAAGGCATCCACCAAATGCCCTTACGACACTTAATCGTTCTCATTGCCAATGCTCATCGTCTCGTTGCCCGTTCCGAAGGAACGGCAACAGACCGGGTTACCTTTTACAACCCAGTCAATCCAACAATGCCATTAACGTGTTCGACAGGGCTGCTTTATTGGAGCTACGCCGAGCAGCTCGCTTGCAGCCTGTCTTAAGACCAGCTTCTCGAGATATGATCCGATACCGCGCGGTCAGGCAACGGTAATCCGATCGTTCATCAGACGAAGCCCAAAGGCAACGAACAACAAACGATCCAGAGTGACAAGCTTCCCTCCTACCTCCAGTCCTTCACCCATATCCGGCCGGCTAGGCCATCCATGGGATCATCAGAACTGGGCTCGGACGCTTCGGGCAGAACCCAAAACACCTGGAAGCCTCCAGATCAATCTTCTCTTCACAATGTATGCAGAACACGCATCAGCTCATAAGCCGATGCAAAACCTTATTTTCTTCAAAAGACAAATGCCGTCAGCTTCAACACCAATCGATTTGGTGGAGCTGAGCGGGATCGAACCGCTGACCCCCTGCTTGCAAAGCAGGTGCTCTCCCAGCTGAGCTACAGCCCCTCCAGCTCGATCGCCCGGTATAAACCAGGTTCGGCAACAATCCGCATCAGCCACATTCCATCATCCCTAACCCTCATCCGCATATGCGAATGGTGGGCCCGGGAAGACTTGAACTTCCGACCCCACGCTTATCAAGCGTGTGCTCTAACCAACTGAGCTACGGGCCCATTCGGGGAACCGGCCCAGCCTAAACTGGATCGACGCGGTTTTTTGTCTTCTTGAAGAAAGAGAAACGTGGACGGCGAAAGCTCGCCATACCGTCGTGACCGAAGTCAGCGCGGCGTATTACGTTTCGATGGTCACCTGACTGGTGCCATCTATGTTCTAAAAAGCACGGGAAGGTTCATATCGGGCCATGTCCGAGGACATGTGCCGATCGTCTTACCAATTCCACAGCTTCCTTAGAAAGGAGGTGATCCAGCCGCAGGTTCCCCTACGGCTACCTTGTTACGACTTCACCCCAGTCGCTGACCCTACCGTGGTTAGCTGCCTCCTTGCGGTTAGCG
>NZ_JBIXJN010000051.1:0-1756 GCF_052871115.1 Rhizobium sp. LARHSG275 | reverse complement strand
TGCGCCTCGAACAGCGCATGCACGCAAAGATCCGACGGATAGTCCACTTCCGTCCGGTTCAACTCCTCCAGCAGGTAACTACGCTCCTCAGCCGGAAGAATGTCGAGCTCGCGCACCGGCCTATCGGGCGCTTGCTCCAGCGCGTCGACCAGTTGCTCGAGCGCCCGCTGCATGTAGCCGCAGACCCGATCGGCGGAGATCGGTTCGACCGCATCCGCCGTGAGCCTCAGCTCCTGACCAAAATCATCCACCGACAATGTCAGCGGGTAGTTGGTCCGTTCCTCGTCCCCCAGCCATTCCATGCCGGACAGCTCGCTTGTTCCCACGCCGGCCATGGCCGGCGTGTTGTGGCGATAGTTCAGCAGCGCACTGAAGAGTGGCGCTGGTGCGGCAATATCGCTGCAGCGTTGCGCCAATGCGAGCGAGGCATGCTCGTGTGAGAGCAATTCGGCCACACGGGCGTGGGCGATACGCACACTTTCCTCGACCCCGGTCTCATCCAGATCCAGCCGCAACGGCAAGGTATTCATGAACAAGCCCATGGCACGGTCGGCGCCGGCACCCGCATGCATGCGGCCGAACAGCACCGTGCCGAACACCACCTGCTCGCGCCCGCTGCTCAGCGCCAGCACCTGGGCCCAGGCCAGATGGCAAAGGCTAGCCAGACTCACCCCCAGCCGCCGCGCCTGGTGGCGCAGTCGGTCGTTGAGCGCCTGCGGCAGCATCCGCCTTGCATCGCGGGATCCGCGGCCGTCGCCGTAGACCTCACTCAGACCGAACGGCAGGGTCGGCTCGTCGATGTCGGCCAGCATCTCCCGGAAGAACGCTTCATGCGCTTTGGCATCCATGCCAAGCCGCGCCTGCACCACCAGGTTGCGGAACGGCTGCGGCGCTGCAAGCTCATGCGCGCCCCCCTGCAGCACGGCCCGGACCTCGGTATGCATCACCTCGGCCGTCGTATGATCGCCGATCATATGGTGCTGCAACACCAAAAGCAGCCAGCGCCCACTGCCCGGTTCGCGCGCGATCACGAACCGCATCAGCGGCGCCCGGCCAAGATCGAGACGGTACTGGCGCGGATCGAACCGCCGCCTGAGCTCATCGGCGCCGGAACCATCACAGCCCTCCAGCTCGACCTCGAGCACATCCAAGGCCGCCTTGCGCCAGACAACCTGCGCCGGGCTCGGCAGGCCCTCCCAGACAAAGGCCGTGCGCAGAATGTCGTGGCGGTCGACCACCTGCTGAACCGCAGCAAGGTAGCGATCAAGCACACTTCGCTCGGCAAAGGCCATCTGCGACACCAGGAGGTAGGGGTCACCCTGGGTTGCCAGCAAATGGTGGAACAGAATGCCGTCCTGCAGCGGCGACAGGCCGTAGATATCCTGGATATTGCCGACGCCGCCGGGCACCGTCGACACGATCCGGTCGATCTCCGGTTGGGTAAGATCGATCAGCGGCAGCATCCGCGGCGTGATCGCCGTACTCTGTTCCATGATCGGATTGGCAGGCACCGCCACCTCCCGGTGGCTGCCAAGACTGGCGGCCAGATCGGCAAGCATCGGCTTTGCAAATACGGTGCGAACCTCGACCCCGAGCGACAGCCGCCGCAGACGCTCCATCATTTGAACGGCCAACAATGAGTGGCCGCCGAGCTCGAAGAAGTTGTCGTGGCGCCCGACCCGCTCGACGCCGAGAAGCTCGGCCCAGATCCCGGCCAGCAGCGTCTCGATCTCGCCCTGCGGCGCCTCATAGGCCC
>NZ_JBIXJN010000050.1:0-2494 GCF_052871115.1 Rhizobium sp. LARHSG275 | reverse complement strand
CCGCTGATGTCGCGCCCGTCGATCCTGATATCGCCAGAGGTGATCGTCTCCAGCCCGGCAATGGTGTTGAGCAGGGTGGACTTGCCGCAGCCGGACGGGCCGACCAGCACGAGAAAGCCGCCCTTTTCGAGTTCGAGGTCGATCCCCTTGAGAATGTCGACGGCGCCGAAACGCTTTTTGAGACCGGAGATTTCGAGGAAGGCCATGGATTACCCTTTGACAGCGCCCGCCATCAGACCGCGCACGAAGTAGCGGCCGGCGAGGATATAGACGATGAGCGTCGGCACGGCGGCGATCATCGCCGCCGCCATGTTGACATTGTATTCGACGACGCCCGTCGAGGTGTTGACGACATTGTTCAGCGCCACCGTCATCGGCATGGATTCGCCGGTGCCGGCGTAAGCCGAGGCAAACAGGAAGTCGTTCCAGATATTGGTGAACTGGTAGATCACCGTGACGACGATGATCGGCAGCGAGTTCGGCAGCATGATGCGGCGGAAGATCTGGAAGAAGCTGGCGCCATCGACCTGGGCGGCCCGGACCAGCTCGGTCGGAAAGGCCTCGTAGAAATTGCGGAAGAACAGCGTCGTGAAGCCGAGGCCATAGACGACATGGACGAAGACCAGATTGACCGTCGGATTGCCGAAGCCGAAGTTGAAGCCCGTGGCGTTCTGCAGCGTGGCGCCGAAGCGCCCGAGCGAGCCGAGGATCGTCGCCATCGGCAGCAGCACCGACTGGAACGGAATGAAGCAGGCAAACAGCATCAGCCCGAACACCAGCGTGTGGCCGGGAAAGCGCCATTTGGTCAGCACATAACCGTTGAGCGCCCCCATGATGGTGGAGATTGCGACCGCCGGCACGACCATCTTGATCGAGTTCCAGAAGTAGCCCTTGATGCCGGCGCAGGTCAGCCCGACACAGGTCTCGCCCCAGGCCTTGATCCAGGGATCGAAGGTCGGCGATTGCGGCAGCGCCAGCATGTTGCCGTTCTGGATCTCGTCCATGGTCTTGAACGAGGTGGTCAGCATGACGAAGAGCGGCATCAGATAGAGGACGGCAAAGATCAGCAGCAGGCCGTAAATGACGGTGCGGCCGATCCAGCGAGTGTTGGTGCTGTTCTTACTGTCGTTCCTGTTGTCGCGGGCCTGTGGCAAAGCTGCGGCCAAGGTCTGGGTTGAAGAGGTCACGCTGCTCATCGCGCCTTCTCCTTCAGTTCGGAATAGAGATAGGGAACGATGATTGCCGAGATGGTCATCAGCATGATGATGGCGCTGGCCGAGCCGACGGCCATCTCGTTGCGCTTGAAGGTGTATTCATACATGAAGTTGGACGGCAGCCAGGCCGAGCCGCCGGGGCCGCCCGAGGTCAGCGCCACCACCAGGTCGTAGGACTTGATCGCCATATGGGCGAGCACGATGAAGGCGGAGAGAAAGATCGGCCGCAGCAGCGGAATGACGATGCGCCGATAGAGCTGGAATGGCGAGGCGCCGTCGATCTGGGCGGCCTTCATGATCTCGCCGTCGATGCCGCGTAAGCCCGCCAGGAACATCGCCATGACGAAGCCCGACGCCTGCCAGACACCGGCAATGACGACGGTATAGATGACGAAGTCCTTGTTCTTGATCCAGTCGAAGTGGAAGCTGGTCCAGCCAAAATGGTGCAGCGTCTGTTCCAGCCCGAGGCCGGGATCGAGGAACCATTTCCAGGCAACGCCTGTCACAATGAAGGACAGCGCCATCGGGTAGAGGAAGATCGGCCGGAGCAGACCCTCGCCGCGGATCTTCTGGTCGAGCAGGATGGCGAGGAAGAGGCCGAGCGCCAGGCAGATGCCGATATAGAGGAAGCCGAAGACCGCCATGTTGGTGATCGAGGTGTACCAGGACGACGGCGGATCGCTCTCGAAGGTCCAGCGCCACAGCCGCTGATAGGCGCGTGCGCCGGTCAGCGCATAGGAGGGAAAAGTCTTGGAATTGGTGAACGACAGATAGGCCGTCCAGACGATGAAGCCGTAGACGAAGATGATGGTGATGACGAAGCTCGGCGCCAAGACGATCTTCGGCAGCGCATCCTGCAGCCGGCCCCGCAACGAGATCGCCGTCGATTGCCGCGGCGTCAGAACCGGATCGGTGGTCGCAACAGTGCTCATAAAATCTCCTCCCTTCCCGCATGATCGGCTTTGCCGACCGCCCCCGCCTGATCGGTCACGATGTGATCGCCGTCATAGGATCGTTGGGGTCTGAAGCTTCCCCGCGAGATGCGGGGAAGCATTGTCATCACACCTGGTCTCAGCGGGCGTCGTCGATCGCCTGGACGAGCTGCTTGACGGCTTCGTCGGAGGTCTTGATCTGGCCGTGGACGAACTTCGACACGACATCCTTGTAGGCATTGGCAATCGCCGGCGGGGCGCCGTAGCCTTGCGCCAGCGAGCCGAACAGCGTGCCGCCTTCGTTGGCTGCCTTCAGATCGGCGATGCCCTTCTTGCCGCAAGCGTCGA
>NZ_JBIXJN010000049.1:0-2505 GCF_052871115.1 Rhizobium sp. LARHSG275 | reverse complement strand
GAACTCGTTATGGCGTGTGACAATCCCCTTTGAGACCAAGCCTGTCCGTCGCCGGGCGGGCAGTGGCAACCGCGCGAATGGTGCGCATGCAGGTGAAGAAAGGGGCGGTTCCTCACCTGCGTGCCTGCCGGTGTTTACTGGAGCTGGCCGAACTCACGGCAGGTCTTCGATAAAGCCCGCGGAGAATTTTACGTCGTCGCGCAGCGTTCGCACAGCCGCGGCGGCAGAATAAGCACCCGCAAACGGCCTGCTCCAGAAGTGCCATGTGCTGCCGTCATCTCGTTCGTCGCCGCGGACGCGACATCGGCGATTACCTTCGAAACCGGAAAAGGAGATATTACGGATGGGATAGGATATGCCCAGCCCTCGCCCCTTGAGATAAGCTTCCTTCAGCGTCCAGATCTCACAAAAACGACCCGGTCGATCCGCCTCCGCCAGTCCCAGCAGCGCCGAACGCTCCTCTGGAGCAAGCACAGTCGACACCAGATGTCGGTAGTCGACCCTGCCGATCTGCTCGACATCAAGGCCGCAATCGGCTTTTTGCGTGAGGATGCAGCCGACCAACCCATCGGCATGGGAGAGGTTGAAGCGGATCGGAGCAGAAGACGGCGAGACGAGTTCGGGCCGACCCCCGGATGCACAAGCAAAAGTTAGTTCACGCGGATCAGCGGCCATATAGCGGGCAAGCAGCAGCCTGAGCAGGCCATGACTGAAGACGTACATGTCGCGGTCGCGGTCGAAGACAAAGCGTCGGGCACGCTGACGCTCCTCCTCGTTCAGAACGTCACGGGCCGCATTCCACAGCCTAACGCTTGCTTCCCTCGGCTGGCTCAGAAAAATATCGACCCGCAGTTCACTGCTCACCTGCCCTGGATCCAGGTCGCCCGCCATGCTCATTGCTGGTGTTCCACGGCTGACCAGTCGACCAAATCGGCTACTGTTGCGGTTTCCAAACGAGTGCCGACCGCCACCGCATAGATTGGCGATTGCATGATTGGATCGATGTCGAGGATCGTCATCGATGATGTTGTCGTTCAATGCGCAAGTCGGCGTGGCAACGAGGCCGTTGCAGTCGCCGCCAGCAACATGTTTTGCGCAACGTGCCGCGCCTCGATCAACACCACACGGAATACGGTGGGGATGCCTTGCTTCCATGCCGTCCTCGCAAAACTTGTCACCAGTAGGATCAGGGCTGACGCACCGGAAAACCAGTCCTGACCACCATTGGAACCAAGGGGCAGTTTGCCCATCTTTTCGTTTGGCCTTGGTTTTGTGCTTGTCTTCCAGCCACTCGCCCTCGCCGAAGACCTTCAAGCCGGTGCCGTCGCAACCAGATGGACCGGATCTGATGTTGTGGCTCGGGACTTTACGCCAGCCCTTTGCTCCGGCGAGAAGTCAGGCACGTCAATGTCGTACTCTATCAGCGCCAACACTGCGCCTCAAGCCTTAGGTATGGCGGAGCGTCAGCCCCGTAGACGACGCGCAGGGTAGAGCAAAACGTAATCGCCAGATCCGTATTTCGGCTGACCACTCCGCTATGTCCGCCTCCGCGTAGTCCATAAAGACAGGGCCTCATCCTTCACCCCGGTGGTCAAATAGCCACGTTGACGCAGGCTCTCATAATATGCCGGCCAAATCGTCACTTGTCTCTGCTTGGCATTTGTCCCGCCGATCGGCATTGAACGTGTGCGGCATCGTCAAAGTCCCGATCAGGAGACTGAAAACTTGAGACCGAAAACCAACTCTGAATGTCCGTCGATGGGTGATCCAGCCGACCTGCGGCTTTTCCGCCTATCGCTGGATCCGTGACGAGTTAGTCGGGCATGGGGTGCCGGCGGCAGAAATTGCCTTCATGCAGGATTACAAGAAGACCGAGGCCAAGCAGCGGCTGTTCGCCAACGTGCGCGCCGGCAAGGTCCGGGTCCTGCTTGGTTCGGCACCGGCGTTAATGCGCAGCTTCGCCTTAAGGTAATGCATCATCTCGACGGGCCTTGGCTGCAGGTCTCCACCGGCAAGCGCTCACTGGTCGAGACTGCCATCGGCCCATACAAGTCCATCATCGGGCGTCAGCAGACGGAAGTGGCCATCGGCTGCGCCGCCCTCAATCGTATGCTTGCATGCGCACGCCCTAAATCCATCCGCCGCAATGGGCCGGCCACATAGATAGCCCCATCACAGATCCAGATCCCGCTCAAGTCCCGATCCATGCACCAACGCCAGACGAAAGGAGTTTCTGAAGTTGGTGGCTATCAAATTCTTGAGTAATCAAGCTGATGGAATATTCACGGGCTAGCTCGGCCAATGTTGGCTTGGCGAACAGGATCGCCAGCGGCAGCTCCACTGCCAAGGCCTCTGTCAGCCGGACGAGCAGGCGCACCGCCAACAATGAGTGGCCGCCGAGCTCGAAGAAGTTGTCGTGGCGCCCGACCCGCTCGACGCCGAGAAGCTCGGCCCAGATCCCGGCCAGCAGCGTCTCGATCTCGCCCTGCGGCGCCTCATAGGCCC
>NZ_JBIXJN010000048.1:0-3400 GCF_052871115.1 Rhizobium sp. LARHSG275 | reverse complement strand
GATGAGCATTGGCAATGAGAACGATTAAGTGTCGTAAGGGCATTTGGTGGATGCCTTGGCATGCACAGGCGATGAAGGACGTGATACGCTGCGAAAAGCCGTGGGGAGCTGCGAATGAGCTTTGATCCATGGATCTCCGAATGGGGCAACCCACCTTAAATGCTTGGGAATCTGGCGCCGCAGGCGCCGCGAATAGCGAATAGTGAGTAGCGAATAGTTTTTAAATTCTATTCGCTATTCGCTAACAACTATTCGCTGCGTCGCAAGGCGACGCCAGGTTCCAAGCATTGTGATAAGGTATCTGCACCTGAATACATAGGGTGTAAGAAGCGAACGCAGGGAACTGAAACATCTAAGTACCTGCAGGAAAGGACATCAACCGAGACTCCGCAAGTAGTGGCGAGCGAACGCGGACCAGGCCAGTGGCAATTGTGATTAAAGTGGAACGCTCTGGAAAGTGCGGCCGTAGTGGGTGACAGCCCCGTACGCGTAGATATCATGATTGTCCTAGAGTAGGGCGGGACACGAGAAATCCTGTCTGAACATGGGGAGACCACTCTCCAAGCCTAAGTACTCGTGCATGACCGATAGCGAACAAGTACCGTGAGGGAAAGGTGAAAAGCACCCCGACAAGGGGAGTGAAATAGAACCTGAAACCGGATGCCTACAAACAGTCGGAGCCCGCAAGGGTGACGGCGTACCTTTTGTATAATGGGTCAACGACTTAGTGTAACAAGCAAGCTTAAGCCGGTAGGTGTAGGCGAAGCGAAAGCGAGTCTGAATAGGGCGATTTAGTTTGTTGCATTAGACCCGAAACCGAGTGATCTAGCCATGAGCAGGTTGAAGGTTGGGTAACACCAACTGGAGGACCGAACCCGCATCTGTTGCAATAGATTGGGATGACTTGTGGCTAGGGGTGAAAGGCCAATCAAACTCGGAAATAGCTGGTTCTCCGCGAAATCTATTTAGGTAGAGCGTCGAGCGAATACCCCCGGGGGTAGAGCACTGGATGGGCTATGGGGACTCACCGTCTTACTGATCCTAACCAAACTCCGAATACCGGGGAGTACTACTCGGCAGACACACGGCGGGTGCTAACGTCCGTCGTGAAAAGGGCAACAACCCTAACCTCCAGCTAAGGTCCCCAAGTCATGGCTAAGTGGGAAAGGATGTGAGGATCCCAAAACAACCAGGATGTTGGCTTAGAAGCAGCCATCATTTAAAGAAAGCGTAACAGCTCACTGGTCTAAATAAGGGTCTTTGCGCCGAAAATGTAACGGGGCTGAAGCCATGCACCGAAGCTGAGGATTTGCAGTGATGCAAGTGGTAGCGGAGCGTTCCGTAAGCTGATGAAGGGAGACCCGTGAGGGCTCCTGGAGGTATCGGAAGTGCGAATGTTGACATGAGTAACGATAAAGAGGGTGAGAGACCCTCTCGCCGAAAGACCAAGGGTTCCTGCTTAAAGTTAATCTGAGCAGGGTTAGCCGGCCCCTAAGGCGAGGCAGAAATGCGTAGTCGATGGGAACCACGTTAATATTCGTGGGCCTGGTGGTAGTGACGGATTGCACAAGTTGTTCTGGTTTATTGGATTATCAGGGCAGCGGAGCGGTTCCAGGAAATAGCTCCACCGTATAGACCGTACCCGAAACCGACACAGGTGGTCAGGTAGAGTATACCAAGGCGCTTGAGAGAACTATGTTGAAGGAACTCGGCAAATTGCACGCGTAACTTCGGAAGAAGCGTGACCCCATGGTAGGCAACTATTATGGGGTGGCACAGACCAGGGGGTAGCGACTGTTTATCAAAAACACAGGGCTCTGCGAAGTCGCAAGACGACGTATAGGGTCTGACGCCTGCCCGGTGCTGGAAGGTTAAGAGGAGAGGTGCAAGCTTTGAATCGAAGCCCCAGTAAACGGCGGCCGTAACTATAACGGTCCTAAGGTAGCGAAATTCCTTGTCGGGTAAGTTCCGACCTGCACGAATGGCGTAACGACTTCCCCGCTGTCTCCAACATAGACTCAGTGAAATTGAATTCCCCGTGAAGATGCGGGGTTCCTGCGGTCAGACGGAAAGACCCCGTGCACCTTTACTATAGCTTTACACTGGCATTCGTGTCGGCATGTGTAGGATAGGTGGTAGGCTTTGAAGCGGGGACGCCAGTTTCCGTGGAGCCATCCTTGAAATACCACCCTTATCGTCATGGATGTCTAACCGCGGCCCGTCATCCGGGTCCGGGACAGTGTATGGTGGGTAGTTTGACTGGGGCGGTCGCCTCCGAAAGAGTAACGGAGGCGCGCGATGGTGGGCTCAGACCGGTCGGAAATCGGTCGTCGAGTGCAATGGCATAAGCCCGCCTGACTGCGAGACTGACAAGTCGAGCAGAGACGAAAGTCGGTCATAGTGATCCGGTGGTCCCGCGTGGAAGGGCCATCGCTCAACGGATAAAAGGTACGCCGGGGATAACAGGCTGATGACCCCCAAGAGTCCATATCGACGGGGTTGTTTGGCACCTCGATGTCGGCTCATCGCATCCTGGGGCTGGAGCAGGTCCCAAGGGTTTGGCTGTTCGCCAATTAAAGCGGTACGTGAGCTGGGTTCAGAACGTCGTGAGACAGTTCGGTCCCTATCTGCCGTGGGTGTAGGAATATTGACAGGATCTGTCCCTAGTACGAGAGGACCGGGATGGACATATCTCTGGTGGACCTGTTGTCCTGCCAAGGGCATAGCAGGGTAGCTACATATGGACGGGATAACCGCTGAAGGCATCTAAGCGGGAAACCCACCTGAAAACGAGTATTCCCTATCAGAGCCGTGGAAGACGACCACGTTGATAGGCCGGGTGTGGAAGTGCGGCAACGCATGAAGCTTACCGGTACTAATAGCTCGATCGGCTTGATCGTTCTCATTGACTATGCTCATCGAACAAAGTTCGATGTGCCAGACCTTTGTCCTGACGCGCCATGGCGCTGCGGACGGCCCGCCAAACGATTGGCGACGGCCTCTGGCCTGTATCGGTGCCACAAGCACCCGCAGCCGGAAGAGGTTCCAAAAGACGTGTTCAAAACCAGCGAAAAGGGCAGAAGCGAAAATCTATTCGCTACTCACTATTCCCTATTCGCTCCAAATCCAGCTTCTCAAAACAACAAAGTTGCGCTTTGCCGACCTGGTGGTTATGGCGGGGTGGCTGCACCCGTTCCCTTTCCGAACACGGCCGTGAAACGCCCCTGCGCCCATGGTACTTCGTCTTAAGACGCGGGAGAGTAGGTCGCTGCCAGGTCTGCAAAACGCAACTTTGATAAAACAATCTTCTCTAAACAAAACAAACGGCCCATGCCGAACAAAAAGGGTCGCCCAAGCGGCCCTTTCTGCTGTAATATAATAACGCGGGGTGGAGCAGCCC
>NZ_JBIXJN010000047.1:0-7749 GCF_052871115.1 Rhizobium sp. LARHSG275 | reverse complement strand
GCTTGTGCGAGTTCTGGGTGGAAGGCGAGAGGTTCACGAAGAAGGCCGGCGAAACTGTCTTCGTGCCACGCGGAATGGAGCACACCTTCAGGGTTATCGGCGGCATGCCTTCGCGCCATCTGGTGATACTGACGCCGGGGGGATTCGAAGATTTTTTTTGCCGATATGGCGGCAGGCAAGTTCCAGATTCCCCAGGATATGGATCGCATCGCAGAATCTGCCGGCAGGCACCACCTTCGTTTCACTGGGCCGCCGCTTGGCAACGACTAGCCATTATAGCCAGATGGTTGGATCGCCTGCAAAGACCCATCCGCAGGCTCGGACAGGAACGGAAAAGCCCGATTGCGGAACGTGTCTTCCACGTCAATCGCATCAAAGGGCTACTCTTCTCCCAAGGTGTACGAGAGCACCTACTTAAACGGACGCGCGCTCGACGTTCCCTTCTAATTTCGCTCCAGTTGCAGATCGCCAACATGCCCGACGCGTGCCGCTCCTAAATGCTTTCGGTAAAGGAGGCGTTATATATGAGGAAAGCATTAAATTATTTTTGTTACTAACTCCTTGTCGCCCCGCCTTGGGTCGGGAACTTCTAAGGGGTCTTACGATGCGTCGTCCAAGCATAAAGTCGAGTCTTGTCCTAATTTTCAGCGGCGTAGCGGTTCTTTTCGGTGTCGTTGCCTACCTGGCAATAGACGGTCTCAGCAACACCAATGGTTCCACGGAGGACATAGCGACCCACTGGCTAAAGAGCGTGCAGGCATCGCGAGCGATCAATCTCAATATGGCGAATTTGCGCCTCGCGTACCGTGATCATATTATTGCGCAGACGGACGCGGAAAAGAAGACGCGCGAAGAGGCGATTGCCGTCGCCGAGGACACGGTACGCAAGTCCGTGGATGTCTATGTTTCGCTGGCGTCGTCGGACCAGGAGCGAGACCTGATAAAGGCGATCAAAGAGAGTGTTGAGAACTACATCGCCAGCAAGCCGCCGCTTCTCGTCCTGTCCCGCGCCAATAAAGTCGGGGAAGCTGGCCAATACCTGGGTGGGGAAATGCGCACCTATTCGGACAAGTTGAAGGAGGCCACGGCGAACCTGGTCGAATTGAACGTCAATGGCAGCAAAACGGCCGCAGAGGTGAGCAAGACGACCTACGCCAATGTTACCTTCTACCTATTTGCCGCCATTGGGTTTGCTGGATTGCTCGTTCTTGGCGCCGTTGCCTTCGTGCTGAAAGGCATCGCCAATCCGATTACCGGCATCACCGCTTCGATGCGGCGGCTGGCCGACGGAGACACCGGTTCGCAGATCCCGTTTGCCGACCGCGCTGACGAAATCGGATCAATGGCCGGAGCGGTGGAGATCTTCCGCCAGGCCGCGATCACCAACAAGCGGATGGCAATCGAAGCCGACGAAAGCCGCAACCGGGCAGAGGCTGATCGCATTGCCGCTCAGCAGCAAGCGGAAGCTGACGCCTCGGAGCGGCTGCGCATCGCCACCTCGGGTCTCGCCACCGGCTTGAAGCGGCTGGCCGCAGGCGACCTCGCCTTCCAGCTCAACGAGGTCTTCGCCCCCGACTTCGAGGCGCTACGTCATGACTTCAACCAGTCCGTCACCCAGCTTGGCGCGACGCTGAGGGCGATTTCTGAAAGCATCGGCACGATCGACGAAGGCACGCGGGAAATCTCCTCCGGTGCGAACGATCTCTCAAAGCGCACGGAGCAGCAGGCGGCTTCCCTCGAAGAGACGGCGGCAGCACTGGAAGAGATCACGGCGAACGTGTCGAACTCCAGCAAGCGAACCGAGGAGACGCGCACGGTGGCCACGGAGGCAAATCGCAGCGCCGGGATCTCCGCGGAAGTCGTTTCGCACGCCGAAGAGGCGATGGGACGGATCGAGACTTCGTCGCAGCAGATTTCCAACATTATCAGCGTCATCGACGAAATCGCGTTCCAGACCAACCTGCTCGCCCTCAACGCCGGCGTGGAAGCGGCGAGAGCCGGCGAGGCCGGAAAAGGTTTTGCCGTCGTCGCCCAGGAAGTCCGCGAACTCGCCCAGCGTTCGGCGAGTGCTGCCAAGGAAATCAAGGGCCTGATCCAGAACTCCTCAAAGGAGGTGGAAGGCGGGGTCAAGCTGGTGCGTGATACCGGCCAAGCCTTGAAGACCATCGGCGGCTTCATCACCCAGATCAATCACCACATGGATTCGATCGCCACCTCAGCGAAAGAGCAGTCCATCGGGCTCAGCGAAGTCAACCTAGCGGTCAACCAGATGGACCAGACCACGCAACAGAACGCGGCTATGGTGGAGCAATCAACGGCTGCCTCTGCCTCTCTGGCGCAGGAAGCCCAGAAGCTTCGCGAGCTCGTCAGCCAGTTCAGGCTGAACGATGCGACATCCGGCCAGTCCTCAGCCCTTCGTTCGACGGCGAAAGTGATGGCTCATCCTGGCGCCGGCGCGACCGTTCATCGCGCCGCGATGCGTCGCTAGCTTTGCCACTTCGAAAGTCACTTGGAAGAGACCAGCTATGTTCTTGGATGAAGACCACGATGCAGTCCAAGCCGCCGAGCTCACGAAGCAGACGCTCGTCGACACGCAGGAGAGGATGGGTATGATGCTCGATCTCATGCCTATGGGCTTCCTCATCCACACGAAGCAGGGGATCATTTTTGGGAACCAGGAAGCGGCCCGCCTTCTGCAGGTTCCGCAAGTTGAAGTCGTGGGTAAACATTTCCTGGACTTTCTGACCACGCATGCTGAAGAGGCGGCCAAGCAGATGGAGGAAGCCTTCCACGGGAGGATCGGCGTGGAACCGACAGAGGCTGAAGTCAGAACTGCCAGTGGCCAGACGCGGACGATAAAATTGATCGCGGGTGCTCTGCCTTGGGAGGGCAATCCGGTCGTACAGCTTCTCCTCCAGGACATAACAGATCTTAAAGCTGTTCAGGACAGATTGCATGTCCTAGCTGTCACCGACGAGCTTACCGGCGCGTTCAACCGCCGCCATGCGTTTGCGATCGGCCATCGGTTGTTCAAATCCCGCGAAGTCGCTCTAAACAATGTCGCGCTTGCGATTCTCGATGTCGACCACTTCAAACGCGTAAACGACACCTACGGCCATGCGGCGGGCGACGCCGCCCTGAAAACGTTGACGCAGGCGATCAAGGAAATCATCGCAGCTAACACGTCGATCGGCGTGACCCTTGCCCGTGTCGGCGGTGAAGAGTTCATGATCCTGTTCCCGGACATGGCACCGGAGGCGGTGCTTGAAATGTGTGAACGGATCCGAGCTGGGATTGAGCGTCGGGCGGTTTTGTCGGTAGCGGGCACATTCGGGATCACCGTTTCGATCGGCGTGGCGCTTTGGAAGGAAACGGACGTCTCTTTCGACACGCTCTATTCGCGCGCCGACAAGGCGCTCTATGAGGCGAAAGCGGCCGGACGAAATCGCGTATCAGTCAACGAGTCACAACGGCGGTTTCCCCAACGTTCAGCCCGGCATTAGTCTCGACGTTCGGAACTGGGCAAATTGTTCACCGTTTCGAAGGGCAAGGCGCGGAACAGCGCACATACGGTGGGCTTAAGATTTGATTGGGAAACGCAATCACTGATCCCTGCCGTCGCGCAGCGTTGCCGATCGCCTTCCATTGTACGTTTGCGCACAATCGCGTGGTTCCTGCAATCACCATCGCGTTTTACAATCATTCTTAATTAGGCCGTGCTTCACTACCCGAAACTTCGGGGAAGCATTCATGTCTACAATGTATCGAATTCTGATTTCCGCATTGATATTGGTGACGACGGCCGCCTCCGCGGCTGCCGAGGATTGGCGCGTCGTCAAAACCACGGATCAAGCGAGATATTCCGTCGACAGGACCAAATGGCTGGATCTGAGCACGGGAGACGTGCTCCCCAACCGGGCATGGGTTTCGACTGGTCCGCGCGGGCGAATTCAACTTGCCAGAGGGGTGGAAAGCATCACCTTCCAGCCAAACACCCTTGCCGCCATCACCACCAACGAATCCCTTGCCATGAAGACGCAAATTTTCCAGCAGGTCGGCTCGCTGGACCTTGAGATCGAGAAGCGAAGCCAGCCCCATACGACGGTGCAAACGCCCTATCTCGCGGCCGTCGTGAAAGGAACGATTTTCCACGTGACGGTTGGAAAGACGAAAGCATCCGTCTCCGTGGATCGTGGTCTGGTCCAGGTCACCTCCTTCGCAAGCGGGCAGCAATCCAAAGTTGGGCCGCGCCAGAGTGCAGTTGTCGACATCAAGGCCGGCATGACGGTAAGGGGCCAGCTATCAAAGCCCGAGATCATCTCGGTTGCACCGTCTGTCGCCAAGGTTCCTGCCGTCGGCACCACGAAACTTGCGGGCGCAATCGAATCGACCGAGACCAAGAACAAGTCTTCGACCGTGGACGAGGATACCAGTCCCAGCGCCAGCAGCGATGGTAACAGCGGGAACGGCAACGGCGATGGAAGCAGCAGCGGAAACGGCAACGGCGGCGGCAATGGCAACGGCAACAGTAACGGTGAAAGTGGGAAGAGCGATAACAACAGCGGGCGCAACGGCAATTCCGGCGGTCATGGCAATGGCAACAGCGGCAAGAGCGACGACAATAGCGGCGGCAACGGTAACGGCAATTCCGGAAAAGGCAAAGGCAAGGACAAGTGAGACGAAGGACCAGGGCGGCTGGGGACAATTTCTCCGGTAGCGTCAGCACCATCACGGTTCGCGTTCTGCTGATCGCCGCGATGCTGGCGCTGCCGCTCACCGGCACCAATGTGGGCATCTTTCAAGGACTCAACAACGGCCTCTTTGCCAAGCGCTTCGAATGGGCTCCTCGCCAAGCGACCGGCAACATCGTCTTTGTTGCAATCGACAAACATTCTCTCGACGCCGTTGGGACCTGGCCCTGGCCGCGGAGCATTTATGCGGCCCTGCTCGATAGGCTGATCGCGTCAGGCGCCAGGGACATCTTCCTCGACGTCGATTTCAGTGCGTTCTCCAGCAAGCAGGAGGACGACAGCCTTGCGGCGGCGCTGGCGAGAGCCGGAGGAGGTGTGCTTTTGCCGGTGTTCCGGCAGCAGGAGACGGCGTCATCGTCTCAGACGGCGGTGACGAGGCCGATCCCACAGTTCCTTCAGAATGCCTGGCCTGCATTCGCCAATGTCGCGATGGATGCGGATGGGATCGTCCACCGTTTCGATCTGGGAAGCCAGCTTGACGGGAATCCCACTCAGTCCGCCGCATCTGCCCTTGGCAGGATCGGCAGCAGTTCAGGTTCGTTGCTGATCGACTACTCGATCAGTCTCGACACCGTCCCGACATTTTCGTTGTCCGACGTTCTTAACGGGACGGTGCCGGCCGACGCGATCAGAGACCGTTCGGTTGTGGTGGGAGCATCTGCGTCCGAGCTGAAAGACTTTTTCGTTGTTCCCGTCTACGGCGCTATCGCCGGACCGCTCGTTCACGTGCTTGCCGCGGAGACGCTGCTCCAGAACCGTTTCCTGAAGATGTTCGATCAGGCTCCGATGGAGTTCCTGTTTGCGATCTTGCTTATTGTCGGTGTGATCTGCGGGCGCTCGACCGGAATTATCACGATGGCGGCAGCCGGACTGACCATGGTCATCGTCGGCGAAATCGGCGCATTCCTGCTGCAGTCGCAGTATGGCCTTCTTGTCGGGACAGCGGTGCCATGGTCGATGCTTCTGCTTGCGTGGATGCTGGCCCTGAACGAACGCGTCGACGTCGGTCGAATGCTTGTCGCCGTAGCCAACACGGAAGTTCGAAACACCAGACGCCTCATGAGACGGATTATTGCCGACAGTTCGGACGGCGTCGTTGCATTCGACGGCGATCTGAGGATCGTCGAGGTGAGCAAATCCGCAAAAGCCCTGTTGCGAGCCGATATCGGCGCCTCCCTTCTCGAGGGCGCCGACACCGCCATCATCGGCTTCCTGCAGAGCCTGGTTTCAGAGCACGATGCTGAACCAGGCAAGATACACACCGCGCTTGCCGACTTCACCGGCAACAGCGGTTCGCGAGCCGCTCACTACGAGGCATCAATCACGATTTCGCCAACCGAACAGGTGGATGCACGCGCGACCGCGGCGCGGTCGCGGTTCGCCGGTTGCCTGATCATAAGAGATGTCACCGCGCGACGTGAATATGAACAGCGATTGAAGACGCTGTCCGAGTTGGACGAGCTCACCGGACTGCTCAATCGTCGGGAATTCGCGTCTCGGCTGGCCGCCCTTGAAGGCGAGGTCCTCGTCGCGGTGCTGGATATTGAGCGTTTCTCCTCGCTTTGCGCCACTCTTGGCTGCGATGTTGGGGACGAGCTATTGAAAGCCGTGGCGACCAGGCTGGGGAACACGTTCGCCGACGATTTGCTTGCAAGACTGGACGGCGACCATTTCGGCATCGCCACGTTCGTGAGCTGTGAACGTCCGATCGACGATTTTGCCGATGGTTTTCTGCGGCTGTTCGAGGAGCCCATATTGCTCCGCGGCGCAGTTGTCCCGGTCTCAATTCGCCTTGGAATAGCCCGCTCGGGCGACGCGGCCCCAAGTGCTCTCCCGACCGCCGCTGAATCTGCGCTGGATGCTGTGAAGGCCACCCCTGGTCGACGATGGTCCGCTTTCGACCCATCTACCGCCGTTCGCCAGGCGCGGTCGCGCCGGCTGGAGCGGGATATGCGCGATGCTCTCCAGAACCAGCAGTTCTTCCTGCTGTTCCAGCCGCAGATCGAATTCAGGAGCAGGCGCCTTGTCGGCGCCGAGGCTTTGATCCGGTGGAGCCATCCCGAGTTCGGGTTGATATCTCCGACCGAGTTCATCCCGATCGCTGAATCCTCTGGCTTGATCTGCGAGATCGGCCGCTGGACGCTGTTGAAAGCCTGCACCGAGGCCGCCGCTTGGCCTAGCGAGCTCAGCATCGCTGTTAACGTCTCGGCACTTCAGTTCGAGCGGTCCGATATCGAGGCCGACGTGAGGGATGCGTTATCCTGCAGCGGGCTTCCTTCTTCCCGCTTATGTCTCGAATTGACGGAATCGGCGTTTCTCGACCGAGGCGGACCCTCGATTGCGAAGATGCGTGCGCTTCGAGAAATAGGAGTCGTCATTGCCCTGGACGACTTCGGAACCGGCTATTCGTCGATGAGCTACCTTGCCGATCTCCCTCTCGATAAGCTCAAGATTGATCAGTCCTTCGTCAGGCGAATGAACGGCAATCCAAGCATATTTGAAATAGTGCGGGCAATAATCTCCTTGGCGCACGGATTGAAACTGCAGGTCGTCGCCGAAGGCGTCGAAGAGGAGCCGGAGGCCGAAGCCCTGCAGCGGCTCGGATGCGAGATGGGGCAGGGTTATCTCTTCGGCAGGCCCGACGCCTCCCTTCGCATGCTTTCCAAATGGAGCGTCCAAAAGCGTCTCTCCGCCAAGGTCTGACGGCTCGTGGGATTTGCGCCGGAGCGATGCGCTCGACAGAACGTTCGTACATCGCACTGGTGATGCCCGATTTCCGTACTCCCGGATCATTCGAATTGCGTCGCCGTCCAATCATATCTAAGCCGGAGGATGTATACGCAATGAATATGGCTGATGGGCTACGTCGGACTAGAGCGGGATTGTTTTAGTCGGAATCGGAACAGGGATTCCCTTTCTGGTGCAAATCAGATTCACCATTCTGGCGGGTGCAGGAGGCCGGTCTGGATGGCGAAACCTTTTTCGGATGATCTTCGGG
>NZ_JBIXJN010000046.1:0-17081 GCF_052871115.1 Rhizobium sp. LARHSG275 | reverse complement strand
GTCAAAACCCGCCGGAAGCCGCGCGCGCACTTCCGGCCAATGATCCAAAATCTCAGGACGAATCTTCATCCAAAGCTTGAATCACAACCAGATTCCTTATGTCCAGCGCTAAACCTAGCGCATATGAGGGTTAGGGTGAGGGGCAGCCATTGGCACCAGCCGGCAGTAACTCGAGGCCGAGAATGACTGAGGGTGGGAAGCTACCGGATGGGCGACATTGCATCACGACGCCTCAATGCGGCTTAATGCGATAGGCGCAGCGGCGGGCGCCGAGGAGGATGTGTTCGCTGCGCTCGACATCGGCGCCGAGGACGGCGCGGAAGGTTTCGAGTTCGGAGCGGCAGAAGCCGGCGCAGGCGGTGGCGGCGGCGCAGATCGGGCAGTGGTTTTCGACCAGCATGAAGGAGCCGTCGGCCTCCTGCCACTGATCGGCCATATAGCCCTCGCGGGTGCGGATCGCGGCAAGGGCCTCGACGCGCGAGGCGAGGTCATGCGCCTTGCCGAGCTCTTGGCGACAGCGCTGCAGCGTCTCGGCCTCGCGGGCGGAGATGACGGTATCGAGGGCTGCGGGACCGAGCTGTTCGACGAGCGTGCCGAGGAGATTTGCCGTCAGCTCGGCATGGCCATCCGGGAACTGGCGGTTGCCGCTGGCTGTGAGGTGCCAGAGCTGACGCGGCCGGCCCCGGCCCGCGGCGGCAACGGTGACCGGCTCCACCAGGCCCTCCTCCGCCATCTTCGACAGCTGTTGGCGGGCGGCTTCGCCTGATATGCCGAGCGCATCGCCGATCACGGCGGCAAGCTGCGGGCCGTCGGTCTTTATCAGGATCAGGATCCGGTTAGCTGGGGACTGACGCATATTTTCCAAGTCAAGTCTTGTTTAATTCGAGCCTGCATGTAATTTTCCAATTTATAACTTGGAAAACAATCCTTCGCCAGCAAAAATATCGAGTTCCTCCCATGTCGGATATCGACCAGACCGCAGCTATCCCGAATCCCAGTTCCCTTTTCCGCCTCTTTCTGCCCGAGCACCTGCCGGCAACCTTGATGCTGGCCGGCGGCGTGACGCTTTATGCGGTGGAGAGTTACATCATGGCGACGATCGCGCCTTCGATCGTGCGCGATATCGGCGGCCTCGCGCTGTTTTCCTGGGTCACCAGCCTGTTCGTCGCCGCCGCGGTACTCGGCTCGATCTTCGTCGCCATGCGGCCGCGCGGTATCGGGCTTCGATCTGTCTATGTGTTCGCAGCACTGGTCTTCGGCGTCGGCAGCCTGATTGCCGCAGCCGCACCGTCGATGCCGGTGGTGCTGATCGGACGCGCGGTGCAGGGTCTAGGAACAGGCGCGCTTGCAGCACTCGGCTATGCCTTCATCCGCTTCGTTTATCCCGAGCCGCTATGGCCGAAGGCCTCGACGCTCTATGCGGCGATCTGGGGAGTCTCGACCGTCGTCGGGCCGACGCTCGGTGGCTTCTTCTCTTCGGGTCACGCCTGGCGCTTTGCTTTTATCGTGCTCGTGCCGCTCGGCCTGCTGATGGCGTTCCTGGCGCCGCGGCTTCTGCCCGAGGTCGAGGACGACCGCGAGCAGAAGAAGACCCCGATTGCCCAGATCGGACTGCTGCTTGCCGCCGTGCTGATGGTCAGCGCGGCCGGCGCGATCGAGACAACAGGCGCGAAAATCGCTTTGATCGCGGCCTCGGTCGTCGCGGTCGCCGGCATGCTCTTCATCGAGGGCCGAAGCCCGAACGGGCTTTTGCCGTCTGGCGCCGTCAGCCTTTCCCGGCCGATTGCACGGGTCTATCTGACGATGCTCGCCATGACCGTCGTGCTCGTTAGCGACGTCTTCATTCCCTATTTCCTGCAGACCCTGCATGGGGTGGCGCCACTCCTATCGGGTTATTTGGTGGCGCTGGTTGCCCTCGGCTGGACGTTTGCGGCCTTCCTCAGCGGCTCGCTGACCGGCAGGCGGGCGTATGCGGCAATCGTCATTGGCGCCCTCATCGAAGCGGCGGCGACCGCTTGCCTCGCCGTCTTCCTGGCCAAGGACAATCCCGAGGGGCATATGCTCCTCATCGTGCCGGCGGCGATCGGCATGTTCATGATGGGCTTCGGCATCGGGCTCGGCTGGGCGCATCTCGTCGCCATGGTGCTGAAACTCGTCGCCGACAACGAGAAGGACAAGGCATCTGCCGCGATCCCGACGATGAGTTCGCTCGGCGGCGCTTTTGGCGCGGCCTTCTCAGGCGTCATCGCCAATGGCGCCGGCCTCGTCAATCCCGGCGGCATAGCAGGCGCGCTGTCGGCGGCGCACTGGCTCTATCTGCTGATGGCGCTACCGGGCATCGTCGCGGTTGCGGCGGCGACGACGACGCTGAGAGATAGCCACAATTAAAAAAAGGCGCCCCCTCGGGTTCGGGGCCGCCTTTTCATAATTGAACGCTTGTTGTGCTCTTAGAACAGGATGATTTTAGGCTCTGTCGACCTAAAATCTGAATCCTGTTCTCAATTCAAGAGTTCGAGCATGATGTCATGAGAAAACCGCTCACACTTTTCGGCATCACACGCTAAAGCACGTCGCATCAAATTTGATACATGCAACACGTTTTAGCCCTTTGTTTTTATGCATATCGTTGTCCCGGAACCGCGGCACACTTCCGTGCGACATGCATTAGGCGACGTTGCGCTCCGGTTCCGGCTCCTGCTGGACGGCCTGCTGCTTCACGCCAAGATAGAGGACGGAGCTGCGGCCAATGCCATAGGTATCGCAGACCTCGGGCGTCAGGAATTCGGTGACTGGAACTTGCTGAACCGCCAAACCGGCGCGCTGGATCACATCGATGAACCCGGACCTTGAGAAGAGGCGCACATGGTCGTCCTGGCCGAAATGCGCCCAGCGGCCTTCCGGCGTCGTCACTTCGGGATTTTCATGGGTGTGCTCGATCGACAGGCAGATCGGCGCCATCAGGATGGCGATGCTGTGCTCCTTGAGAACACGCCGGATTTCGGCGGTGGCACGCACTGGGTCCTCGACATGTTCGAGCACATGGGAGCAAAGCACGAAGTCGAAGGTCTCGTCGGCGTAGGGCAGGTTGTGGATATCAGCCTTATCGTCTGCCTCGGGCATATACATGTCGCAGCTGCGGTAGAAGATATGCGGGTGGCTCTTGAGCCAGAAGCTCAAGGCCCGGCCCGGGGCAATGTCCAGGAACCGGAAGGCCTGCGCCGGGTTGAGGCGCTGGAACACCGGCGTCAGGAACAGCGCGAAGAGCCTGTCCCGATCGGACGAATGACAATTGGGGCAGCTGTAAGCCTGATGGTTGATCGTCTCGAATTCATCGACGCGATAGGGAAAGCCGTGCTCGACCGCCTTGTCGATGTAGTAGCGCGGAAGCGGTTCGAAATGCGGAATTCTGCTGCGGCAGATGGGGCAGGCGTGGAATAGAGCCATTGTATTCCTCGTAGGGACCGTACAACGCGCAAGCAACGCCACATCAAGATGCGCAGTTCGGGGCCGGGTTTCGATCAGACGACTGTTTAATGACCCCGGGGACTCACAAACAGGCAGGATCAGCTTCACCTTGCGCGCGAATGCTGGTCCGAAGCTGACCTCAGACGGTGAGCATGACCTTGCCGACATGGCTGCCGTCTTCCAGCAGCCGGTGGGCTTCGACGACCTCGTCGAAGGCAAAGACCTTGTGAATGACGGGGGCGACGGTGCCGGCGGCGAGCAGCGGCCAGACCTCGGAGCGCAGATCGTCGCGAATGGCGCGTTTTTCTTCCGCCGTGCGCGGCCGCATGGTGGAGCCGGTGACCGTCAGGCGCTTGACCATGATCGGCGAGAGATTGACCTTTTCGGCGATCGCGCCGCCAAGGAAGGCGATGATCGACAGGCAGCCGTCCCTCGCCAGTGAGGCGATGTTGCGCTCGAAATAGGCCGCGCCGATCATGTCGAGGATGACATCGACGCCGTGGCCGGTCTCGGCCTTGATCACCTCGGCGAAATCTTCGGTCCGGTAGTTGATCGCGCGTTTGGCGCCAAGCTTTTCGCAAGCCTCGCATTTCTCCTTCGAGCCCGCCGTCGCGTAGACCTCGGCACCGAAGGCGCGGGCGAGTTGGATCGCCGTCGTGCCGATGCCGCTGGAACCGCCATGGATCAGCACCGTCTCGCCTTCCGTCAGCCCGGCCATCTGGAAGAGGTTGGCCCAGACGGTAAAGAAGGTCTCAGGCAAAGCTGCCGCCTTCACCGCATCATAACCCTTGGGAAAGGGCAGGATCTGGCCTGCCGGCAACAGGCAATATTCGGCATAGGCGCCGCCATTGGCGAGCCCGCAGACCTTGTCGCCGACGGCATGGCCGCGGACGCCGGGGCCGACGGCAACGATTTCGCCCGACAATTCCAGGCCGAGGATCGGGCTCGCATCCTTGGGCGCGGGATAGCTGCCCTGGCGCTGGGCAATATCGGGGCGGTTGACGCCGATCGCCTCGGCGCGCACCAGGACCTCTCCGTCACGAGGCACAGGCAGCGGCCTCTTGCCGATTACCATCACCTCCGGTCCGCCGAAGGACGGCAGATCGACGAAACGCATATCCTGAGGCAAAGGCATGACCGGCTCCTCCCTAATCGGAAGCAACCGGAATAAATCAGCCCCGCAGGCTTTGGAAGGCACGATGTGGCAAAGGCGTCAATTCGCCTCGCCCAGCAAATGGAAGACGAGACCTTCCTCGCTGTCCTTGGCGGCCGATTTGATGATGGCGATCTCGGCGCTGACGCGGTTGATATCGTCGATGACGAGGCCTCCCGGCAGTTCGATGACGCCGATCGAGCAGCGCATCAGCGGGAATAAAGCTTCAACACCGGTGCGGTCGTGACCGAGGATGCGGCCGGCGGCGCGGTCCTCGTCGGAATAGAGATCGCGCACGTCGTCGTGGAAATCGCTGATCAGCCGGTCGAGGATCTCCGTCAGTTCCTCCTTGGTCCAGCCGACGATGCCGATGAAGAAATCGTCGCCGCCGACATGGCCGAGGAAATGGCGCTCGGCGAAGAAATAGCGGCGCATCAGCGCGGCAAACAGCGAGATTGCGTGGTCGCCGAGATGGAAGCCATAGGCATCGTTGAACGGCTTGAAATTATCGAAGTCGCAATAGCAAAAGTGGCGGAGCTCATCGCCGTCGCGGCCGGACTGACGCATGAAATCGCGGATGGCGCGATTGCCCGGCAGGCCGGTCAGCGGGTTCTGGTCCTGCGCGGTCTTCAGCTGTTTCTCGTTGATGACCTTGATCAGCGAGGCGGCGGAGACGACGCCGGCATAACGCATATTGTCGGTCAAGATCAGGCAGTTGCTGCCATCCATGTTGGCGAAGATCGCCATCAGCTGTTCGGCGTCGCTGTCGAGGCCGACGATCGGCGCCATCTCGACGAAATGCGAGATGCTGCGCTCATACATCTTGTTCTTCAGGAGATCGCGGCCGAAAGGCTGGTAGATATATTCCTTGAGGTGATGCTCGTGGATGATGCCGCGCGGCTCGTCATTGGCATTGAGGACAGGAAAGAAGGCCTGGCGCGGATTGCGGCGGAAGAGTTCGAAGACGTTGTCGATGCTGTCATTCTCGTAGACCGTAGGCAGCAGCTCGATCTGCTTGCGGATGAGGATTTCGTCGAGCGACTGACTGCCCCGCTTGCTCTTGCTGAGCTCCTGCAGATGCGGGAAGGACGGCGCCAGCTCCGATATATGCGTTGTCGGACGGGCGATGAACCAGCCCTGGACGAGGTCGACGCCATATTCGCGGCAGGCGATGAATTCGGCCTCGGTCTCGATGCCTTCGGCGACGACGCGTGTGCCGAGCACGTGGGCAATGTTGACGATGCTTTTCAAGAGATGACGCTTGCGCGGGCTGCGGTCAATCTCGGCGACGAAATGACGATCGATTTTGAGATAATCGACGGGATAGTCGCAGAGCAGCTTCATCTCGCCATTGCCGACGCCGAAATCGTCGATCGCCAGCTTGAAACCAGCCTTGCGCAACCTGGAAACCAGGCCGGAAAATTCCGGCACGCTGGTATTGTCGAAACGCTCGGAGAATTCGAAGCAGACGGAGGATGGCGGAATATTGGCCTTGCGCAGGTGTTGCAGCAGGGTCTCGACCAGACTTTCGCCATGCGGGATGAGCCGGACATCGAGATTGAGGAACAGCGTCGAGGTGGAGAAATTCGACAGCGTCGCGAATTTGGCGAGAGCGCGGCTGGCGACCATCTGTTCGAGCTGCAGCAACTGGCCCAGCTGATGTGCTTCATCAAGGATTTCGACCGGCGTATCATAGCCGATGCGGTCCTGCCCGCGCATCAGGGATTCGTAGCCGAAGACCGTGCCGGTGCCGGCCTCGACGATCGGCTGGAAGGCGTTCTCGACCACGAGCTTGGCAAGGGTTACGATCTGATCGCTGGCGTAGCGGCGCAGGACATCCGGCGCGACGGTGGCAGCCAAGGACATCCCGGTTTTCATTGGGGCTGATCTCCACTGTGACATGTTCTTTTCGTCCGGAACATGCCGCAGAAGGGTCAATGAACTCTTTCGCCAGTGTGAAAGTTTTATGAAACGCGCAAGGGCGTCCTACGCGCTCCGCGTTTATTCCATTTTTCCAATGCAATCAGATGCTTGCTCAGGCGGAGCGACGGCGCTCCGCCTCGTGATCGGCGAACATGTCGGCGACGCATCTGCCGCCGGATGGAGCGTCGTCGTCTAGCATATCGTCCCGGAACTCATTGAGCTTGCGGGCGGTATCCCAGAGACGAAGCGCCTCGCGAACGACCTCGCTGCTCGAGGCATAGCCGCCATTATCGACGGCGGCGCGGATACCCGCTGCCTGTTGCGGAGAGATGGAAACGGTGACCATCGGCATGAACTTCCTCCCTTTTCTGATCAGGCAGAACCCTGTCTCTGGGGGATGCATGACCATATTCAGCATTCTCGGCGATCTCGCCGGTGCCTTGGTGCATTCGCACATCGGACCGTCCGCGTGTTGGGATCGGCCCATAACCCCTTAAGTCTAATCCCCTGTCCTAGTCTTGTCAAAAAAGAACGGGTCTTGTCAAAAAAGAACGGTCAGCGGCATCAGTTTCAACTGCGGATGCCGAGGCCGAAGGCGATCATCGTCGAACCCTGGACGATGAGATCGGCGGCCAGGAACAGACCGAGGATCCAGAGGCTGTTCACCGGCCAGCCGAGCGCGATGACGAAACCTGCAAGGGCGGTGATGACGCCGCTTGCGACGATCCAGCGCCAACCCTTGACCGGCTTCATGCGCATGCCGACCCAGATGCGGAAGACGCCGGCGATGACCAGTGCGAGCGAGAGAAACAGCGTCAGCGCCGCCGAAGTCAGGATCGGATTGACGAAGGCGCAGATGCCGGCGAGCACGTAGAGCAGGCCGCTCAGCATCCAGAACAGCACATGATCCCAGCCACGCACCTGGAAGGCATGGACGAGATAGATCACGCCGCCGAACAGCATCAGCATGCCGACATAATAGACCGAGACGACGGTGGCGAGCATCAGATTGCCGAGCGCGATCAGACCGCAGACGAGCAGCAGCACGCCGAGGCCGGCGAACCAGATCCATTTCGACTGCAGCGAAGATGTCGGCGTTCCCTCGAAGACATCGGCCATGACGCACCTCCTGTTGGATTCAACATATGCTGCAGCAATTTTTCAGGAAAAGATCTGCGCTGAATCAAATCGAGAAAGATTTTTATTGATTGATCAGTCAATCAAAAATAACCTGCTCCTGATTTCAAGGAGTGGTCTGTTGCCGAAAGTCGGAATGGAGCCGGTGCGCCGCAAGGCGCTTGTCGACGCGGCGCTGCGGGTGATCGGCGATCACGGCTCGCTTGCCGTCACCATGTCCGACATCGCTCGGCAGGCCGGCGTGTCGCCAGCCTTGGCGCATCATTATTTCGGCAGCAAGGAGCAATTGCTGATCGAGACGATCCGCTCGCTTCTAAGACAATTACGCAACGACACGGTGGCGGCGCTTAAGGCCGCCAGAACGCCGCGCGCGCGGGTTTCGGCCATCATCCGCGTCAGCTTCCACGCCGACCAATTCGCGCCGGACACGATTGCCGCCTGGCTTGCCTTTTACGCCGAAGCGCAGCGCTCGGAAGAGACCCGCCGCTTTCTGGTGATCTATGCCAGGCGGCTGCGCTCCAATCTGCTGGCGGATCTCAAGGCGCTGCTGCCCGCCGACGCCGCAGAACGCATCGCCGAAGGCGCTGCGGCGATGATCGACGGGCTCTATATCCGGCAAAGTCTGAAATCGGCGCCGATCGGCATTGAAGCCTCGATCGCGCTGACGGAAGATTATCTGAATGCGCTTTTGGCCACCACCTCCCCCTCTCCCGGAGGGAGAAGGGACGACCACATCGAACCACCCAAGGGACAAATGACATGAAAGCCCAGCCGAAAGCCTCGCACTTCATCGACGGCGAATATGTCGAGGATACCGACGGCACCGTCATCGAGAGCCTCTATCCCGCGACCGGCGAGGTGATCGCCAGGCTGCATGCCGCAACACCCGCCATCGTCGAACGGGCGATCGCCGCGGCCAAACGCGCCCAGCCGGAATGGGCGGCGATGAGCCCAATGGCGCGCGGGAGGATCCTGAAACGGGCGGCCGAGATCATGCGCGAGAGAAACCGGGCACTTTCCGAGCTCGAAACGCTCGACACCGGCAAGCCGATCCAGGAGACCGTTGTCGCCGACCCGACCTCGGGTGCGGATGCCTTCGAATTCTTCGGCGGCATTGCGCCGGCCGGTCTCAACGGTTCGCATATCCCGCTCGGCCAGGATTTTGCCTACACCAAGCGGGTGCCGCTCGGTGTCTGCGTCGGCATCGGCGCCTGGAACTATCCGCAGCAGATCGCCTGCTGGAAAGCGGCGCCGGCGCTTGTCTGCGGCAATGCCATGGTGTTCAAGCCTTCCGAGAACACGCCGCTCGGGGCGCTGAAGATCGCCGAGATCCTGCACGAGGCGGGACTGCCGAAGGGGCTCTTCAATGTGATCCAGGGCGACCGCGACACCGGGCCGCTGCTCGTCAACCATCCCGATGTCGCCAAGGTGTCGCTGACCGGCTCGGTGCCGACTGGGCGCAGGGTGGCGGCCGCTGCCGCCGGCAACCTCAAGCACGTGACGATGGAACTCGGCGGCAAGTCGCCGCTCATCGTCTTCGACGATGCCGATCTCGATTCGGCGGTCGGCGGCGCGATGCTCGGCAATTTCTATTCGACCGGCCAGGTCTGCTCGAACGGCACGCGCGTTTTCGTGCAGAAGACCGTCAAGGCCGAATTCCTGAAGCGGCTGAAGGTCCGCACCGAGGCGATGCTGATCGGCGACCCGATGGACGAGGCGACGCAGGTCGGACCGATGGTCTCCTGGGCGCAGCGCGAGAAAGTGATCTCCTACATCGAGAAGGGCAAGGCCGAGGGCGCGCGCCTGATTGCCGGCGGCGGCATTCCGAACAACGTCTCCGGCGAAGGCTATTACGTGCAGCCGACGGTGTTTGCCGACGTCACCGACGACATGACCATCGCCCGCGAGGAGATCTTTGGGCCGGTCATGTGCGTGCTCGACTTCGACGCCGAGGACGAGGTGATTGCCCGCGCCAATGCCAGCGAATTCGGTCTTTCCGGCGGCGTCTTCACTGCCGACCTCACCCGCGCCCACCGCGTCGTCGACCGGCTGGAAGCGGGCACGCTGTGGATCAACACCTATAATCTCTGCCCGGTGGAAATCCCCTTCGGCGGCTCGAAACAATCCGGCTTCGGCCGCGAGAATTCGCTGGCCGCGCTGGAGCATTATTCCGAGCTGAAGACGGTCTATGTCGGCATGGGGCCGGTGGTGGCGCCTTATTGAAGGGATTAAGACCCCTCCCCAACCCCTCCCCACAAGGGGGAGGGGCTAGCCTGCGGCACCGTCGCACTTCGACCGCACCCGCCGTTGGGTTGATCGCGTGGCGAGGCGGCGCGGCAGGTTAAGCCCCTCCCCCTTGTGGGGAAGGGTTTGGGGCGGGGTCTTTGGCACCGTTGCAAAAGAATCTAAGGGAATGTCATGCAACAAGCAGATTTCGTCATCATCGGCTCGGGCTCCGCCGGCTCCGCCCTCGCCTACCGCTTGTCGGAAGACGGCAAGAACAGTGTCATCGTCATCGAGGCGGGCGGCAGCGATTTCGGGCCGTTCATCCAGATGCCGGCGGCCCTTGCCTGGCCGATGAGCATGAAGCGATATAATTGGGGTTATCTGTCCGAGCCGGAGGCGAACCTCAACAATCGGCGCATCACCGCGCCGCGCGGCAAGGTGATCGGCGGCTCCTCCTCGATCAACGGCATGGTCTATGTGCGCGGCCATGCCGAGGATTTCAACCGCTGGGAGGAGCTCGGCGCCAGCGGCTGGGCCTATGCCGACGTGCTTCCCTATTTCAAGCGGATGGAACATTCGCATGGCGGCGAAGAGGGCTGGCGCGGCACAGACGGGCCGCTGCATGTCCAGCGTGGCGGCTTCACCAATCCGCTCTTCCGCGCCTTCGTCGAGGCCGGCAAACAGGCGGGTTTCGAGGCGACGGAGGATTATAACGGCAGCAAGCAAGAAGGCTTCGGCCTGATGGAGCAGACCATCTTCGGCGGCCGCCGCTGGTCTGCCGCCAACGCCTATCTGAAACCGGCGCTGAGGCGGGACAATGTCAAGATCATCTACGGCTTTGCGCAGAGGATCGTGATCGAGGACGGGCGTGCCACAGGCGTCGAGATCGAACGCAAGGGCAGAATGGAGGTGGTGAAGGCGAACCGCGAGGTGATCGTCTCGGCCTCCTCCTTCAACTCACCGAAGCTCTTGATGCTGTCGGGCATCGGTCCCGGCCAACATCTGCAGGACTTGGGCATTACGGTGAAGGCCGACCGGCCGGGGGTCGGCGCCAATCTGCAGGACCATATGGAATTCTACTTCCAGCAGGTCAGCACCAAGCCGGTGTCGCTCTATTCCTGGCTGCCGTGGTTCTGGCAGGGCGTGGCCGGCGCGCAATGGCTGCTCTCGCGCGGCGGGCTCGGCGCCTCCAATCAATTCGAGGCGTGCGCCTTCCTGCGGTCTGCAGCAGGGCTGAAGCAACCCGATATCCAGTACCATTTCCTGCCGGTGGCGATCAGCTATGACGGCAAGGCGGCGGCGAAGAGCCACGGCTTCCAGGTTCATGTCGGCTATAACCTGTCGAAATCGCGCGGTAGCGTGAGCTTGCGCTCCGCCGACCCTAAGGCCGATCCGGTGCTGCGCTTCAACTATATGAGCCATGCGGAGGATTGGGAGAAATTCCGCCACTGCGTGCGGCTCACGCGCGAAATCTTCGGGCAGAGCGCCTTCAACGACTATCGCGGGCCGGAGATCCAGCCGGGCGAAGGCGTGCAGAGCGACGACGAGATCGACGCCTTCCTGCGCGAACATCTGGAAAGCGCCTATCACCCTTGCGGCACCTGCCGGATGGGCGCCAAGGACGATCCGATGGCGGTGGTCGATCCGCAAACGCGGGTGATCGGCGTCGAGGCCTTGCGCGTCGCCGACAGCTCGATCTTCCCGCACGTCACCTATGGCAACCTGAACGGACCCTCTATTATGACCGGCGAGAAGGCGGCCGACCATATCCTCGGCAAACAGCCGCTGGCGCGCTCGAACCAGGAACCGTGGGTCAACCCGCGCTGGGCGGTGAGCGACCGCTGATCCGGTTATCCGGTTTCAGAGAAAACCGATCCACCGTCCGGCTATGAGGGCGGCGATCCAGATCGCGGCCGACAGGGCGGCGGAGAAGCGCAGGCCGGTCCGGACGATGCCTGTCGACACCGCCGTTTTCCAGCCTTGCCCGAAATGAACGATCGACAGGTTGAAAAGGCCGATGGCGATCAGGCAAAGCTTGGCAAGGAAGGCGGGATTGAAGGCATATTCGACCGCCCGGACGCTGAAAAGGCACAAGCCGGTGACAACAGCCGCGGCAAGGCCGACGGCGGCGGCGCGTGATAGAAACGGCGCGACGATCTCAACCGGCACCTTGCGGAAGAAGCCGGCGAGCCTCAGATCAAGCGGCAGGATGGCGCCGACCAAGAGGCCGATCGCCAGGATATGGGCTGCGTTGACGAACATGTAGAGCGCTCCGGAGCGCCGGAGCGCGAGCGCAGGCGTGGTAGCCGACAGCCATTCGAGAGTGTCCATCACGGCAGGTCAGTTCGCCCAGAGGTCAGTTCGTCTTGATGCGGTCGGGATAGATATCGTAGCGCTTCTCGCCGATGGTGAGGCGTACGGCCTTCAGCCGCTTCTCTTTTGCATCCTGCGAACGGTTTCCAAGGGCCACCACCTGGTCGCCGGGCTTGGCCACACCTTCGATGAAACCGGAGCGTTCCGTCTGGCGCGGATTGCCGAGTTCGACGAGCCAGACGCCGTCATCGGCGGTGGCGACATCGAGCGTCGGATGCGGGCCGCCCATGGAGATCTTGTCGATGGTGCCGCGCAGTTCGATCTGATCCGCCTCGGCCCACGACCAGCCGTGATGAGCGGCCGCGCCTGTCGCTAGGGCCGCCGAGAGTATGGCCGCAGCCAGTACTCGCTGTGCTGAAATTCCAAACATGATATTCTCCCTACCAGCATGAGCAGGCAGGTGGAGCATCCCGACTGGAGGAAAAGGTATTTCACCAAATCTTGAAGAAAGAGGCAGGCGTATGCTCAGGCCAGCAGCCGGGTGACTTCGGCGCTGTGCTTTGGGGCGATGGCATCGGCGATGGTCGTCGAGAACAGCACCTTGCGGGTGGCGTCGGCCACCTTGGCGAAGACGTGGCGGATCTGGCAATTCTGTTCGCCGTCGCAATCGTCGCACCGGCGGTAAGCAGTGATCGACAGGCACGGCAGCGGCGCGATCGGGCCATCGATGATGCGCAGGATCTCGCCGAAGGTAATCGTGTGGGCGGGCTTCAGCAGGAGATAACCGCCCTGCTTGCCGCGACGGCTGACGACGACGCCGTGATGTTTCAGGTCGAGCAGGATCTGTTCGAGGAACTTCTTCGGGATCTTCTGCTGCGCTGCGATATCGGAAATCATCACCGGTTCGTCGGCATCGGCATCAGCCAAGACCGTGAGCGCTCGCAGCGCATATTTCGCCTTTTGCGTAATCATTTTTGACCATCGACACACACAGGCGGCGCGAATTTCCGCACCGCTACGGAAGTACTTTCACCTCTATGGCACAACCAGCATGAACGGAATTTGAACGCGCCGGAGAAAGCCTTGAGAGACAAGCGTTTTGGCCTTGTTTTTCGCCCTCGGCCAAGCACGCTTAATCTATGCCAAAACCGCGCCTTCTGCACCATTTTCGGCATCACTTCAGATTTCGGATTGACAGGCTGCGTGTAACTCTACTATTTTTATAGACATTCGAGCTGCCGATGTGGATTTTCATCCGCAGGCGGCTGCTTTTCTGCATCGCGGCAGCTTCGGAGAGATATTTGCTCCTCCGGCCGCAGCTTTCGAAATCCCTTTTTCTGTCCGATCCATGCGTGAACTGCGATACTCCCGTCAACAAAGGACAGGATTCTCATGACTGCTATCAATAGGATTGCGGAAGAAGGGCCGATTGCGGAAGCCGAGGCGCTGAACGACAGACTGGCAGGTCTCGACCTTGCCGGACGTCTGTCGCTGGTCTGCGGCCTTGGCGGCCGCGTGGTGTTCACCACGTCACTCGGCATCGAGGACCAGGTGATCACCGCCGAGATCGGCACGCACCGCCTGCCGATCGATATCGCGACGCTGCAGACCGGCCGGTTGTTTGCCGAGACGCTGTCGCTGATCGACGAGACCGAAAGCCAGTACGACATCCATATCCATCGTTTCGAGCCCGAGAAGGCCGATATCGACGCCTATGCGGCGCAATACGGCCTCAACGGTTTCTACGAGAGCGTCGAAGCCCGCCACGCCTGTTGCGGCATGCGCAAGCTGAAGCCGCTCGCGCGTGCCCTCGAAGGTGCTGCAATCTGGATCACCGGCCTGCGCCGCGGCCAATCGGCCAACCGTGCCGAAACGCCCTTTGCCGAATACGACGCGGAACGGCATCTGCTGAAGGTCAATCCGCTCGCCGATTGGGACCTGGAGGCGATCAAGGCCTTCGTTTCCGCAAACGGCGTGCTGGTCAATCCGCTGCATGCCCGCGGTTATCCCTCGATCGGCTGCGAGCCCTGCACCCGGGCGATAAAACCCGGCGAGCCGGAACGTGCGGGCCGCTGGTGGTGGGAGCAGGACGAGACGCGCGAATGCGGCCTGCATGTCGCCGAAGAGGCCACAGCGATCGCCGCACAGTAAATCACCCCACGGCTTTCCCAATCAGGGCGCGGGCAGCCGCCGCAGCCTTGGGAAAGTCAACATTCCCTGGGAAAGCCAACATCAAGTTTTGCGGCGAGCCGTAAACGACCGATAGCCTGGAGTAACACATGCCCGATAGCCGTCCGGATACGGAACTCAGCAATCCGCAGAGCGCCAAGGCGCCGCTCGACCCGCATCTGAAAGCGCTGGAGAACGAATCCATCCACATCTTCCGCGAGGTTGCGGCCGAATTCGAGCGTCCCGTCATGCTCTATTCGATCGGCAAGGACTCCTCGGTGCTGCTGCACCTGGCGCGCAAGGCCTTCTATCCCGGCCGCGTGCCCTTCCCGCTGCTGCATGTGAACACCGGCTGGAAATTCTCCGAGATGATCGCCTTCCGCGACGAGACCGCGAAGAAGTATGATCTCGATCTGATCGAGCACATCAATCCGCGCGGCAAAGCCGAAAACATCACGCCGTTTACACATGGATCGGCCGCCTTCACCGACATCATGAAGACCGAGGGGCTGCGCCAGGCGCTTGATGCCGGCCAGTTCGACGCCGCTTTCGGCGGTGCGCGGCGTGACGAGGAAGCCAGCCGCGCCAAGGAGCGCATCTATTCCTTCCGCACGCCCGACCATCGCTGGGATCCGCGCAACCAGCGGCCGGAACTCTGGAACATCTATAACGGCATGATCCGCAAGGGGGAGAGCGTGCGCGCCTTCCCGCTGTCGAACTGGACCGAAGTCGATATCTGGCGTTATATCCAGGCCGAGGACATTCCGCTGGTGCCGCTCTACTACGCCAAGAAGCGACCTTTCGTGGAGCGCGACGGCATGATGATCCTGGCCGAAGATCCGCGCCTCGAACTGCTGTCCGGCGAAGTCCGCCAGGAAGGCATGATCCGCTTCCGCACCCTCGGCGATTTCCCGCTGACCGGCGCCATCCGCTCACAGGCAACCACCCTCGAAGAGGTGATTGCCGAACTCGAAATTGCAACGGTGTCCGAACGCCAGGGCCGCGCCATCGATCGCGACCAGTCCGGCTCCATGGAAAAGAAGAAGCGTGAAGGATATTTCTGAGATGACCGCAGCCCAAACCGCCGTCTCGGCCGCCACCGTCGTCAGCCTGCCCGCCGCCGAGCCGCTCAAGGCTCAGCGCGATACCAGGCCGCTGCGCCTCATCACCTGCGGCAGCGTCGATGACGGCAAGTCGACCTTGATCGGCCGCCTGCTCTGGGACACCAAGGCGGTCAAGGAAGACCAGGCCGCCACCCTGCAGCGCGATTCCACCGGCAAGCAGAACGATCTCGGCCTGCCCGACTTCGCATTGCTGCTCGACGGGCTGCAGGCCGAGCGCGAACAGGGCATCACCATCGATGTCGCCTATCGCTATTTCTCGACCGACAAGCGCTCCTTTATCGTCGCCGACACGCCCGGCCATGAGCAATATACCCGCAACATGGCGACCGGTGCCTCGACCGCCGATCTCGCCATCCTGCTCGTCGATGCGCGCCTCGGCATTCTGGAACAAACGCGCCGTCACGCGACGATCGCCTCGCTGCTGGGGATTAAGCAGTTCGTGCTCGCCGTCAACAAGATCGACCTGACGGGCTACGACCGCGCCGGCTTCGACAAGATCAGCCATGACTTCCGGGAATTTGCCCTGTCGCTCGGCGTCAAGCAGATCACCGCCATTCCGATGTCGGCGCTGAAGGGTGAAAACGTCGTCTATTCCGGCCAGGCCGCCATGCCTTGGTACACCGGCCCGTCGCTGGTGGAGACGCTGGAACTTGCCACCGTGCGCTCGTCGCAGACGGTCGGCTTCCGCCTTTCCGTCCAGCGCGTCTCGCGTCCGGGCGAAAGCTTCCGCGGCTATCAGGGCACGGTTGCCGGCGGCTCGGTCAAGCCGGGCGACAGCGTCATGATCCTGCCGTCGGGCATGGTCGCCAACGTCTCGAAGATCGTCACCTTCGATCTCGTCCGCAACGCGGCCGTTGCCGGCGACGCGATCACGCTGGTGCTCGACCGCCAGGTGGATGTGGCGCGCGGCGACATGATCGTCTCGATCGACGCCCAGCCGCAGGTCGGCCTTGCCTTCGACGCACAGATCGTCGCGCTGCAGCCGGAGGGTATCGAGCCCGGCAAACGCTACTGGCTGAAGAGCGGCAGCCGCCGCCAGCGTGTCCAGGTGCAGCCGCTCAGCCAACTGGAGCTGAAGACCGGCGCCTGGAATTCCGCCCAGCGGCTCTACATGAACGCCATCGGCAAAGTCCGGCTCGTGTTCGACGAAGCGGCGATCTTCGATCCCTATGAGCAGAACCGGCTGTCCGGCTCCTTCATCCTGATCGATCCGGAGACCAATAACACGGTCGCCGGCGGCATGGTGACCGGCAAGCGCAGCGAACTCGGCGGCCTCCACAATGGCGAAGCCCGCGTCATTCTCTCGCTTCCGGCCGATCTTGCCGAACAGATCATGGCAAGCGAACTCTTCGCCAGCCGCAGCCACGAGGCCGACGTGCGGCGCATGACGGCGGCAGAAGCCGCCGACCTTTGGTCGAGTGCCGCAAGCGATATCTGATAAAGACTAGGACCGATCGACATTCAGGATTCCCAAATCGGTTGATCACTGATTCATAGGGTACCGTGTGAAGCACGGAGGCCTTGATGGGAGTGAAGCGATACGAGTTGAACGGGGCGCAATGGTCGAGAAT
>NZ_JBIXJN010000045.1:0-18504 GCF_052871115.1 Rhizobium sp. LARHSG275 | reverse complement strand
TCAGCGGCCGAGCACACCAGGATCGCGCCGTCCATCTGGGCAGCACCGGTGATCATGTTCTTGACGTAGTCGGCGTGGCCGGGGCAGTCGACGTGCGCATAGTGGCGCGCCGGCGTCTCATACTCGACGTGCGCCGTCGAAATCGTGATGCCGCGGGCCTTTTCTTCCGGAGCCGCGTCGATCTGGTCGTACGCCTTGTACTCGCCGAAGTACTTCGTGATCGCTGCCGTCAGAGACGTCTTGCCGTGGTCAACGTGGCCAATCGTGCCAATGTTGACGTGCGGCTTGTTGCGCTCAAACTTACTCTTTCCCATTTTCGGGTCTCCGTTTTGCTAGTCCCCGAAGGGATCTAATTCTTGTTATCGGTCAATTGGTATTCCGGTCACTTCTGACCGGAATACTTTGCCTGGATTTCAGTTGCGACGTTCGACGGTACCGGCGAATAGTGATCGAAGGTCATCGTGTACTGGGCGCGGCCCTGGGACATGGAGCGCAGGTTGTCGACGTACTTGAACATGTTCGCGAGAGGAACGTTCGCATTGATGACAACGGCGATACCGCGGCTTTCCTGGCCCTGGATCTGACCGCGACGGGAGTTCAGGTCGCCGATAACGTCGCCGACATAATCTTCCGGGGTGACGACTTCGACCCTCATCATCGGCTCGAGCAGCTGAGCGCCGGCCTTTTTGGCTGCTTCACGGAAGCAAGCACGCGATGCGATTTCGAAGGCGAGAACCGAAGAGTCGACGTCGTGGAAGGCGCCATCGATGAGGGTTGCCTTGACGCCGAGCATCGGGAAGCCTGCGAGCGGACCCGAAGACAGAACGCTTTCGATGCCCTTCTGAACGCCGGGGATGTATTCCTTCGGAACGGAACCGCCGACGATCTTGGATTCGAACTTGAATTCGTCGCCTTCCGGGTTCGGTTCGAAGACGATCTTGACGCGCGCGAACTGGCCGGTACCACCGGACTGCTTCTTATGGGTGTAGTCTTCTTCATGCTTCCGGGTGATGGTTTCACGGTAGGCAACCTGCGGCGCGCCAACGGTTGCTTCGACCTTGAATTCACGACGCATGCGGTCGACGATGATGTCGAGATGCAGCTCGCCCATGCCGGCGATGATGGTCTGGCCTGATTCCTGGTCGGTCTTGACACGGAAGGACGGATCTTCAGCAGCCAGGCGGTTGAGCGCAAGGCCCATCTTTTCCTGGTCGCCCTTGGTCTTCGGCTCGATGGCGATCTGGATGACCGGCTCCGGGAATTCCATGCGCTCGAGGATAACCGGCTTCAGCGGATCGCAGAGCGTGTCGCCCGTCGTGGTTTCCTTGAGGCCGGCGAGAGCCACGATGTCACCTGCGAAGGCTTCTTCAATGTCTTCACGCGAGTTGGAGTGCATCTGCAGCATGCGGCCGACGCGCTCGCGCTTGTCCTTGACCGTGTTGATGACCGACGCGCCCTTTTCGAGCTTGCCGGAGTAGATGCGGGCGAAGGTCAGCGAACCAACGAAGGGGTCGTTCATGATCTTGAAGGCGAGCATGGAAAGCGGCTCGCTGTCGTCGGCATGACGCTCGATTTCGGCTTCCGTCTTGAAGTCGATGCCCTTGATCGCCGGGATGTCCATCGGCGACGGCAGGTAGTCGACGACGGCGTCGAGCAGCGGCTGCACGCCCTTGTTCTTGAAGGCGGTGCCGCAGAACATCGGGTGGAACTTGACGTCGATCGTGCCGCGGCGAACCAGCGCACGGATCTGATCGTTGTCCGGCAGAATGCCTTCGAGGTAAGCTTCGGTGGCGGCTTCGTCGATGTCGACGACCGTCTCGATCAGCTTTTCGCGATATTCCTCAGCCTTGGCCTTCATGTCCTCGGGGATCTCGACGACATCCCACTGGGCGCCGAGCGACTCGTCGCGCCAGATGAGTGCGTTCATCTCGACCAGGTCGATGACGCCCTTGAATTCGGTCTCCGCACCGATCGGCAGCTGCATAACGACAGCCGTTGCACCGAGACGGGTCTTGATCATCTCGACGGAGCGGTAGAAGTCCGCACCGGTCTTGTCCATCTTGTTGCAGAAGATCATCCGCGGGACATTGTACTTCTCGGCCTGACGCCAGACGGTTTCCGTCTGCGGCTCAACACCGGCGTTAGCGTCGAGCAGCGCGATGGCGCCGTCGAGAACGCGCAGCGAACGCTCGACTTCAATGGTGAAGTCGACGTGGCCGGGAGTGTCGATGATGTTGAAGCGGCGCATTTTGCCGTCACGGCCCTTCCAGTAGGTCGTGGTGGCAGCAGAGGTGATCGTGATGCCACGCTCCTGCTCCTGCTCCATCCAGTCCATGGTGGCTGCGCCGTCGTGGACTTCGCCGATCTTGTGCGACTTGCCGGTGTAATAAAGAATACGCTCGGTGGTCGTGGTCTTGCCGGCGTCGATATGCGCCATGATACCGAAATTGCGGTAGTCTTCGATTTTATATTCGCGAGCCATTGTGGACTGCCTTTCGATACCGTTCGGAATTACCAGCGATAGTGCGAGAACGCGCGGTTGGCGTCAGCCATCTTGTGCGTGTCTTCGCGCTTCTTGACGGCGGAGCCGCGGTTGTTGGACGCATCGAGCAGCTCGCCGGAAAGGCGGTCAACCATAGTCGTTTCATTGCGCTTGCGGGCAGCAGCGATCAGCCAGCGAATAGCAAGAGCCTGGCGGCGCTCCGGACGAACATCGACGGGGACCTGATAGGTCGCACCACCGACACGACGCGAGCGAACTTCAACGTGCGGGGCAATGTTCTCAAGTGCAGAATGGAATACCGTGAGCGGCTCCTGCTTGGACTTGCCGTGGACAACGTCGAACGCACCGTAGACGATGTTTTCAGCAACGGACTTCTTGCCGTCGAGCATGATGGCATTCATGAACTTGGTGACGACGAGATCGCCGAACTTCGGGTCCGGATTGATCTCGCGCTTTTCTGCTTTATGACGTCTGGACATACTTTTGTCTCTTCAACCGTTAAGGCGCTTCATGACGCGGAGGACCTCGCGCAGCGCCGGATTATTCAAAACCCGAATTACTTCGGACGCTTCGCGCCGTACTTGGAGCGGCGCTGCTTGCGGTTCTTGACACCCTGGGTATCGAGAACGCCGCGGATGATATGATAACGGACACCCGGAAGGTCCTTGACGCGGCCGCCACGGATCATGACGACAGAGTGTTCCTGAAGGTTGTGACCTTCGCCGGGGATGTAACCAATGACTTCGAAGCCGTTGGTCAGGCGGATCTTTGCGACCTTACGCAGAGCCGAGTTCGGCTTCTTCGGCGTCGTCGTGTAGACGCGCGTGCAAACGCCGCGCTTCTGCGGGTTCTCCTGGAGTGCGGGAACCTTGTTACGCTTTACGTTCGCCTGGCGAGGCTTGCGGATCAGCTGGTTTACGGTAGGCATTCAACCATCCCTTACGTTTTATCTCAGTACCCTTGCGGGCTTGAACTCGCGCCGTCTCCGGCAGTGACGTACGCTTTCCGTCAATGCGCAAAATATGGCCCGATCCGCTTCCGCAGATGGACCACAAGGAGCAGAGGACGCATAGAACATGCGTCGTGCGTGCAGCATCATGACTTCAACGTGCGTTTAGAACCTTGTTTGAGGTGAACTTCAGGGCGAGTCGCCCCGAACAGCCAAGCCTCACATGGGATCTGATGGCCGGGGTACTACTGGTTTCCACCCGTCTCGTCAAGGCCGGTTAAGAAATAAACTCGCCGTATCGCCTTGATATGCCGGCCGAACGCCCTGTTTCATCCTTCTAGACGAAATCACGGCCGTGCTCGAACATAAAAACTTGGGCATTGCAGCAAAAGCAGTTAAGAAATCAGCAATTGCGACGTTCGGCCCTCACAGCGGGATTCGAGCGACCGAATCGTCAAAGAGCCGAAGGACAGGCGATGATCACGACACCTGATAACGACAATAATTTCGACGGCCCGATGATCTTCATCATCATCGGCAAGGGCTACGAGTCCGACGCCAGCGAAGGTATCGACCTGCACATCATGCTGAAGGCGCCTGACGACGACACTGCCGTACGCGAGGCCTTGAACGCCCTTGCCGAGGAAGGCTTCATCGAGGCCGATCTCGACCAGATCGGCATGCTGACCGAGGTCCCGGCCGAAGAGCCGCACGCCTCTGCCTACCAGGGAGCCGTCGAAGGCGAAGTCGCGATCATCCGGTTCAACTGAACGGAGCCGCCGCTTACGCAGTCAAGGCAGCATAAGCGAAAGCAGCCTCCCTCCCCGCCCGCCCAATCAGCGCAAACTAAAAATAAAGAAACCGCCCGGATCGCTCCGGGCGGTTTTTCAATTCGTCGACTTCAGCCGCGGATTATTCCGCAGCAGGAGCCTTTTCGGCCATGTCCTGCAGCATCGGCGTGGCGACGGCAGCACCCGTGCCCTTGCGGCGCTCTTCGAGGATCATCTCGTCGCGCGACGTGGCGATGCGGCGGATCTGGGTCATGGTGCCGCCGGTACCGGCCGGGATGAGGCGGCCAACGATGACGTTTTCCTTCAGACCCTGCAGGCCGTCGGTCTTGCCGGCGATCGCAGCTTCCGTCAGCACCTTCGTCGTTTCCTGGAAGGACGCGGCCGAGATGAAGGACGGGGTCTGCAGCGACGCCTTGGTGATGCCGAGAAGAACCGGATCGCCATAGGCTGGCTTCTTGCCCTGCTCGATCAGGTGATCGTTGACGTCTTCGAGCTCGATCCGGTCGACATTGTCGCCGACGATATAGGTCGAGTCGCCTGCATCGGTGATTTCCACCTTCTGCAGCATCTGACGGACAATCACCTCGATGTGTTTGTCGTTGATGACGACGCCCTGCAGGCGGTAGACTTCCTGGATCTCGTTGACGAGGTAGGAGGCCAGAGCCTCCACACCCTTAATCGCCAGGATGTCGTGCGGAGCCGGGTTACCGTCGAGGATGTAGTCACCCTTTTCGATATAGTCGCCTTCCTGAAGGTGGAAGGGCTTGCCCTTCGGGATCAGGTATTCGACAGGCTCGACACCGTCTTCCGCCGGCTCGATGATGACGCGACGCTTGTTCTTGTAGTCGCGGCCGAGGCGGATCGTACCATCGATCTCTGCGATGATGGCGTGGTCCTTCGGACGGCGGGCTTCGAACAGTTCGGCAACACGCGGCAGACCGCCGGTGATGTCCTTGGTCTTGGCGCTTTCGAGCGGCGAACGGGCGAGAACGTCACCCTGGGAGACCTTCGTGCCCGGCTCGACCGACAGAATCGCATCGACCGAGAGGAAGAAGCGGGCGTCACCACCACGGGACAGCTTCGCGATATTGCCGCTAGCATCCTTGATGACGATCGCCGGCTTGAGGTCCGAGCCGCGCGGGGTCGAACGCCAATCGATAACCTGACGCTTGGTGATGCCGGTCGATTCGTCGGTCGCTTCCAGAACGGAGAGACCGTCGACCAGATCTTCAAACTGAACGGTACCGGCCACTTCCGTCATCATCGGACGGGTGTAGGGGTCCCACTCTGCCAGGCGCTGGCCGCGCTTGACCTTGTCGCCTTCGTCGACATGCAGTTTCGAACCGTAGGCCACACGCTGCGACGACCGCTCGACACCACGTTCGTCCAGGATCTGGACGGTCATGTTGCGGCCCATGGCAACGAGGTTGCCATCGGAATTGCGCAGGATGTTGCGGTTCTTGATCTGCACCGTACCTTCGTACGAGGCTTCGAGGAACGACTGGTCGACCACGGTTGCCGTACCGCCAAGGTGGAAGGTACGCATGGTGAGCTGGGTACCCGGCTCGCCGATCGACTGAGCAGCGATGACGCCGACGGCTTCGCCCATATTGACCGGCGTACCGCGCGCGAGGTCGCGGCCGTAGCAGACCGAGCAGACGCCCGTCTGGATTTCGCAGGTCAGTGCCGAGCGGATGCGGATCGACTGGATGCCGGCCTTCTCGATTTCGACGACGTCGGGCTCGAGGATCATCCTGCCGGCATCGACGATGCGCTCACCCGTGACCGGATGATCGATGTCGTCGAGCGCCGTGCGGCCGAGGATACGGGCGCCGATCGAGGCAACCACCTGGCCGGCATCGACGATGGCGGTCATGGTGAGGCCCGTCTGCGTTCCGCAATCGACATGCGTGACGATGCAATCCTGCGCGACGTCGACGAGACGGCGGGTCAGGTAGCCGGAGTTGGCGGTCTTCAGGGCGGTGTCTGCCAGACCCTTGCGGGCGCCGTGGGTCGAGTTGAAATACTCGTTGACGGTCAGGCCTTCCTTGAAGTTCGAGATGATCGGCGTCTCGATGATTTCGCCCGACGGCTTGGCCATAAGGCCACGCATACCACCCAGCTGGCGCATCTGGTTCGGAGAACCGCGGGCACCGGAGTGGCTCATCATGTAGATCGAGTTCATCGGCTTCTGGCGACCGGTCTTCTCGTCGAATTCGACCGCCTTAATGCGGGCCATCATCTCTTCGGCGACCTTTTCGGTCGCCTTGCCCCAGGCGTCGACAACCTTGTTGTACTTCTCGCCCTGGGTGATGAGGCCGTCATTGTATTGCTGCTCGTATTCCTTCACCAGGTTTTCGGTGTCGGCAACGATCTTGGCCTTGGCATCCGGAATGACCATGTCGTCCTTGCCGAACGAGATGCCGGCGCGGCAGGCATGGGAAAAGCCGAGCTGCATGATGCGGTCGCAGAAGATGACCGTGTCCTTCTGGCCGCAGTGGCGATAGACCGTGTCGATCATCTTCGAGATGTTCTTCTTGGTCATTTCCTGGTTGCAGATATCGAAGGGCACCTTACCGTTCTTCGGCAACAGTTCACCGATGAGCAGACGGCCAGGCGTCGTCTCATAGATCTTCGAGTAAGGCTTGCCATCCTCGTCGATCGACTTGAAGCGGCCGCGGATCTTGGTGTGCAGCGTCACGACCTTGCTTTCGAGGGCGTGATGCAGCTCGCCGAGATCGGAGAAGGCCATGCCTTCGCCCGGCTCGTTCTGGTTGAGGATCGACAGATAGTAGAGGCCGAGAACCATGTCCTGCGAGGGAACGATGATCGGCGCGCCGTTGGCCGGATGCAGGATGTTGTTGGTCGACATCATCAGCACGCGGGCTTCGAGCTGAGCTTCGAGCGACAACGGCACGTGAACAGCCATCTGGTCACCGTCGAAGTCGGCGTTGAAGGCCGTGCAGACGAGCGGATGCAGCTGGATTGCCTTGCCTTCGACCAGGATAGGTTCGAAGGCCTGGATGCCCAGGCGATGCAGCGTCGGTGCGCGGTTCAAGAGAACCGGATGCTCGCGGATGACCTCGTCGAGGATATCCCAGACTTCGGGCTTTTCCTTCTCGACCAGCTTCTTGGCCTGCTTGACGGTCGAGGAGTAACCCTTGGCGTCGAGGCGGGCATAGATGAACGGCTTGAAGAGCTCGAGCGCCATCTTCTTCGGCAGGCCGCACTGATGCAGCTTCAGTTCCGGACCGGTGACGATAACCGAACGGCCGGAATAGTCGACGCGCTTGCCGAGCAGGTTCTGACGGAAGCGGCCCTGCTTGCCCTTCAGCATGTCGGAGAGCGACTTCAGCGGACGCTTGTTGGCGCCGGTAATGACACGGCCGCGACGGCCGTTGTCGAACAGCGCATCAACGGATTCCTGCAGCATGCGCTTTTCGTTGCGGATGATGATACCAGGCGCACGAAGCTCGATCAGGCGCTTCAGACGGTTGTTACGGTTGATGACACGACGGTAGAGATCGTTCAGATCCGACGTCGCGAACCGGCCGCCGTCGAGCGGAACCAGCGGGCGCAGATCCGGCGGGATGACCGGAACGACCTTCATGATCATCCATTCCGGGCGGTTGCCCGACTCCATGAAGTTCTCGACGATCTTCAGGCGCTTCATCAGCTTCTTCTGCTTGAGATCCGACGTGGTGTCGGCCAGCTCTGCGCGCAGGTCGCCAGCGATCTTTTCGAGGTTCATCGAGGCCAGCATCTCGTAGATCGCCTCAGCGCCGATCATCGCGGTGAACTGGTCTTCGCCGTATTCGTCGACAGCGAGCATGTACTCTTCTTCCGAGAGGAGCTGGTGCTCCTTCAAGGCGGTCAGGCCCGGCTCGGTGACGATGTAGTTTTCGAAGTAGAGGACGCGCTCGACATCCTTCAGCGTCATGTCGAGCAGCGTCGAAATGCGGCTCGGCAGCGACTTCAGGAACCAGATGTGGGCAACGGGAGCTGCGAGCTCGATATGGCCCATGCGCTCACGGCGAACGCGCGACAGCGTGACTTCGACGCCGCACTTTTCGCAGATGATGCCCTTGTACTTCATACGCTTGTACTTGCCGCACAAGCATTCGTAGTCCTTGATCGGCCCGAAGATGCGCGCGCAGAACAGACCGTCGCGTTCCGGCTTGAACGTACGGTAGTTGATGGTTTCCGGCTTCTTGATCTCACCGTAAGACCAGGAGAGGATCTTCTCCGGAGACGCGATCGAAATCCGAATTGAATCGAAATTCTGTGCAGGCACCTGCGGATTGAAAAGATTCATGACCTCTTGGTTCATGCCTGTCTCCTTCATGGGCTAAAGCGCCCTCAAAATGCGATGGTCGGCGGCAAATTCCCGGGAGCCGCCTCCCTCGCTTAAACGAGAATAACCGCTGGATGCGGCGAAACTTCCCTTCCGGGCCGACACGGATACGGCGCCCGGCGGGACCGGCGTGCGCCGCATTGGCAGCGCACGCCCTATCAAGTGCTTACTCGGCCGCATCGGGCAGCTGAGCTGCCTGCGCCTCGTCAAGCTTGGTGTTCTCGAGCTCGACGCTGAGGCCCAGAGAGCGCATTTCCTTGACGAGAACGTTGAAGCTTTCCGGAATACCGGCTTCGAACGTGTCGTCGCCGCGGACGATGGCTTCGTAGACCTTGGTGCGGCCGGCGACGTCGTCCGACTTCACCGTCAGCATTTCCTGCAGCGTGTAGGCTGCGCCGTATGCTTCGAGCGCCCAGACTTCCATTTCGCCGAAGCGCTGGCCGCCGAACTGCGCCTTGCCGCCCAGCGGCTGCTGGGTCACGAGCGAGTAAGGACCGATCGAACGAGCATGGATCTTGTCGTCGACCAGGTGGTTGAGCTTCAGCATGTAGATGTAGCCCACAGTTACCTGGCGGTCGAACTGCTCGCCGGTACGACCGTCATAGAGCGTCGACTGTCCCGTATCCTTGAGGCCTGCCAGACGCAGCATGTCGTTGACATCACCCTCATGAGCGCCGTCGAAGACCGGCGTCGCAATCGAAACGCCGCGCTTCCATTGATCGGCGAGACGCAGAACGGAGTCGTCATCGAAATCCTGGACCTGTTCGGCCTTCGGACCGTCGCCGACGACATCGCCGATCGTCTTGCGTAGCGGCTCGATGTTGCCATTGGCCTTATACGCTTCGATCAGTTCGCCGATCTGACGACCCATGCCGGCGCAAGCCCAGCCCAGGTGCGTTTCCAAGATCTGACCGACGTTCATACGCGAAGGCACGCCGAGCGGGTTCAGAACGACGTCAACATGCGTGCCGTCTTCAAGGAACGGCATGTCCTCGACAGGCACAATGCGCGACACGACGCCCTTGTTCCCGTGACGGCCGGCCATCTTGTCGCCCGGCTGGATCTTGCGCTTTACGGCGACGAAGACCTTGACCATCTTCATGACGCCAGGGGGCATTTCATCGCCGCGCTGGACCTTTTCGACCTTGTCCATGAAGCGCTGTTCAAGGCGCGACTTGGATTCGTCGTACTGACCACGGAGCGCTTCGAGCTCGCTCTGAACCTTTTCGTCTTCGACTGCAAACATCCACCACTGCGAGCGGGGATATTCGGAGACGACGGCGTTCGAAAGCTCGCTGCCCTTCTTGAAGCCCTTCGGGCCAGCAATAGAGGCCTGGCCGCGCAGCATCTCGATCAGACGGCCGTAGACGTTACGGTCGAGGATCGCCTGCTCGTCGTCACGGTCCTTTGCCAGACGCTCGATCTCTTCGCGCTCGATCGCCATCGCGCGCTCGTCCTTTTCAACGCCGTGGCGGTTGAAGACGCGAACTTCGACGATGGTGCCGTAGGTGCCGGGCGGCATGCGCATGGAGGTGTCGCGCACGTCGGAGGCCTTTTCGCCGAAGATGGCGCGCAGAAGCTTTTCTTCCGGCGTCATCGGGCTTTCGCCCTTCGGCGTGATCTTGCCAACGAGGATATCGCCCGGCTGAACTTCGGCGCCGATATAGACGATGCCGGCTTCGTCGAGGTTTTTCAGCGCTTCTTCCGAAACGTTCGGAATATCGCGGGTGATTTCCTCAGGACCAAGCTTGGTGTCGCGTGCCATCACTTCGAATTCCTCGATGTGAATGGAGGTGAACACGTCGTCGGCAACGATACGCTCGGAGAGCAGGATCGAGTCTTCGTAATTGTAGCCGTTCCAGGGCATGAACGCGACGAGCGCGTTGCGGCCGAGCGCCAGGTCGCCGAGATCGGTCGATGGGCCGTCGGCGAGGATGTCGCCGCGGTTGACCTCGTCACCGACGGTGACCAGCGGGCGCTGGTTGACGCAGGTGTTCTGGTTCGAACGCTGGAACTTCTGCAGACGGTAGATATCGACGCCGGACTTGCCGGCTTCGAGATCTTCCGTGGCCCGGATAACGATACGCGTCGCGTCGACCTGGTCGACCACGCCGCCACGGCGGGCGCCGATGGCAGCACCCGAGTCACGGGCGACGACCGGCTCCATGCCGGTCCCGACGAACGGAGCTTCGGCACGCAGCAGCGGCACTGCCTGACGCTGCATGTTCGAGCCCATCAGCGCGCGGTTGGCGTCGTCGTTTTCCAGGAACGGGATGAGCGCGGCTGCGACAGAAACAACCTGCTTCGGCGAGACGTCCATCAGGTTCATGCTGTCGCGCGGAGCGAGCATAACTTCACCGGCATGACGGCAGACGACGAATTCGTCGACGAAGGACCCGTCAGCGTTCATCTCGGCGTTGGCCTGGGCGACGTAGTACTTCGCCTCTTCCATGGCGGAGAGGTAGAGCACGTCGCTCGTCACCTTGCCGTCGACGATTCGGCGGTACGGGCTTTCGATGAAGCCGTACTTGTTGACGCGGGCAAAGGTCGCAAGCGAGTTGATCAGACCGATGTTCGGGCCTTCCGGCGTTTCGATCGGGCAAATGCGGCCATAGTGGGTCGGATGCACGTCGCGGACTTCGAAGCCGGCGCGCTCACGGGTCAGGCCGCCCGGGCCAAGAGCCGAAAGACGGCGCTTGTGGGTGATTTCCGAGAGCGGGTTGACCTGGTCCATGAACTGCGAGAGCTGCGAGGAACCGAAGAATTCGCGCACGGCGGCGGCTGCCGGCTTGGCGTTGATCAGATCCTGCGGCATGACCGTGTCGATCTCGATCGAGGACATACGTTCCTTGATCGCGCGCTCCATACGCAGCAGGCCGAGACGGTACTGGTTTTCCATCAGCTCGCCGACCGAACGGACGCGGCGGTTGCCGAGGTTGTCGATGTCGTCGATCTCACCCTTGCCATCGCGCAGTTCGACCAGCATCCTGACCACGGCCAGGATGTCGTCCTTGCGCAGGATGCGGACGGTGTCTTCGACGGTCAGGTCGAGGCGCATGTTCATCTTGACGCGGCCGACGGCGGAGAGGTCGTAACGCTCCGCATCGAAGAACAGCGAGTTGAACATGGCTTCGGCCGATTCCATGGTCGGCGGCTCACCCGGACGCATGACGCGGTAGATGTCGAACAGAGCGTCCTGACGGTTCTCGTTCTTGTCGGCTGTCAGTGTGTTGCGGATATAGGCGCCGACATTGATGTGGTCGATGCCGAGAACCGGGATCTCGTCGAAGCCGTACGCCAGGATGATGCCAAGCGTCTTCTCGTCGATTTCGTCGCCAGCCTCGAGGTAGATTTCACCCGTCGAGTAGTTGACGATGTCGCCGGCGAGGTAGTTGCCGTAAAGATCGTCGTCGGCGGCCTTGAGTGCCTTCAGGCCCTTGTCGGAAAGCTGGCGCAGCAGGCGCGGGGTCAGCTTCTTGCCGGCTTCCACGACGACTTCGCCGGTATCGGCGTCGACCATCTCGGTGATCGCCTTGGCACCCTTCAGCGTTTCCGGCTTGAAGGGAATACGCCAGCCTTCGCCGTCGCGCTTGTAGAGCGACTTCGTGTAGAAAGTGTCGAGGATTTCCTCGCCGTCCATGCCGAGCGCCATCAGCAGCGACGTGACAGGGATCTTGCGGCGGCGGTCGATACGGGCGTAGACGATGTCCTTGGCGTCGAATTCGATATCGAGCCAGGAACCGCGATAAGGGATGACGCGCGCAGCAAAGAGCAGCTTGCCGGACGAATGGCTCTTGCCCTTGTCGTGGTCGAAGAAGACGCCCGGCGAACGGTGCATCTGGGAAACGATGACGCGCTCGGTGCCGTTGACGATGAACGTGCCGTTGTTGGTCATGAGCGGCATGTCGCCCATGTAGACGGACTGTTCCTTGATGTCCTTGATCGACTTCGCGCCGGTATCCTCGTCGATATCGAACACGATGAGGCGCAGAGTCACCTTCAGCGGCGCCGCATAGGTCAGGTCGCGCTGACGGCATTCGTCAACGTCGAACTTCGGCGGTTCGAATTCGTAGGACACGAATTCCAGCATCGATGCGCCGGAGAAATCGGTGATCGGGAAAACCGACTTGAAGACGGCCTGAAGGCCCTCGTCGGGCCGGCCGCCCTTCGGCTCTTCAACCATCAGAAACTGGTCGTAGGACGCCTTCTGAACCTCGATGAGGTTCGGCATTTCTGCGACTTCGGGGATCTTACCAAAAAACTTGCGTACGCGCCTGCGACCGTTGAACGAAAGGGTCTGAGCCATCGTCGCTCCTTCAAAATCTTGCACCCGGGCCTGCAACGGACGGGAACCGATGGCCAGTCGGTCCCGTCAATCAATGAGTAGTTCAATCTCGTCCGACCCCGGAAAACGCTCAGCTCGGATTGCTGTGCTGCCCTCGGTGGGAGACCATCCTTTTGAAGAACCCATTACCCAAAAGCCGTTTCGACGCGGCTTTTGGGTAATTCGTTCAGAAAAACGGCAAATGGGAGGCAGTAGAAATACTGCCTCCCAAAAGCAGTTCAAGATTACTTGACGTCGGCCTTGGCGCCAGCGTCTTCAAGCTTCTTCTTGATGTCAGCGGCTTCAGCCTTGTTGACGCCTTCCTTGACAGCCTTCGGAGCGGCTTCAACGAGATCCTTGGCTTCCTTGAGGCCGAGACCGGTGATGGCGCGGACTTCCTTGATGACGTTGATCTTGTTGGCGCCGACATCCGTGAGGATGACGTCGAATTCGGTCTTTTCTTCTTCAACGACAGCAGCAGCAGCACCGCCACCAACGGCAGCAACAGCTACCGGAGCAGCGGCGGAAACGCCCCACTTTTCTTCGAGAAGCTTCGACAGTTCTGCAGCTTCCAGAACGGTCAGCGAGGAGAGGTCGTCAACGATCTTTGCGAGATCAGCCATTTTACTAGTTCCTTTTGTTCGGTTCGAACCGGTTGATTATAAACAGCGAAAAACCGCCTTACGCGGCTTCGTCCTTCTTGGCGTAGGCCGCAAACACGCGAGCAAGCTGGCTTGCCGGTGCTGCAACAACCCCAGCGATGCGGGTAGCCGGTGTCTGGATCATGCCCAGCAGCTTCGCACGCAACTCATCGAGCGAAGGCAGGGTCGCAAGCGACTTGACTGCATCGGCGTTGAGCGTGGTTGTTCCCATGGCGCCGCCCAGAACAATGATCTTGTCATTGGTCTTGGCGAAATCCATGACGACCTTCGGAGCGGTGATCGGATCGGTGCTGTATGCAATCAGCGTCTGACCCTTGAAGAGATTGGACATCCCTTCCGCTTCCGTACCCTGAAGGGCAATCTTGGCCAGGCGGTTCTTCGCGACTTTGACGGTGCCGCCAGCTGCGCGCATCTTCGAACGAAAATCGTTCATCTGCGCGACTGTGGCACCAGCATAGTGGGCCACGACAACTGAGCCCGAAGCCTTGAAGACTTCGTTCAGTTCCGTGACGAATTCGCGTTTTTCCGCTCTTTCCACTGCCTATCTCCAGTTGGCGGGACCGAAAATGGGCCCGCCGGTTGCCTTTTGCCTCCTGGGATCAAGCGAGATCCCAAGCGACGCTTGAGGATCCTGTCCCCCCGCGCTCTCGCGCCAATCAAGGCTAAAGAGGCACAAGGCATCCAAGGCTCGAACCGAGTTCCTAGAAGCGAACTTCTTGCAATTCGGGTCTTACCCGTCTCATGCAGGCTAAGTGATTAAGGGAAAACCACCTGCAATCTCGGACAGGATTCCGGATTTCTCCGGAATATTCCGGCCCCTTGCGAGGCCGGAAATTCAGTCGCCGGACTTGAAGCCCGGCATAAACTTATGCGGTCGGCGCTCCGGTGACCGAGCCGGGCTCGATCTTGACGCCCGGGCCCATGGTCGACGAAATCGCCACGCGCTTGACGTAGTTGCCCTTGGCGCCAGCCGGCTTCGCCTTGATGACGGCGTCGGCAAAGGCGCGGATGTTTTCTTCCAGAGCCTTGGCTTCGAAAGAGGCCTTGCCGATACCGGCATGGACGATGCCAGCCTTCTCGACGCGGAACTCGACAGCGCCGCCCTTGGAAGCCTTGACGGCACCAGCGACATCCATCGTAACGGTGCCGACCTTCGGGTTCGGCATCATGCCGCGGGGGCCGAGAACCTTACCGAGACGGCCGACGAGCGGCATCATATCGGGGGTGGCAATGCAGCGATCGAATTCGATCTTGCCGCCCTGGACGATTTCGACGAGGTCTTCGGCACCAACGATATCGGCACCAGCGGCCTTGGCTTCGTCAGCCTTGGCGCCACGAGCGAAGACGGCAACGCGAACCGTACGGCCCGTGCCATTCGGCAGGTTGACGACGCCGCGAACCATCTGGTCCGCATGGCGCGGGTCGACGCCGAGGTTCATCGAGACTTCGATGGTTTCGTCGAACTTGGCGACAGCCCGTTCCTTGACCATGCCGATGGCCAGGGTCAGAGCGTAGAGCTTGGTGGGATCAACACCTTCGTTGATCTTCTGCGTGCGCTTACCAGCCATGATCTTAACCCACCACTTCCAGGCCCATGGCGCGGGCGGAGCCCTCGATCATCGCCATTGCACCTTCGATATCCGCTGCGTTCAGATCCTTCATCTTGGCTTCTGCGATCGACTTGATCTGAGCCTTGGTGAGGGAGCCGGCCTTGGCGCCCTTGCCGGGCGTCTTGGAACCGGATGTGATCTTCGCTTCCTTCTTCAGCCAGTAGCTGACCGGCGGCTGCTTCATCGCGAAGGTGAAGGACTTGTCCTGGTAATAGGTGATGACGACCGGGATCGGCATGCCCTTTTCCATTTCCTGCGTGGCGGCATTGAACGCCTTGCAGAATTCCATGATGTTAATGCCACGCTGACCAAGCGCCGGACCAATCGGCGGGGACGGGTTTGCCGATCCTGCCTTGACCTGAAGCTTGAGCTGGCCTGCAACTTTCTTAGCCATATCTCTCTGCCTTTCATGAACGGCCGGTCGCCCGGCCCGTGATGCCGGATCTCTCCGGCGGCTGCGGTTGCGTGGTGCGGATCATTAGGGTCCGGCTAAGACCCCTCACCTTCCACGCGGGTGCGGACAACGTCCGCAGGAAACAGGCCGCAAGAGCCAGCCTCCAATTTCTGCAATCAGACCTTCTCGACCTGAGCGTATTCCAGCTCGACTGGCGTCGCTCGGCCGAAGATCGACACTTCCACCTTCAGGCGCGAACGCTCTTCGTCCACATCCTGAACCGTGCCGTTGAACGAAGCGAACGGGCCGTCGGAAACGCGGACCTGCTCGCCGATCTCGAAGGTAATGGAGGCCTTCGGCCGCTCGACACCTTCCTGGACCTGGCCGAGAATGCGCTCGGCTTCATAATCCGGAATCGGAACGGGCTTATTGTCGGAGCCGAGGAAACCTGTGACCTTCGGCGTATTCTTGATCAGATGGTAGGCTTCGTCCGTCAGATTGGCACGAACCATGACATAGCCCGGGAAAAACTTGCGCTCGGAATCGACCTTGCGACCGCGACGCACTTCCACCACCTTTTCGGTCGGCACGAGGATCTTCTCGAACAGGTGCTCAAGCCCTTTCTGGCGAGCCTTGTTCTCGATGTCTTCAGCCACCTTTTTTTCAAAATTGGAATATGCGTGGACGATGTACCAACGTGCCGCCATTTTCATCTCCACCCGTATCAGTTGCCGGTATTCAGCACGAAGCTCAGAGCCCAGCCGATCAGCTGGTCAGCGGCAAAGAAAAACAGCGCGGCGAAAACCACCATCACCAGCACCATGACCGTCGAGATCATGGTCTCGCGGCGCGACGGCCATGTAACTTTCGACGTCTCGGAGCGAACCTGCTGCAGAAACGCAAACGGATTGGATTTGGATGCCATCGACTGCCCACGCAATTACGGCGCGTAAAGCTGAAACTATCAGCCCCACGCACCGCGTGTCTGTTGAACCCTAAATAAACACCGATTTCCGAATACACAAGAGGGAAACCGAAGTTTAACGAAATTACTTACCACCAATCAATCCCCGGCCGGAAATGCCGCGAGCATGTGCGCGCCGTCCCGCATCCAGGAAAATGGCAGGGGCAGTAGGGCTCGAACCTACGACCTGCGGTTTTGGAGACCGCCGCTCTACCAACTGAGCTATACCCCTTCATACCGATCATTCAGCGCCTGAGCCAAGGCCCGCAAATCGCTGCTGAAAAGCATGGCGCTCCCTTTAAGACGGCGACAAGGGATTGGCAAGCACGATTTTCGATTTTCAAAGCCATTCTCCTGATATGCGAACGATCGGCTTTTCAATCGGCGACCAAGGTCGGTTCAGACCTTCACATATTTCCGCCAATCGTGCTCTTCCTTAAAGCCCAGCACCTCGCGGATCTTGCGGTTGGAGAGCAGGCCCTCATATTCGCCGATCTCGCGGGTGAAGGGCACGTTCGGGAAGAATCGCTTTGCGAGCTCCTTCGATGGCGTATTGGCCGAGACGGTGTCGTTGGCGGCATTGAACACCTGGTAGCCGAGACCGTCCTTCTCGACGCAAAGATGGCAGATCTGCCCGAGGTCGCGGGCGTCGATATAGCTCCAGGCGATACGCTTGCGCATCTCGGGATGGGCGAAATAGGTCGGGAACTTCTCGTATTCGTCAGGCTCGATGACGTTGCCGATGCGCAGCGCATAGATGTCGAAGCCCGAACGTTCGGCAAAGGCGCGCGCCGTCTTTTCATTGACCACCTTCGAAAGGCCGTAGGAATCCATCGGATTGACGTCGTAGTCCTCCTCCAGCGGGAACTGGTGGAAATCGCGATGGCCTTCGGCAAAGCAGACTCCATAAGTCGTCTCGCTCGACGCCACGATAATCTTCCGGATGCCGAGCTTCACCGCCGCCTCGATGACATTATAGGTGCCCATCGTGTTGATGCGGAAGGTTTCGTTGTCGGGCTTGATCAGGATGCGCGGGATGGCGGCGAAATGCACGACGGCGTCGAAGGGCTGCACGCCCCTGCCCGCGTCGAGATCGGGAAAATCGCGATGCATCGAAAGCGCGTTGAAGACCTGACCGCTATTGGTGATGTCGGCGATGAGATTGGTGACGCCGGGGCTATCCAGCGGCACGAGATCGAGGTTGTGAACCTCGTAACCTGATTTGACGAGCCATGGCACAGCATGGCGACCTGCCTTGCCCGAACCGCCCGTGAACAGAATACGTCTCTTCATGGAATATCCTCCGCGTCATGAAATCGGAGGCATAGATAGACGCTTCCGCGCGAAGAGCAAGCGAGCGTCCGGCAGGGGTTCACCCCCGCGTCGCCAGGAGCATCCTATCCGGGAGCACCTGGCCAATCATTTCCGGTCACCGCAGAACCCTGCGATGGCCTGTAAGGGTCGCTACTTGACGACACTTACCTCGTCGATCTGCACTCCGGCTGACTGAACAACCTCTTGCGGAATTGCAGCGATGAAAAACATCGTAAAAACATACATCGCGAATATCGTCGCAGCGAATGTGGCCTTAGGAATCATCCGGGCTCTCCTCTTTGCAAGGAGGAGTCTGGACTAAAATGATCCAATCACAAACCGGTTTCTGAACGTGAGATGAACAAAATACTGTGACAGGCATATTTAACGATATTTTTACAACACCTGTTAAACCTACAAGAAGCCATGAAAATCAAAAACCCCGCTGTTTCCAGCGGGGTCTTCATAATTGCGGATAACTCGAAAGTTACTCGACGATCGAGGCGACGATACCGGCGCCGACGGTGCGGCCGCCTTCGCGGATGGCGAAGCGCAGCTTTTCTTCCATCGCGATCGGAACGATCAGCTCGACCGATACCGTGACGTTGTCGCCCGGCATCACCATCTCGGTGCCTTCCG
>NZ_JBIXJN010000044.1:0-19670 GCF_052871115.1 Rhizobium sp. LARHSG275 | reverse complement strand
GCTTCAATCGCCTGAAACACTTCCGACGCTTTGCCACACGCTACGAACGTCGAACTATTCACTTCACAGGATTCATCCATCTCGCTGCGATCATGATCTGGATACCATGAATGTCGATCGGCCCTAGGGGCCAGCAGGACTGGCCCCTCACCGCGGCCGAATCTGCTGGCTGCGGGCTGGCGAATTGGCTGTCGGCCTCTACGGCCGCTAAAAAAATCAGAATTTGCAGAAAACGGACTTTTTCAATTCACGATTCGCTGTTTACCGCTTGCCGGCGGACCGATGTGGGGCCATTCTTAGGTAGGATCCTGGCGGTGCGGTAAAACGAGAGGTCAGGCTTCGCAACGCTCAATCTCGACCTCGAAGCAGTTAACGTGGCGCCTTTTCTCGACTGATCCCCGAGCGAGGAGGTTGTCCATGTCCACGCGCTATGTCGACCATCCGCTACAACCGGGCGACCGGGCCCCGAACGTTGTGTTTGATGCGATCTCGCACGAGGGGAAGATCGCACTTGATGATTTTCGCGGCCGCAGCCCATTGTTGATCGGTCTGTTTCGAGGCCTGCATTGTCCGTTCTGCCGGCGCCATGTCGCGGCCATGGCATATCTCAACCCGATGCTGCGTGAGAAAGGCGTCCAATCCCTGGCGGTGGTAAATACGCCGGTCGAACGCGCGCGGCTCTATTTCCGTTACCATCCGATACCCGATCTTCTTGCTGCATCCGACCCGGGACGGGCTTCGCACCAAGCCTTCGGCTTACGCGAGGTCGGGATCGACACGGTCATGGCGATACGGATCGATCTTCCGGGCGAGTTGCCCGAGCCCATGGGCGTGATGGCAATGGACGAATTTCTCAACGAGAAGGAAGGATATCAAATGACGGAAGCCGATCAGCAGATGATGACTGCCGACGACGGGCAGCTTGTCGGTCAGTTCCTAATCGACCGGGAAGGCATCGTACGCTGGAGCTTCACTGAAGTTCTGGAGGCTGGGCTCCAGACATTCACGGCACCGAATTCCCAGGAATTGATGTCGGCAGCTTCCCAAGTCGCACATTAACAACGAAAAACTCGCTCGAGGACCTACCGCCGGGGTGGTGCTCGGTGTTGACGCATCGTTCGAGATGCTCATCGACTCGCTGTTTACCGCTTGCTTGCTGGCGCCTCCACTCCACCCTTGGCGATGGATCGCCGGTGGAATTTGAAATCCAGCTTGCCGCAAAGAACCGATCAGAACCTGAGACGGTGCGATAGGGCTCCGGATCCGATCCGAGCCCGAAGCGGTCAGATGGCTTTCCTCTAGACTTCAGCATTTCCGCGATCTACATTCGAGCCTCTGTGAGGCTGAAATTATATCAGGTCTCAGCCCCTTTGCATCGCCCACCCTGACCATTTGCGGTTCGGGCCTGCGCTTCACCCCCATCCAACGCAATTTCACCGCGCAAGCGGGAGGAGTTTCCATGGCCAATGCCCAATGCGCCTGCGGCGCTCTGAGACTGACGCTCAGCGAGCCGCCACAACTGACTGCGCTGTGTCACTGTTTGGCTTGCCAGCGGAGAACTGGCGCGCCGTTCAGCGCAAATGCTTTCTACGCGATCGGCTGTGTCGAAATATCCGGAACGTCTACAGAATTCATTCGTACCGCCGAGAGCGGTCGCAAGGTCCGAATGCATTTTTGCCCCACGTGCGGCTCGACCGTCTATTGGCAGGCCGATGCTGCGCCGTCCTGGATCGGGGTGGCGGTCGGCTCCCTTGCCGATCCGGCCTTCGCGCCACCTGCCATGTCAGTCTTCGAACAATCGAAACATGATTGGGTGCAACTTGACGAAGCGGTAAAGCACTTTCAAAGCCATCCAACCCTCCCATTGAAATGAATTGACGCGGGAAGGTCGGTGAGCGCACGGGCTTTCAGTCCGGATGCCACGCTGCCGACGCGTTCAATGACTGCCTCTCCCTTTGCTGCCCCGGCCAACTGAGCACTACTTCCCGAGAGCGCTCTTCAAGGCATCGACGACGACGCGGACAGAGGGGACGTCTTTGATATCCGAATGGACAACCAGCCAGATCTCTCTTGTCAAAACCTGTTCGGTCTCGATGCGCTGGAGACCGCTGGGCTCCGGAGCGGCGAAATCGGGGAGCATGACGACGCCGGCGCCAAGGCTTGCCGCTGCGGCCTGGAACTCCAAAACGGACGACCGCACAGCGATCGGCCGGCCGGCGGCCAGTTCGGTCAGCCGCAGCTGCTGCGGTGAGGCGTTCATGGTTTCGTCGTAACCGATGAAGGTCCAGTCCGACGGGGAAATCGTTTCGAGATAGGTCTTTGATGCGTAGAGATGGAAGCTTGTTTCGCCGAGCTTGACGATGGCGTAATCGCCGTCCTCGGGACGCGACATTCGCACGGCGATATCCGCCTCTCGTCTGTTCAGGGAGGCGAGGCGCTTTTCTCCGACGAGCGTGATCTCAACACCCGGATGGTCTCGCCTGACGGCGGCGATCGGTTTTGCGAGCAGCACGCTTGAGAGAGCGGGAGGCGCGCTGATCCTCACATGGCCACGCACTTCCGTGGCGCTGTTGCGGCCAAGCTGTTCGATTGCCGCAGTCTGCGCCGCGACAAGAGCTGCGTGCCTGGCAACCTGCTCTCCGTCCGAGGTCAAAATGATGCGCCGTCCGCGGCGGTCTACCAGCTTGCGTCCGAGACTGGCTTCAAGCGACGAAATGCGCCGGCTGATCGTCGCATGTTCGACGCCGAGCTGCTTTGCGGCGCCAAGCAACGTTCCCGACTGCGCGAGCGCCAGGAAATGCCGAAGGTCGTCCCAGTCGAGTTGTGTGAATTCTCTCCCAATCATTGTGAAGTAATAGGGAATTTTCACACATCATGCCATCGGTTAATTTGCGCCCATGAAGGAGAGCACTGAGATGACCGACCAAATCATATGGCTGAACGCCCCCGGTGACGTCACCCAGTTCCATGTCGCGGAGCATCACCATTGTGAACCTCCCGGCGATGGCGAGCTAAAGATCCGTCATCAGGCAATCGGAACCAACTTTCTCGACGTCTATCACCGGAAGGGCATCTACCCCATGCCTTCTTACCCCTCGGTGATCGGCGCCGAGGCGGCGGGCATCGTCGAAGACGTCGGTCCTGGCGTCTCCATGTTCCAAAAGGGTGACCGCGTTGCCTATGCCGGGCCTCCGGTTGGCGCCTATCGCTCCACCAGGAACATTGCCGCCGAAAGGGCGATCAAGCTTCCGGATGCCGTTTCGGCGAAAACGGCAGCGAGTTCGCTGCTCAAAGGCATGACCGCCTATATGCTGTTGAAAAAGACCTATGATGTGCGTGCAGGAACCCAGGTTCTGATCCATGCTGCTGCGGGCGGGCTTGGAAGCATCCTCGTTCGCTGGGCCAAATCGCTCGATGCCACGGTGATCGGGACGGTCGGCTCTTCCGAAAAGGCCGCACTCGCCGCATCTTACGGAGCCGATCACCTCATTGTTGGACGAGGCGCCGATATCGTCGCGGACGTGAAGCGGCTGACGAACGGGCTTGGTGTCGACGTCGCCTATGACGGGATCGGCGGGGACACGCTTCTCAAGAGCATACGCTCTGTCCGCCCATTCGGCATGGCCGTCACCATCGGCCAGGCCGCCGGTGCCATTCCACCGGTGCCTGTCGAGGAACTTCGCCCGGGCAAGGCGCTCTGCCATCCGAGTATCATGGCCTGGTGCGCTGACGTCGGACAATATCGCGAGGCTGCTCTCGCGGCAGTCGGCGCGATGGAAACAGGGATCGTCGCGCAGATCGGTGCCGAATATCGTTTGGCCGATGTTGCGAAGGCGCACGAAGAGATGGAGTCCGGACGTTCGGCGGGCAGTATCCTGCTGATACCCTGATTGGTCAGCGATATTTATTTTGGCTTACGCAGATGGAGAGATCCAGTCGGAATAGGAACCACACTGGCAAGTCGTTGGCCTACTACCGTACCGATTGTGGCAACGCCGGGCGTGTTCCTGGATGCGGGTTCGATCTGGCGAAGAAACAGTCCGGTATCATCTGCAAGAGATCCGATGGTAATCATCGGCTCATCGTCGACGAAAAGTATCAATCCAATGCCGGATCCAACCTTATCCTCCACCCTGCATGGAACGGCTCGCAGTTCGGTCTCCGCGTTTGTCGAAAACAGGGATTTCACAAGCCCGCCAAGTGCTTCGATATTATTGACGAACGGCCGCATGACAAGCGTGACCGCCTCTTTTTCAGATAGGGTGAGTTCGACGGAAAACTGAGCCGGCGCAGATCCGGTTGGCAGGCAAGCACTATAGAGCTGAAAAATCGCGGCGCGGGCGAAATTCAAGCGTGTATCTTGGGATTCGGCTTCGACGATTGATTGAAGAAAGCGCGAAGAGTTCACTGCCGCAATCCCTATTTCGAATCGGGCTAGCCCGATGATGATTTACGATATCGCATCTGGGAGCGAGCCGTCCGCATTATTCATATTGCCGACTGCTGACCTTCGAAAAATCTCCGGTTTGTCCCCGATATCCCGGATATTCCGGGAATATTTGGCGAAGCTGCAGGCCCAGTTTAGATCGCAAGAAAATATGGAAGCATTTAGGTCAATACGCCGTTGAGATCGCTATCCCTTGTGCGTTCGCGCGACCATCCCGGTTCGCGGGCGCGCTTCCGATCGTCGTGTCACGCCCGTTTTCGTCTTGAAATCGGTTTCCGCCGTCGAGCGATATGCCACATGTTGTTGGCAGCCATCAAATCGAATGGCAACACCCGGTGCCGTACCCGCGACATGCGTTAATGCTGGACGGCGGAATGGCTTCGGTGGACCGATTATTGAAGCTTGAGGGCGGCGTCGCGCAGAGCCTGCCAAGCAGGGCTCCCATCGTTATGGATGTCGAATTTGTCGTAGTCGTCCTGAGGATAGAGGCCCGAATCCTGCGTGCTGGTGAGCCGCCAGACCACCCAACCTCCGCAATCCGAGGTGGCGATCGTATTCAGCCAAGTTCCATAGGCGTTTGCCTGATCGGCATCGGATCGCGGAACTCCAAACTCCTCCATGATCACCGGTTTTCCGATGCTTCGCCCGATCGCGCAGTATTCGCGAATGCGGGCATCGAAATCGGAATGGCTCATTTTGGCGTAGGATGGGTAGCCATGCCACGTGCCGAAATCGACGCTCGGAATATTCATATCCGCCAGCTTCTGATCCATGTTCCCATGGCCCGTCGTGACGAGCTGTTTCGGCGCCAGGGATTTGACATAGGCTGACATTTCCGACACCCACTCATAAAGGAGCGGTTTGGGATGGATGTCAGGTTCGTTGGCCAGATCCCAGGCAAATATGGTGGGGTCGTCGGAATAGCGCACACCGGTAATGGTGTTGACGCGCGACAGAACATGCCGAACCCATTCCTTGTAATCGCGTCGGGTTCGCGGATCAGCGGCAAAAAAGGTGTATTTGTCCGAACTCCCGTACCAGGCGTTCATCTGCTGGGCACCGCCCGTGTAGGCCCAGAAATCGACGAATGCGAGGATCAGCTTAAGCTTGCGCTTCGCCGCTTCCGCGATGAGGTAATCGACCTTTTGCAGGCCGTCAGGTCCGTCGTTGGGAACCATCTTGTTGGTTATCGGATCCCAACTCATCATATAGATGCCCTTGGTTCCGAGATTGCTGGAATCGGCCGTGCTCTTTGAATTCCAGATCGTCGGCACCTGGCCGTCCAGCGACCCTATAACCGGTTGCAGGAAGGTGCGCACCACATTGGCGCCCATTGCCGTGGCATCGTCCAATACGCGGGTGACTTCGCCTGACGAGCCAAATGTCAGATAATGGTTGTTCACGCCGGCCACGCGAAATGGCTTGCCGTCCAGCAGGAAGCCCCCCTCTTTCGTCGTGACGAAAGATTGCTGCGCGGATGACTGCGCGTCCGCAGATCCGACTTGAGCAGACCAAAAAAGCGCCAGCGCCGCAGCGCCGATAGCGAAATCCCGGAAACGGTGAATACGCCTCATGCTAAGAAACTCCCTTTCAAGCCCGTGACGCAATTCCGATTTGGTCTGTCTGGTCGAGGGAATTGCCGTATGTCGAGACACCGCCAGCCGTTGATGGCGCGGCGATGGACGGCGTCGCAGTGCGCCGTGTGGCCCAATACAATGCCGGGCACAGAAGCAGGCCTTCCAGCGAAACAGCAATGACCCAGAAGTCGGCTGTGGCTGCGATCCCGAATCGCGCACCGCCGGCGGCGGCCACGATCTCCAACACCGCACCGCCGATCAGAACGAGCGTGGCAAAGCCCAGGCGCCGTCGGACACGTTGAACCGCCAGATAATGATACTTCGACGCCATTCCGAAAGCGGCAACGCCCAGAAACTGAAGGCCATTTCCTGCAATCACAGCATAGGCCGGATTGAATATCCAGAGCATGAAGCGCGACAGGAAGAGGAACGCCAAGGCGGTCGCCGCGCAGACCAGCATCGACAAGCCGAGCGACAGGCGCAGGCGCGCGGGAAATAGCTCCGGCTCCCGCACAGCGATGGCAAACAACACCGAGGCGAGTGACGCGGGGACGAGAAGCGCGACGTTCAGCACCGTCCAGGCGGCATAGAAGGCGGCGTTGATCTCAGCAGACAGCATCACCGTGACGACGAAAGGCAGCAGCAGCGCCGGCGCCTGAACAGCCATGCTGAGCGCGTGATGGCCGAAAACCTGTCCGAGCATCGGGCGGAAGGCGCGGATCTCCGGCCGGTGGAAGACGCGCCTGCCGGCATAGACAAGAAGCCCGGCCACGACGACCAGCGAGACAAGCTGCCCGGCAAACCAGGTGGTGAAGATCGCCAGTTCGTTGGTCGCCCTGCCAATTGTCAGGCCGAGAGCGATCAGGAGAAGAAGCTTGCTGGCGGCGAAGACGACATTCCGGGCCAGTTGAAGGCCGCTCCGCAGGAGGCCGACCATGGCTTGGTCGAGCACGAGCGTCACAGCCGTCAGAGCGCAAGCCGCGACGAAGAAGAGATCGGTCGCGGAGGAACCGACGATCGAGCCAAGCTGGGTCGATGTACAGGCTGCGATAGCAAGATAGATCAGCCCCACCACGATGGAGGCGCTGAACGAGGCCAGGAGGGCGCCCGTCAGAAAGGGGCCTGCTCTTTGCTGACGGCCCATCTCGCCCATCAGGAAGGGTCCGAGACCGACTTCACCGAGATTCGCGAGGAGATTCATCAACGATATGGCGGCGGCGGCGAGCCCAACAGCTTCGGCCGAGAAGGTACGCGCTGCGAACCACCAGTAGACGAAGCCGAGAATGGCCGTCATCAACGTTCCAAGCCCCAGCATGCCTGCATTGAGGAGCAAAACCGCCTGGTTCATCAGGAGGCTGCGGACGTTAGCGATGGCGGCGGCGCTGACGGTCATCATGCCTATTCCACCCGTTCGAGCGCGCGAGCAGGAACGGAGGTGAACCGTCGCGTAAGGGCCGCGCGGGTCCTGCCGAGAGCGAATCCGGCCGCGGTGGCCCCTAGGCCGGCGGCCAGGGCGACGGCGCGAAGAAGGCCGCTCGGCTGGCCAAGCAGCACATCAGCAAATCCCCGCATAAGCCCTTGGGGCAAGGTCCTCGTCATATAGGTCTTTTCCGACGCCAGCGCCTCGCCGGAGCCTGCCATCAACGATAGGCTGGCCTTTGAAAGCCCTTCGGCCCAGCATCGATGAAGGAAATATTTCCACGTCGCACGATCAGCGGGTATGGCGTGATCGCTGCCGCTGGACGGCTCGAAGACGAAACGGCCATGCGGCAACGCCTTGGTTGCACGGATGCAGAGTTCGGTTTCCTCGCATCCGAGCGGCAAAGCCTTGGCCGTTCGGCCCAAGCCGGAATCGAAGCCGCCCGTATGATCGAAGACGGAGCGGCGGATGCACATGGACGCGCCGATGAGGTTGCGCACCGGCCCCGGATGAAGGCCGCGATAGGTGCAGCCAAGGGTCCACAGGAATTCGTCGGGAAACCAGGACGGACGATCTGTTTCCCACAACGGGCGGATAGCGGAGACGGCGCCCAGAACCGAGGGATCCTCGAGTTGCCGCACCAAGGTTGCCAGCAAATCCCGATCTGACACGGCGTCGTCGTCGAGAAACAGGATGACCTCGCCGCGGCTGGCTGAAATCCCGGTGTTGCGGGCGCCGGAGAGGCCGGGCGGATGAATATTCTCGACGATCCTGACGGGGGTTTCGAAGCGCTTGGCGCGCAGACGCAGCGCCAGTGCCGGATTGTGATCGACGATGACGACGATCTCGTCCGCGGCCGGGACCTGACGCGTTGCCGCCTCCATTGCCTTGTTGAGGACGTCCCAGCGCTTGTCGGAATAGCAGCAGATGACGATTGCCGTCGTGAGCTTGCCGGGCACGGGAGGCTGGAAATTATCCATTTTTCGTCTCCGGATCAGCGAACTGAAGGGTCATTCCGGTCGGTGCCGGGGACTGGAGCGTGTCGATGGTCATCCAGACCTTGCGGTAGATCGTTCCCCTGTCGCCGCTCTTGTAGAGCCAGGCTTCCAGCCGTGCGGGGGCGCGCGTTTTCGTCGGTACGGAGAATTCGAAAGTTTGGCTGGAGGAAGGTGCCAGCTCGAAGGTTGGCATCTGTCCAATCAACGTACCGCCCAGAACGAGGTCAAGACTGTAAAGCGTCTTGGTGTCTTCCGAATTGCGCACGCCGACCGTTACCACATTGTTCGTCCAGTTCCATTTGGGCACCATCCAAAACTCGGTGAAATGAAACGGCTTACGTTCAAGCGCGACCGGGCGCGCCATGAGGACGGAACTCGTCGCCAGGATCATGGAAACTGCGAAGATCAAAAAACGGCGGCCGGGCCAATCCCAGGGAATGGCTGGAACCGCCCTTGCGAGCGGCAAAACGACATTCAGGCACCGAAGGGCGATGGTCGTCAGGCCCAGGGCGTAGACCCAGCCGCGCGCATCGAGATGCCCGGCGACATGCAGCAGAAGCCCCAGAAAAATGCAGGCCGCGAAGCTCAGGAACACCGCGAGCGTTCCCCTTGTGACCGTATCGCCCTCTATGCGCAGGGTATCCACCAGCATGCGGCCCGGGAGATATAGGATCAGCGGCGCGCAGAGCGCCAGGCGAACCGCCTTCTCCGAGGTCGAAAAGGTTCCGGGCAGCCACGTTACGGTCAAGACAGCGGCAAGAATCCACAGCGGAATGATCCCCAGAAAGACACGGCGGGCCATCATCGGGGGCGAGCTCCTGCATCTGCCCATGCCGTCGCGCCGACGATCTGAGCGGCGCCCGGGTTCACCTTCATCAGCTTCTGCCGGATCACGTTTGGGTCGAAGGATTTCTGGACGAGATGAACGATCTTGCTGTCCAGCCGGCTCAGCGTGAGGCCGAGACGGCTATGGATCTGCGTCAGATAGGCCCCGCGCGCATCGCGCATCGTCGGCGACTGGTGCATCACATCGAGCAGAAAGACGGAATAGAGCGTCCATTCCCCGAACCGTGTCTGGTCTTTTGACGCGCTGAGACCCTTGAGCAGCTCGACGTAGGGTTTCGAGCCGTATTTCGACGCGATATAGTCATTCAGCGCGATGAGCCATTCGCGCTTGAAGCAGAAGAAATCGTTGATGAAATCGACGTAGCGAAAAGACCGGGCCGGCTCGACGCCGAGGATCTTTGCAACATTGCGCAACCGTTTCTTCTCGAAACGGTAGTGCAGATCGGGAAGCCTGTGGCTGGAATAATAGAGAACCGGTTGGCGCCGGTCGATCAGATCGGTCGTCGCAATGGGCCGCAGCAGCAGTGTATCCGCACCGAGATTACAGAAATGCTCGGTCCGGCAGAATTCGAAGGCGCGCAGCTTGATGATCTGCTGCCGAAACCAGCCGGGAAGTTCCAGTTCGCTGGCCGAAAGCCAATCGTTGTCGCCGGTGACGGCGGCGCCAGGCACGAGACCCTTCGCGTCGAGGAAGGCTCTTAAAGCGGCCGGGTTGTCGGTGACCATGGTCAGGTTTCCCTTGTCGGGGAAATGCTGCTGGTAGGAGCGAAGGGACGCTTCGAGTAGATATTCGATGTCCCGCGAATGGACGCACATGAAAGCGTCGATACGGCTATCGATCATTGTAAATCTCCGTCAGTTCGTCCCAAGGATTGAACCGGCTCTCCGGTCCGCTTGCGAGGGGCGGCGGGCTGCCGTGTTTTCCCGAGCCGCCCCACGTCGAAAATGACCATGAAGCCGTTGTCGAAGGTGCGGTCGACATCGGGCTCGGAATTGAACTTAAGCAGCGACGACGCCTGGAGGGGGACCATGTGGTTTCGGTCTTGCGCGCCGCCGTCGAAATAGACGCCGACGCCGGGCAGGCCGGTGGTCATGCGCAGGTCGACCATGACGAAGCCGATGCCCTGGTCAATCAGCAGCTGACGTTCCATCGGGCCGAGATCGGCTGCGGTGATGGCCATGCTCGTATCTTGCCCACTCTCAAGCGTGGTCGAGACCTTTTGCCGGCCGTAGGTGGACAGGAGCAGGCGATTGATCCGATCGGTTGCGAAATTCTGGTCGCCGCCCAGCCATTCCTTGGTCCACCTTGCGGCGCTGATCCCCATCGGTTCTATCGACGAGGAGTCGGCTGACACTTCATAGGCGGCCGGAACCAGGATACGTGGTCCCTCGGAGCTGATGACGCCAGCAATCAGCACCGTCGTTGCGGCGGCGGCAAGCGCCGTTGCGCGCAGCCAGCCACGCGACGTGCCGTGCCAGAACGCCGCGACGGCCACCGCGACGACAATCGCGACGCCGAGGAAAGATAGCGAGCCGATGCGGTTGCCGATCTCCCACCCACTGCGCGTCAGGCGGAAGATGATACTGACGGGATAGGCCAGCGTCGCCAAAACGAGGATCTCGAGAAGACTTGAGCGCCATAGGCGCCATCTGGTCGGCGGCCAGAGGATGCTCGCATCCCGGTGCTGCCCATTGAAAACGAGCGAGCGGAGAAAGCCGGTGAGAAGCCCCAGGCAGATCAGCGCGACGCCTGCCATCGTCAGGTAACGTTGCCAAGCAGGCGCCAAGGCTCCCGTGTCCGACACGAAAAGCCTACGCGTCGCGGTCGAATTCGATACGAGTTGCGCTACCTCGTTTATGCCGCCTTCCAGTACGGGAAGGATGTAGCCGCCGGTGGGGTTCCCGACGATCTTCGACCAGGCGACCGGAGCAATCACGGCGATCGAGGCCAACAGGATCGCCTGCCGCCTCTGCATGGCGGACGCGCCCTGCCGCAGGCATTCCATCACCGCCGTGCCGCACAAAAGGGCCGTGCAAAAATAGGAGGTGAGATGATGAGTAACCGCGAGCGCCACGATCAGGACCATGGTGGCGATGACCGTCGGCCAGGCTGCCGTGTCGCTTGGCTCCATGCGTCGGCTTTCCGAAGCCAACAGCACCGCCACAAGCATGGGGATCGCCAGGCTTTCATAGGAGTAGTGGACGTCGAACAGCAAAAACGTGGACGAGCCCATGTAGATCAGGCAGGCGATGGAGGCGATCCGCGCAGAATCCGTGATCTTCTCGAAGAGCAGGAATAGCGTGAGCATCAGCACCATCCGCGCTGCCGCCAACACGATGAGGCCTGCCGCGAAGACGGACAGTCCGGACAGGTTGACCAAGGCGGACGTTATGAGCTCCAGTCCGGGATAGAGCGGGCTGACCGGCAGAAGGGGATTGGGCAGGAACAGTCGCCGCGCCTCCAGAATGTCGTTCACCGTCGCCCAGTGCAGGAATTCGTCATGATCTATGAATGCGACGGGTGCGCGGATGACGCGTACCACGAAGAGGGCTGAAGTGACGATCACTATGAGCGCCAAGCGCTCCAGGCGGCTGGCTCCCGGATGGATGATCCGCGCCGCTGGCGGGAGAAAGATCGCGGCGATGGCGGTATAGAACGTCGAAACCGCCCAGCCCTCCCCCAGCCGACTGGCATTTGCGGCAAGTGCGATCACGACAAGGGCGCAACTGCATAGCAAGGCAAAGACCGGCGACATGCCCAGCGACGAAGGATCGGCAACGCCCCCGACCGCGCTGTCCTGCCTGCGCAGGCCCAGAAATGCCGCGATCCATAGATCGATGCGTGGAATGGAAACCCTCTCTGTATAGCCGTGACGATAAGCTCCCTCCTGGTAGGCCTTCTGCTGGCCTGGAGAAGCCCGTCCCTTAACAACGGTCATCGTGCTTCAAATCTCCAAGCAGTGCTGGACCGGTTCGCAGTTCAGGCTGCGGATGCGAAAATACGCGTCTGTACACCGTCAGCAGCCGGTCCGTGCAATCGTCCCAGTCCGGCAACCTCGTCTCAATTGAGATCGGCCCGGCGTCCATGGTGGCGAGCATTTCACGTGCGGTGAAGTCTGGCGAAGCGTTGAGCGGAATGGATCGCACGAGGCCCTCCTCAACCAGCTCCCGAAAGCCTGATGTGTCGGTGGTCAGGACGGGAGCCTTGACCGAAAGCGCCTCCATTACCGCGACGGGATGAGCTTCATAATCGCTGAGGAGCACGACAAGTGCGGCCGAAGACAAAAGATCGGCCATTGCGGACCGGTCGGCCGGCGGAATTGCCCCGATCTCGACGCGGTTGCCGAGCCCGAGCTCGGCCACCTGCTGACGCAGCTTCGCCTCATAGGGGCCTTCTCCCAGGATTCGAAGGCGCATATCAGGGAATTTCGTTGCCAGCACATTAAAGGCAGCAAGCGCCCGATGATGACCTTTATAGCGCTCCAGCCTGCCGAGCGAGACAATCAGCGGCTTGTCGTGAGGTGAAGGGGATCGCCGCCCGGACTTTTCCGGCAGGCGCGCGCCATTGGGGATAACGATGAACCGGTCTCTCGCGATTGCCATATTCTGGCTGAATAGGTCCGCTTCGAATCGCGACACGCCAATGAGTTGCCCTGCCCTGGCAGCCAGAGGCGCAAGCATTCTGTGTTGGAAGCGCCGGATCGAGGATCGAAATGGTGACGAATGACCACCGCTGTGAAAGGTGACTACGAAAGGAAGGCCCTTGCGCGATGCTGCGGCCATTCCGAGCGGTGCCAGGAACGTGTGGTAGCCCTGAACATGCATCAGGTCCCAATCACCTTCGGCGACCGCCTTGAAGACGCCGGGGGCGAAGCACCAATCCCGCCCACGGGGAAAGGTCTTCAGCCTGATAATCTGCACGCCGTCTCGGGTTTCCGCTGCCGGAAGAAGGCCATCGGGATTGCCCGTCAATACCGTCACCGCATGCCCCTTGGCCACGAGCCGGGTTGCGACCTCGCTTACATGGGTTTCCGTTCCTCCGGCATAAGGCAGGTATCTCGCGCTGAGCATCAAAATGCGCATCATGCGGCCTCGCCAATTACATCCAGACCTCAGGACATGCCCTGCTCGAGGACTTGGACGCCCGTCGGCGTACTGACGCGTTCCCGGAAGATCGTCTTCAGCACGCGCCAGCCGTCCGGAAGGGCACGCAGATTGCTGACGCCGTAGATGCGCTCCGATTCAAAGCTCGCGACTTCCATGATTTTGAGCTTGTTCTTCAGGGCCCGCAAATTGATCAGCGTCTCGATTTCGAAGCCGTCGCAATCGGCACGCAGCAAAGGAACATGCCGCCTCCAAAAGCCCATGTAGCCGTAGCACAGATCGCTGAAAGAGCTACCATACAGCATCCGGACCAGCAGGGTCAGGCCCAGATTGCCGAACCGGCGGATGACCGTCATGTCGCTGGTTCCGCCACCCTGCATAAAGCGCGAACCCTTGACGAAATCCGCACCTGCAACAAGAGCCGCGACGAACAGGATGATTTCGTAAGGATCCATCGAACCGTCAGCATCCAGCATCACGATCATATCACCAGATGCGGCTTCGAAGCCCGTCCGCAATGCGATGCCTTTGCCCTTCTTAGGCTGAAGTACGATCTTGACATCATCGCGCATGCTTCGCGCTATGTCAGGCGTTCCGTCTGTCGATCGCCCATCGACGATGATGATTTCATGCACCCATGTCGGTATGCGGGGCAAAAGCAGCTTAATGTTTTCCGCTTCGTTCAAGGTTGGAATGACGAGCGAGGTCCTTGGCAAATTGAACATCGGACCTTGGACCGGCATCGAGGAATGCGAGGCTTCTACAGCTTGTATTGCAGACATAAGCTCTCCTTGGCGTTTTGGACCGCGTGACAAATCGCAAATCGACGATGCCTCTGAGCTCTTTGGCCGAGAGGAGGACTAAACTCTCCCCAGTCGGGGAAGGGTATGTGGCTGCGTCTCAATGTACTTTGATCAGATCGCCAGGCTGTAAGACCGTTTCTTCGGTAGCAGGTTCGACTGTGACTCCATTCGGTCCAGGCCGAACGATTTCAAATTCAACACCGGCGCTATCATTCGACGATACCATCGACCGGAAGATTTCAAGATCGCTCTCGGTCGTCTTCAATGCCGTGGATAGGCCTCTTTCCGCATCCGCTGCCGACTTCTCGATCTCGATCTTGCGTTCGATACGATCGCGCTCAACGTCCTGTTTCGCTGCCGCCAGCCGCTGCTTTGCGCTCTCGACATCGATGACGGCTTGCTGCTTTCGATCTTCCGACTCGGTCAGTTCGCTTTGCGCCCGGGTCAATTCGATGCTGGTGACAAGCTTGTTTTTGGCCAAATTCTCGATACTTGCCAGCCGATCCTGACGGACCCGAATGGTGGCATCATAATTGCCGACGCGGGCCTGACGCAGATCGAGATCGGCCTGAGCATCGGCAACAGATTTTGCGTAAGCACTGCTCTGCGCATCCTTGCTCGTCGTTATCAATTGGCGCTGCCATGTCTCATCATCCAGCAACCGTTGGGCATCGGGATCGGGACCGAGAATTGGTGCACCAATGCTGGCAATTTGCACGGAATCGCGCTTCGCCCTGAGCACCTCGGTTCGCGACGCAAGCCGCTTCAGATCGGCCAACTCAGTCTTCAACCGCTCGATCTGGCGTGTAATTTCCACACCCTGCCACGGCTCAATACTCTTCGCCGCCATGCCACCCGCTTGCGCAACGGCATGCAGAACGGTCATGCCATCAACATATCGAAACGAGCCGGGATTACGAACCGGGCCGGTAATATAAACAGGCTGGTGCTCAATCTTGACGATATTCACGAACCCCTTTCTGCCGACCAAATTTTCGTACGAAGGAAGAATTATCGCCTCCACATCCGCCGGAGGAAGCCCTCGAACCCGGAAGCGTCCCAAAAGCGGAAGCGAAATCGTTCCGTCCGCTTCAACGACGTATTCGCCAGTGAGTTCGGGGCGCTGATAAAAGTTCCAGGGAACCGTGCCCCGTGAACCCGTCCAGCGGTCTTCGACGGAGGCCAAGCTTTCGTAAAATGCCAGATTCAATTTATCGCCTGAGCGAAGACCGTCACGCAACAATTGAGGCTGCCGGGCCAAAGTCTCACCAGGTGTCACAACCGAGACCGCTTCCGTAGGCGAAGGCAACTCTTCCGCTGCTGGCGTCAATGGAACAATTGCTGCAAACACCATCCACAGTATTGTTTGATGTAGGCGAGAACCGATTCTCGACCTATATTGAGGTATCGCTGGAGATATTATCTTCGAAAGCTTCATGTTTCGAATTTCCGCTTTGAAAGCGATGGGCACCCTCTAATCTCTTTAAGGTTAGCATAATATTAACCATATTCAACAGTACTTAACAATGATTAATACATCTTACTGGCAGGCTAATATCCTGAGTCGGAAAGAATTCAATGAAAGTAATATCTTGCGGCGACCGGGCAGCACTTCAAAATCCTTGGCCTTATGGGTTTATTTGACGATCAGCAGGGTGAAATTTGCAATGTAGCTCTCAGCTTTAGTCCATCAGAGCCGCCATTGGCGAAGAGATGTCTGAGCCAATGCCGGCACTTGAGAAATGGTTTCGAGGACGACATTTGCGCCGTCGCGATCCTGGATGTCGACATCATTCCGCGCGGGTTTCGGCGTTGTGATCCGGGATGGCGAACCGATTTGTATCCGCGGCTGGCCGGCGCCACTTATCCATAAAATGGCATTATATTATGCATTTCAGATATCTACAGCCATAGAACCTGCTGCGATAAGGTGCCAACCATCGAGGTGGGCTCTCGGCACAGGCCGACCGTCCTCCCCGCAAAATGACGCCTGGCACCGCAGTCGGTGTCAATGACAGGGAAAGGTTTAAAGCTCTATGTCTGTACATGAAATGCCACTGATCGCGATTGCCGGTGCAACGAGCAAACAGGGGCGCAGCGTCGCCGCGGCCCTCCTTGAGAGCCAACGTTTCCGGGTGCGTGCTTTAACCCGGAAGAAGGATTCGCCTGAAGCGTTACGTCTGGAGGAACGCGGCGCTGAAATCGTAGCCGTCCCTCTCGAACTTGGCCGTCAAAAGGACCTCGTTGCCGCCTTCAAAGGCGCGGATGGCGCATTTCTGATGACGCCGCCGATCGCCCCGCCGGAGACGATCGAGGCTCCTCTGGGCCGGCAACTGGCGGATGCCGCCGTTGAGGCCGGCGTCGGGCATATTGTTTTCAGCACGCTTGAGAATGTCGACAAGATCACCGGCGGCACGAAGTATGCGCCGCATTTTACCGACAAGGCGCGCGTTGCAGACTATATTCGCAGCCTGCCGATCTCTCATTCCTTCATCATGCCGGCATTCTTCTACACGAATCTGCTCGAATATTATGTGCCGCGCATGGAGGGCGATACGCTGCTCCTGCCGGTTTATCTTCCTGAAGATTTTCGAGCACCTTTTGTCGATCCGCTGACGGCGACCGGGCCGGTCGTGCTTGAGATTTTCTCAAGCCCCGAGCGTTACAACGGCAAAACGCTGCCGATCGTTGGCGACATCATTTCTCCGCGCGAAATGGTCGAAACCTTTCAGCGCGTGACCGGCCGCAAGGCCGAGTATCGAAACGCTTTCACCCGGGATGGCCTGCTGCACTTTTTTCCAGAGTTTGCCGCCAACGAACTTCTCGTTCGAGAGATTCTGGGGATGGTCGAATATGCTGTCGACTATGGCTATTTCGGCAAGGAGCAAGACCTCGAATGGAGCCGTCGCCTGAACCCCGACACGTTCAACTGGGAGCAGTTTCTAAGGAAGACGGGGTGGCGTGGCGATAAGCGGTCCTTCGGACCTTGACGCATGTTGCGCAAATATGTGCAGCGATTTGCGATAACGATATGCTTATAAACAAAGACTTACGACGGCCGGATTCCCGGTAATCTGGAGATCTCGGCGACAAGAAAGTCGACCAAAAGCCGAACGCGGGCAATGGCGGCACGCTCCGGAACGATCAGCAAGCTCACCGGAACCGGTAAAGGACGATAGTCGCCAAGCACGACCTCCAGCTGGCCGTCATCCAGAAGATCGTGGACCAACCAGAGGTGTGCGGGACCAATGCCGCGTCCGGCGGCAAAGGCTTCGCGCGCCGCAAGTCCGTGATCGACGCGCAACTTGCCGCTGACAGGGATCATCAGGCTTGTGCCATCGGGAGAGGAAAGAACGAGTTGATCGCTGCCGGCCACATTGGACATTACGACGGTTTCGTAGCGTGACAGATCGGCTGGGCGCTCCGCCCGTCCATGGACGGACAAATAGGCCGGAGCGCCGACCAGCAGCCGATGGCTTTCGCCGAGCGCATGAAGTTTCATTGCGCTGTCGGCGAGAGGTCCAAGACGGAGTGCGACGTCGACGCCTTCGCGAACCAGGTCGATACGCTCGTCCGTCAGGTTGAGGTCGACCCGGATGTCCGGATGCTTGTCCTGGAAATCAAAGATCAGGCGCGTGATGTGCATCACGCCGAGCGCTGCCGTACACGAAAGCCGAACGGCGCCTGCGGGGGCCTGACGGGCATCTCTCGCTTCTTCAGCAGCCTTTTCGACCAGCCGCAATATCTGCAGGCAATTGGTATAATAGCGGCTGCCTTCATCCGTCAGGGTGACGCGACGCGTGGTTCGGCTGAGAAGCGGTACGCCGACAGCCTCCTCAAGTTCATTGAGGTGCCGCGTCACGGTGGATTGACCGACACCCAGCTCTCTTGCGACCATCGACAAGTTGCCGCGCTCGGCGACGCGAACGAAGGTGCTCATTCTGTCGAGAGACAGTCCGGTATTATCCATTTTTCAGCACATTGATCCTCATTCATTCCGTATAGGGAATAATCTGGATTGTGACTAGCCGTATGAGAGCGGAACGCCTTCTGCCAAAGAGGTCGCCGGCACCAGCCCCTTGTATCTGCATGTTAGATTTTATGTGCGATGGAAGCGATTGAGCCTCTGGCTGGGTGGCCACCCAGCCAGAGGCGTGACGAAGTCGCCCGTTTCCCCCTCCGGTTACAATCGTGGATGAGCCAGGGATCTTCGTCATCGTCACGTACGACCGAATAGTCGCTTGGCTTCAACCGCACGCACAAGGCAGGTTACCGTGAACAGAGTTATATGTGGAGTGGATGTTTCGAAGGACTGGCTGGATGCGTTTGTCCGCCCGTCCGGGGTTTTTGAGCGTTTCAGCAACGATGCGGCCGGCATCGGTGCGCTGGCTGCGCTCTGCCGGGAGCATGGTGTCGAGCTCGTCGTCATGGAGGCGTCGGGCGGCTACGAGCGTTCGGCCTTCCTGCTGTTGTGGGAGTTGGGGATTGCCTGCGCGCTTGCCAATCCGCGCCATGTGCGCCGCTTTGCCGAGGCCATGGGGTTTCTGGAAAAGACCGACCGCATCGATGCGGCGATGATCGCCCATTATGCCGAGGCCAGGCGGCTGTCTGCCCTGCCGCCGCCGAAAGCCGCGCAGATGCGGCTGTCGGCGCTGATGACGCGGCTGTCCCAGGTCACCAGCGATCTGACCGTCCAGAGGCAGCGCCGCAGTGCTGCCCGCGATCAGCAGAGTGTGGCAAGCCTCGACGAAGTGATCGCGCTTCTGGTGCGCCAGAGCCGCGCCCTCGAAGGCGAGATTGCCTCGATGATCGACGACGATCCGCTCTGGGCCTGCCTCAACCAAGCCTTTCGCTCGATCAAGGGGGTGGCGGACCGTACCGTTGCCCGGCTGATGGCCGAACTGCCCGAAATCGGCCGCATCTCCAACAAGGCGATCGTCAAACTGGCCGGCCTGGCGCCGATTGCCAACGATAGCGGCAAACGCAGCGGACCCCGGCCGGTGCGCGGCGGGCGCTCCGGACCGCGTGGCATCCTGTTCCTGGTCGCCGCCACCGCGGCCAGGTACGATCCGCATTTGGCTGCCTTCAGGCAAAGGTTGCAGAGCGCTGGCAAGCCGAAAATGGTTATCCGCATTGCGCTCGCCCGAAAACTGCTCGTCATTCTCAATGCAAAAGCACGGGATGCGCGAAGAGAATTCGAATGCGCAACTTGACAACCCAGATAGTCGCTCATCCGCCTGCCGGCACCTTCTCCCCGCTCGCGGGGCGAAGGGGATATGTCGCAACCTCTCCGTTCCCCACCAACCTCTCGCAGGGCATGTCCCCTCGCCCCGTTTACGGGGAGAGGGCTAGGACCGATCGACATTCAGGATTCCCAAATCGGTTGATCACTGATTCATAGGGTACCGTGTGAAGCACGGAGGCCTTGATGGGAGTGAAGCGATACGAGTTGAACGGGGCGCAATGGTCGAGAAT
>NZ_JBIXJN010000043.1:0-26897 GCF_052871115.1 Rhizobium sp. LARHSG275 | reverse complement strand
TGCGCCTCGAACAGCGCATGCACGCAAAGATCCGACGGATAGTCCACTTCCGTCCGGTTCAACTCCTCCAGCAGGTAACTACGCTCCTCAGCCGGAAGAATGTCGAGCTCGCGCACCGGCCTATCGGCATCGGCAACCATCGCCCGCAGCAGCGCCAGCAGATACCCACATTGCCGCTCGATCGTCGCCCGGTCGAACAACGCCGTCGCATAACCCAGAGTCCCAGCGATGACCTCGCCTTGCTCTCCCAGGTTCAGTTCCAGATCGAAATTGACCTGATCAAGCCCCTCGCCCGCAGCCTCCACCCGCAGCCCCGGCAGGTCCAATGACCCGACGGTGTTGTTCTGCCAGGCCAGTCCGACCTGGAACAACGGCGTGTGATCGAGAGCCCGGGGCGGCTGAACGATCTCCACCACCTGCTCGAACGGCAGGTCCTGATGATCCTGTGCAGTCAACGCCGCGCGCCGCGCCCGTTCCAGGAGTTCGGACACATTCGGCTCGCCGGACAGATCGATTCGCACCGCCAGGGTGTTGACGAAGAAACCGATTAGATCCTCGATCTCGCGGTGACGACGATTGGCCGTCGGCACACCGATCACGATATCGTCCTGCCCGGACAGGCGCGACAGCACCGCAGCCCAGGCCGCCAGCACCGCCATGAACAACGTGGTGCCACGCTGCCGGCTTAGCCGCTTGAGCCCGCGCGCCAGGGCCTGATCGATGATAACAGGCACGCCGGCCCCGGCAAACGACTGCTGTGCCGGCCGCGGCCGGTCCGTCGGCAGCGCCAGACGGGCCGGGGCGCCAGACAGGGTGTCGCGCCAATACTGCGCCTGACGCTGCAGCCGCTCGCCCGACAACCATTGCCGTTGCCAGGCGGCGTAATCCGGATACTGGATCGCCAGCGGCGGCAAAGGATCACCCTCCCCACCCTCAAACGCGCGATAAAGGCTGCTGAGCTCGCGCATCAGCACCCCCATCGACCAGCCGTCCGAGACTATGTGATGCTGTGTCAGCAGAAAGACGTGCTCCTCATCCGCCAGCCGGATCAGCCGGCCGCGGATCAGCGGCTCGCGCGCCAGATCGAACGGCGTGCGCGCTTCTTCTTGACACAGATCCAAAAGCGCGGCTTGCGCATCCGGCCTGTCCCGCAGATCGTGCTCGACCAACGGCAATCCCCTGTCCCCGGACAAAATCTGGACCTGCGGTTCATCCTCTCCTGCAACGAACGTGCAGCGCAGCGCCTCGTGTCGGGCAAACAGACGGTCAAGGCTGCGCCGCCAGGCGACACGGTCGAGCCTGCCCTGCAGTCGCCACCCCAGGGGAATATTATAGTTCGCGCTGTCTTCGTCCAACTGCGACAAGAACCAGAGACGCTGCTGCGAATAGGACAGCGGAAGCGCACCATCACGGCTGATCTTCGGGATCAGTGTGGCTTTTAGGTTTCTGCCTCGACTTCGCGCTCTGGCCAGGGAAAGGAGCTTAGCTAAGCCGTCTGAATCCAGTTCCTCTAATTGGTCGATGACAAAATCCGTCATTTCAGACTCCTAGAAGAAAGCAGTTTCTGAAGTTGGTGAGCCTTGGTGGAACGCGCGCTCTGCCCATTGTTTCGCAACTAGGTAGACGCCTGCCGCCTGCCTGTTGTCGTTCATTATCGTTGTCCCTCCAGGAGGCTGGGCGATGGTGAAGGTGGTCTCGCTGGCCTTGGCCGCCATGCTGGCGATCTCGCGCGAGCCGTTCAGCGCCATCTCGTAAAGCTGTTCCGCCAGTTCGGCGGTCCGTGGGCGCAAGGGCCGCATCGGCAAACATCATCAGGAGCAGCGAGGAAGCCGCGCGGAACGATTCCAGCTGCTGCTTCGATATTGCCTGTTCCTCAACAAGTGCTGCCGGGTCGACGCCCGGCATGTTGAACTTGGCAAGCATCTCATTGATCTGGTGGTTCAACGTCTGGATATCCGGGGTCTGCGATGTGGACATGGCTGGTTTCTCCTCAAATGATAGGATTACGAGGCGTCGGATGCCGAGACCCATCGGACCCTCGGTGAAGATCACCGCCGCCATCGCGTGCGGCTTGCGGATGATCGGCCCGAATTTCATGTGGGCGAGGATGTCGCGTTCGATATCGATACGCGGCGCGGCCTCGATCAATTCCCACCCATCGGGGATCAGCGAGAAGACGCAGCGCTCGGTGACGGCGAGCACGGCCTGGTGCCTGTCGCGGGCAGATTTGCCCGAGAAGGTGATCTGCTCGACCTCTTCGACGAACATCATGTTCCGGCCTTCCTGCGAATAGAGAGGTTGCCATCCTTGAACGTGCCGCAGAGGACGAGGCGTCGGTATTCTGCGACAATGTAGTTTTTGTATCTCGGTCGGCCCTAGCACTCGTCGTGCCAAGCCCATTGCGGGAGATTAGCTGGCGGATTTCGGGCAGGTAGGCTTCGCTAGTGGTCCACAGTGCGACAGCTTGTCAGGTTTGCGACACGAGTGGCCGCATGCGCTTGGCAGGGCTGCAGCAATGCTTGCGAGATTTTTGACGGCAAACGATTTCGCTAGAGCACCGCGCCGCTTTCCATTGCCAGCATTTGCATCAAGCGCAGCTCATTCGACCGAGAAGTGTTGGCATTGAAGCCGACCCACTGCTGCCTCTTCAGGAGCAACACGACATGTGTCGACATTGTCGTTTTCTTTGTCGACTTCGTGACACGTCTTAGGATTCTTCGGTCCGGTATTTCATCCCTCTAAGTGTTTGCGGCAGCACCAAATTCCGTTCTGCCACATCAATCCGCCCAGTCTGGCACGACGCTTGAAAATTGTTCTCGGGCCGCGACGGAACCAGCCGCGTCCGATGTCGCGGCATCACCTCGGTCGGTTCGAACACGAAAAGGAAGCAATAATGGCTGCTCTGCGTCAGATCGCGTTTTACGGAAAGGGAGGCATTGGCAAATCCACCACCTCCCAGAATACGCTCGCCGCCCTTGTCGAACTTGGGCAGAAAATCCTCATCGTCGGCTGCGACCCAAAGGCTGATTCGACGCGATTGATCCTGTTTGCAAAAAGGAAAAAAGCGTCATTCGCAAAGCTCAAGGACAAGAGATTTGCATTTGGGAAGGGGGACCACTTCATCGCAGGCGTTTTCCGCTTTTTTGCGGCTGGGCGCTTAGGTCTTAGGGCGACGATTTAAGGAGGATTTATAATGGGACGTTCACGATCAATCGCCGAGCTGGCTGCAAAGCAAGCTTCCTTCAACGAGCACTTGAAGAAGCTTGAATCTCAACTCTCTCAGAAGGCCGCTGGAAACGATAAGGCACTTCAGGATTTAATCACCGATACCTATAAAAGCGGTGGTTGGAATCATCAATTATACCTCAAGGGCCGAAAGACTGAATTCATGATGTCTTCTGATTGGTCATTGGACAATATTAAGAGGACCATCGATGCCATCGGCAAGGCCGTGTTTGGCAACTCCAAGGACCTGCCCAATGGCATCAACATGGAAGCCGAAACCGAAAAGATGGGTGCGGCAATCAAGGGCATGGCGAACCTCCAAATTTACATGACCTCGAAGGTGTTCGATGTGCTGTCCGGTGCAATCCAAAGCTTCGGCTCATCGAGTTCGCTAACTTACAATACCCAACTCATAACCGAGCCGCTCGGCAACGGTTTCCGGCTATTCGTAGCGATCTTAGCAGACTCGTCCAAATCGACCGGATTTTTCAATAGCGATTCGATGAGCGAGTACGCGTTCGTTTTTGAGGTGCATTTCTCCGTGCAGGAAGCTTCACAGCAGGCGTTAATTACGATTACGAAGCTCTATGAAGACCAGATTACGGCCTTCGTTCAGAAGAGCGAGGACTTGCTGAGCCAGCTCGAAAATGACAGGCTGGATCCTGTTCAGTATCAGTCACTTGCTGATGTATATCGGAAGATGATTGAGGCAGCGAGAGCAAAGCTCAAGGCGCTCGAAACATCGCCTCAGAGCCATGCAGTCATCTCCATGTAAGGACGGTGAGACAACGATGTATGAATAACCCCTAGATTTGTAGACGCCTTCTCCCCTAAATTCGAGGCAGGAGGCCTACATGGGCAAAGGCAATTTCACCTCTTCAGAAAATCGCCGCGCACGCATGGGCCCTTCGCTCGGGCTACGCCCTCCCGAAGGTGTCCTGCGACGGCCTTCAGATGCGTGACAGCTTCACGCTTGGCGGCAGGCCCTACCATTTTTTTGCAAGAAGCTCGCGGAGCGCGGCTGCATCAAGCATCTGTTCGGCCAACAGCTTCTTCAGCCTGGTATTCTCGTCCTCAAGCGCCTTCAGCCGCTTCGCCTCGGAGACTTCCATGCCGCCATATTTGGCTTTCCAGTTATAAAACGTCGCTTCTGAAATCCCGTGCTTGCGGCAGAGGTCGGCCGCCTTCGCGCCAGCCTCCTGCTCCTTCAGCACTGCAATGATCTGCTCTTCCCTAAATCTCTGCTTCTTCATTCGCCCGCCCTTTAATGGGCCGGACTCTAATCCATCCTGGAGGAAATTCGCAGTGGCAGGTCAATAGCCACCAAAGACATGCAGCAACCATGGCCACCTGTGGCGGATGGATTTCAGAAGATCGGGAGCACCGTCGCGATCCTGGATGTCGGCGCTGTGCACAGGTAACCGACCATCAGGCCGAGCGTATCGACTATGATATGGCGCTTGCGGCCCTTGGTCTTCTTTGCCTGCATAATAGCCCCGGATGTCGCCGCTTTCGGTGGCCTTGAAGCTCTGGCTTGAATAGTCGAATACGCGCCGCCAGCACCGACGGTCAGGATGGTACTTCCGTGTGTTGCAGCGTCTTCCGCTTGACAGCCGGTGCGGTCTCGGCATGCTCGTTGGGCGAATCCGGAAACGGAGCCCAGCGCCTGTCACAGGGCGAGACAATACTAGCCCCCGCGGGCGCTGCGAGACCAGGAGGGCGGGGCACCGCGCCGCCCGGTCCAATGGCTAGATTCGCATACTCGACCTGCCATGTCACATCCGTGCCGAAGCGCACACCATCTAACTTTACGCCGAGTGCGTGCGCCTGGTCTTGGCCGCGAATGACGAGCGTTCCGCTCTCTCCCACGACGTCATGCAAGACGATGTCGCGATAGATGGGGATGCTGCGCCCCCGCGCTTTTTCGTCATAGTGCGTGTCGAAGTCGATCGGCTTTCGATTGCCGCGCAAACAAACATTTTCATAGCGCACATTGCTAACCGTTCCACCACGGCTGATGTCGCTCTTGATCCTGAGGCCGGAAGTGGTGCCGTCGAGCGTCACATCACGGACCAGAATGTCACTGATACCTGCGACCGTCTCGCTCCCGATCGACAAGCCGTGTCCCCAATACAGATGAACGTCCACGATCGAAACATGCCTGGTCGGGCCATTCCCTGCCTTGAGCGCGATATTGTCGTCGCCGGTGCGGATGAAGCTGTGAGCGATGGTGATGTCCTGCGACGCGCCGGGATCAATGCCATCGGTGTTGCGGCTATCTGCGGGCGTGTCGATCTGTACTCCCCAAAAAGTCGCACCTTCAACCCTATTTAACACGACATGAAAATTGGGCGAATTGCGCAGCTTCACCTTGTAGAAGCTGATCTCTTTCGCATGATCGACCTCGATCAGTCTGGGATTGTTCTGCTCCCCCCCCTTTGCCTGAGCGCGACGGGCAAGCTGCCACCAAGTTTCATCATGGCCAGCCATAGTCGCGCCGCCCTGGCCGTCGATCACTCCGTCGCCAACGATGCCGCCGCCCCGCGTTCCGGCAAATAGGATGAAGGGACGGCAACCATTGCCTTTGTCATCGATCGTCCCGCAACGCCCGTCGCGATCATAGGCACGCGGATCGGCAATCGCCGCGAGCACTACACCGTGCTCAAGCCAGAGGGTGATGCCGGACTTAATGGTCAGTGGTCCGCTGAGAAAACGTCCACCCCGATCGCCCGCGACCAAATGAACGGCTTCACCCACCGCGCAGTGATCGATAGCGGCCTGAAGACGGTGGGTCTCGGCTTGGTCATCTCCGCCAAACGAGGCGATCATCGGCGACAGCGTGGAACACACATGTACCGGCAAGGCCGGTTCAGAGACAGTCCTGCGATCCTGCGCCCAAGCGGGAACGACATTTACCAGCAGGAGGAAAAAGAGGACGAAATTTGTTAGAGGGGATGGAAAAGACGATATCAGTTCGTACCTGCGTTCAGTGGTCATTACGTCCTCATACTTGATGGCATATGCTGCATTCGATCGTGGTCGAGCAGCTATGCCATTCGGCTTCGCCCTCACAAATCCGGGCGGGCGGATGCGGCTCTTCCCGGGAGTAACCCGCGTCATCTCCTGGCCTGCGCCCAAGTTAGAGTAATACGTGGAACTGGCAGCGCGGAGCGGTGAGATTTCAAATTCCAACCAATTCATTCGCCGGCTTTTCTGACTTCGCCGCCTCAGGCAGCGGAACCATATGCGGCGTGTTTGCTGATAGAACCCGTTAAGCGCGGGATAGTTATGCGGCCTACCGTAGTAGAGGTAGTGTCCACGCAGCACAGCGGCAAGCGCAACGCCTTCAGCTTTCGCGTCAGGCGTTTCCCTTCCGCCTTGTGCTTCACGATAAACCTGCCATCACGGGTTACTCCACAATAGTGAATGAAGCCCAGGAAGGCGAAGGTCTCGGGCTTTCGCTCGCCACGCCGCTGCCGAGTCAAAGCCGCGAACCGGCCAAACTCGATCAGCCGCGTCCTACCTTGGTGGAGCGCCAGGCCAAAACTGACTAGTCGCTCCTCGAGGGCCAGAAGCATATTCAGCGCATCATCCTCGTTCTCGAAGCCCATAACGAAGTCGTCGGCATAGCGCACGATCACAATTCGGCCGCGTGCATAGCGTCGACGCCATTGATGAACCCACAGCGGAAGACGTCCATCCGCCTCATCGATCCGCCGCCCGGGCATCAAGCTACAGCACGATCCACTTGCCATTTAAGGACGGCACCTCGACCAAATCTTCCGACGCCCACACGGTTGCGTTTTGAAAGCTTTCCTTCACGCTTCGCGCAAAGTTCCCGTAGAGGAAAAGCCGCCCCTCGCTCGCGGTCGAGCAGGCCACGACGTATATGGTCTCCGGCTCATCGGGCATCTTGCAGAGCTGTTTGCAATAATTCTTCCAGGTCGTGGTGCCGCTAACACCGTCAGGACCGCCATGCCCGACAATGACGAGGAATTTCTGCGAATCGCCGTTTCCTTGCTTTGATGCGCTGTTCTCGGTGATTAGTTCGAATTCGCCCGTGGGCTTACTTATGTAATTTTGGCGGCCATTCATAATCGTGTCGACAGCCTCCTTTACAGTCGTGTCTTGCATATCTATAGATACGATCTGGTACATGTCTTTACTCCGCTTGGTTGAAGCCTGCGTCGCATAATTAGCCGGCCAGTATCCTGTTGAGAAGGTTGCGCTTGACCGTCTGCACGGTCTGCCAGTCATCCTTCAACATGCCGCCTGTATCGCCGCTGTTGGGGTTGAGTGCCCAGTACGCGAATGAGATTCCCAGTTTACCGGCAGAAAGGTCATTGCTGCCATCGCCGGTGAAATCGCCGTTCAGGTATTTGCAAAGGTTCGCCGTCCATTGCTTTTCAAGGTCGCCGTGGGGCGAGAGTGTCGGATTAACCGCGCCGGTGCCGTCCAAGCCGTACTTGCCGCCGAACTCGCCCACCCAGATAGGCGCGATATTCTGCTCGAAGATGAAGCCCCAGTGAGCCCGCCAGACGGCGTAGAGATTGTTTGGCCATCCTGCCGGTGCTGTCTGGCCATCGTAGGCAAGCCACGACTGCACGCCGACGCTCTGGCCATATTCGTGCGGGCTGTAGGCCAGCCGCCCGGAGCGGGTGAGCACAACCGGGCGTGTAGCTACACCTCCAAGTGCCCCACCCCACCAAAAAGCGCCGCTGGCATCACTACCGACGCCTTCGCAGAAGATGATCCAGTCAGGGGCGATGGTGTGGATTTGATTGCCGCACTCCTCGACGTACCCGGCCCACGTCGCCCAGTTCAGGTCATGCGGCTCGTTATGCACGTCCGCGCCGACAACGTTGATTTTGTCACGATAGCGGTTGGCCATGATTGCCCATGACGATTTCCACTTCGCCAGCGTGTATCCAGTACCGACTGGTGAACCGTCCGCACCTACGCCTGCAGTGCGCCGGTGATGATCGAGGACAACATAGATTTCGCTCGCGAGGCAGTAGTCAATGATTTTGTCGAAGATCTGCAGGGCTGTCAGGCCCAACAAATCCGGATTAGCCGATGCGCTGATGACGGATGACGGCGGTACCGGGTTGCTGGTGGCCATATACCCGGAGAACGGCAAACGGATGCAGTTAAAGCCCAATTGTTTAATTTGATCGATGATGCCGCGCCATGACCGTCCCCATGTGCCGTGCGGGGTATAGTTTTCCCCTTCTGCCCCAAACCAGTTGATGGACTTGAGGCGAATAGCTACGCCGTTCGACTGCACAAACTGGTTGCCGCTAGTGCGTATACGGCGCAGGCCTATCTCGAGATTTTCTTCGCCGGGAAGGCCGTAGATTGGTTTGACGCCCATTTCCTCGAGCGCCCTGACCAAGAGGTCGGACCCTTTGACCATGCGCTGTACACCATTAAGTTTGGTTTTTTCGGCGGACATTTCGATTTCCTTTTTCCGATTGCTGCTGCGAAGTTGTTGCCAACTATGCGCCTAGCCTTTCGGCTTCTTACCTTTCGGCTTCTGCTTTGACGTATCGAGAATCGGCCGGTCCTTCTGCTTGCGGTGATCCGACTTCGCAAATGCAAATGTTTTGCCCTTGAGCTTTGCGAAGGATGCTTTTTTCTTTTTCGCAAACAGGATCAATTGCGTGAACTCGGTCTTTGGGTCGCAGTCGGCGATGAGGATTTTCTGCCCAAGTTCGACAAGGGCGGCGGGCGTATTCTGGGATGTAGTGGATTTGCCAATGCCTCCCTTTCGGTAAAACGCGATCTGACGCAGAGCAGCCATTATTGCTTCCTTTTCGTGTTCGAACCGACCGAGGTGATGCCGCGACATCGGACGCGGCTGGTTCCGTCGCGGCCCGAGAACAATTTTCAAGCGTCGTGCCAGACTGGGCGGATTGATGTGGCAGAACGGAATTTGGCGCTGCCGCAAACACTTAGAGGGATAAAATACCGGACCGAAGAATAGTAAGGCGTGTCGCGAAGCGGACAAAGTTGACGACAATGTCGCACACATGTCGTGAGTATCCTGAAGAGACAGCAGAGGGGCCTGTCGCAAACATTTTCGAAGCGCGCGATTATCCCTTGAGCATCTTCAGTTTCATGCTTTGTTAACTTTCTGCAGTCCGAAGAGGCGCGCAAGCAGATCGTTCTGATCGTTGATGGTCCAACTGCCCGAGAGGCCGAAGCCTTTCCTCAGCCACAGCATCGCCTCGAAACCCGCGATGGTTCGCCGCGCCGTGTTGAAAGATTGGAAGCCACCGATTTTTGGCATGTTCTTCTTTACCCGGTGCTTGGTGACATAGTGGACGGGGTCCGGATGTAGAAGCCCATCATCAACCGATGTTTTGATCATTGACGGGAAGGTGTTGGCCCCGTCCGTCCCGACCTTATTCGGCGACAACAAGGGCTCGTCTTTGAGCATCTTGCGGAAGAACCGTTTGGCGGCGTCGGGATCGCGCTTCGCCGTCAATAGGAAGTCCATCGAATTGCCATGTTTGTCGATGGCCCGATATAGGTATCGCCATTTGCTGCGGATCTTGACATAGGTCTCATCGACGCGAACAGAGCCGCAATGTGGCCGGCGGAACTGACGCAGCCGCTTCTCAATCAGCGGCGCGTAGGCCAATACCCACCGATTAATTGTGCTGTGATCGACCACGAAGCCGCGTTCCCCGAACATCTCCCCGATATCCCGATAGCTGAGCGGATAACGAAGGTACCAAGCGACCGCCTGTACAATCAGCCATGCCTCGAAATGCCTGCCTTTGAAATCATGCTTCGACTGGCGCTTCAGCTTTTCGGCAATGGCATTCAGAATCATCGGTTCGCTCCCGCAGTTACTTGGAATGACGGACGTGTCTGATCACCTTGAACGACGGTGATACAGCAAGCTGCAACGGCAATTTAAATCAGGGGCAACTATACGCGCTGGTTTTCTACACTCGGCGGTAACTATGAGACAGGCAAAGATTTTTCGATCACCAACGCGATTGATCACTTGCGATCTGCCCGAGGGCAAGGGCATGGCTCCGGCATATGTCTGGCGCGCGCCGGATTTTGTGAAGACGAAACTACGGAGCGCACTCCAGATAGAGCCTTGGTTCGCCGGCAGCTGATAGGGTGAAGCCGCCTCGCCGCATGCCCGAGTTTCCGGCAGCACAGCCATTGCGCAACGCCCGCGGCTTTTCCCGGCTCATGGATAAGCTGGAGTCCGGGGGACATTCTCATTGGGACCAAGCACGACCGCCTCGACCGGTGTTGCGATTGACGTCCGCCACGGTGAAGAGTTCTGGTGGAAATGGGCGTGCGGGTACTATTCCTCGCGCTACGCGGCGCCGACCTCACCAACCAGGCCGGGACGATGCCGATCGCCTGTTCAGGCATGCCACGCTTTGCATCATGTCTATGGGTGCGGGGAAAACGGCGCGCCGGCGAAACCCAAGGGGATTTTCCACCTTCATCACGACGCCATGCTGAATTTGAGCTCCCTATTCGCTTGTCGACCGATGCTACGGGTGGATACCAACAGTCCGGCGAGGCTTGGGAAGAATGTTAGAGCCTGACCGAAAAAGAGTTAAGTGAAATCAGCCTGTTGTGATTCTGTTTGTTTGCTTAGGACGAACGGAGACAAAGGGCTGGACTGATTTCACCCGTCGGCAATATGCCCGACGCGCAATGCGGTATGTAAGCGATCTGACGGACCGGGAATGGGGATTGATCTCGCCTTGCCTGCCTGAACCGAGGCGGCTGGGCAGGCCGCGCAGTACCGATCTTCGCGAGGTCGGTGAATGCGTTGCTTTACATCGCCACGACTGGGTGGCAATGGCGGATGATGCCCAAGGATTTTCCGCCTTTTACAACTGTGCGGTCCTATTTCTATGAATGGCGAGCGACAGGGTTATGGGGTCGGATCAACCATCATCTTGTGATGGAGGCGCGTGAATTGAAGGCCGAGAAGCCTCGCCGTCTGCGGGAGTGATCGACAGTCAAAGCATGAAAACCACGGAAAGCGGCGGAATTTCTGGCTATGGCGCGGGCAAGAAGATAAAGGGACGCAAGCGTCATATCGTCGTCGACACGCTCGGACTGATGGTCGGCTTCATGGTTCACAGCGCCGACATTCAGGATCGCGACGGCGCGCCTGCCGTTCTCAAAACTATTCTCAAGCGCTGGCCGTGGCTGAGACATATCTTCGCCGATGGTGGTTATGCCGGACCGAAGCTGAAGGGCGCACTGCAAAAGATCGCAAAGTTCAGTCTCCAGATCGTCAAGCGGACCTACAAGGCAAAAGGCTTCGAGGTTCTGCCACGAAGTACATCGCCATGAGCTTGTCCATCTACCGCTTTCAGGAGCCTCACGACATGTCCGACAGTGTCGTCACCTTTGGCGGCTTCGTGACACGCCACAGGATTCATCGGTCCGGTATTTTATCCCTCTAAGTGGTTGCGGCAGCACCAACTTCCGTTCTGCCACATCAATCCGCCCAGTCTGGCACGACGATTGAAATTGTTCCCGGACTGCGACGAAACCAGCCGCGTCCAATGTCGCGGCATCGCCTCGGTCGGCTCAAACACGAAAAGGAAGTAATAATGGCTGGTCTGCAAGCGACTTTTGACAACAGTGTCCGCACATTCGTAGACGCTGGCACCGCGGTCCTGGAAGGGCACCACTTTGTCTCTGAGGAGCTGAACAAAAAACGGCTGATACCGCTTACCATGCTCCTCGGAACCGCTGATGGTGAGCCGGAAGGCGATAAGGAAAAGGGTGTCCAGTTCCGACTGAACCAGACCGGTAATATCTTCTACTCGATGTCCAGTCGCGAATTGCAGGGCGAAACAAAGAAACTCTTTGAGAGTGTCACAGTACTCTTCGCCGCGATGACGAAGGCGCTAGCTTCAAAGAACAAGACGATCTTCGACTACGACGCTTGGGGTAAGATCATCGCCAAGTCGGGGTATTTTATCGAGGTGCAGAAGTTCCAGAAGACCCTGTCTCTTAAGAGCGGATCGTTGACGATTGATACACAGGTAATTCAGCAGCTCATCCCGGGTCTAACGTCGGGTAGCTCGTTGGAAATCGCCAAAGGGGTGCTGAATGCCCTCAACGGCGAATTCAAGAAGGAAGAGGCGGTCGAGAAGACAAAGCTCGCCCATATCCTATTTATCTGCGAAGAGCTTTTCGGCGCTCCCAGTGTCACCGTACGTCTGTTCTTTGCTTCCCAGGAATCGCACAAGGCGATGACCTCCACGCCCTGCCACAAGACAACGTCGGTTTCTTTCGAGCAATTGCAGGAAGCCAATACCTTCCTGTTTGTCTCTCCTCGCACGATCGCCGAATTCGCAGGCACGTTCGGGGACTTTCCTGACGAATACAACAAACTGATCGGAAAACTCTCCGGATACGTCGACGGCTAACCCGCTATCGGCGCAAGTGTTCAGTTTAAAAACAGGAGGAACTCATGAAATATTATTGCTGGATGCAATACTACGACGATGACACTAAAAAACAGACCAAAAGTTCCGAAGTAAAATTCGCAGACAAGCACAACCACTCAGCCACGCCAAGTGACAAGGACTGGGAGGATTGCCTTGACAATCTTGTCGACAAAGTGAATCGTCTGAGAGAGGCGCCGTTGGCCGCCCTTAGCAGAGCTACAATCAAGGCCTCCGCCGAAAAGAAAACCCGGTCCGCGCACTAGCGGGCATGGTGCAATTGTGCTGGGGGGGCAACCCCCTGGCACTCCTTTCGTCATTCGCATCCTGAAACGAGCATACAAGATCGGCAACCTCAGCAGGCGCCATGACAGAGTGACCGCCGCACGGGCGCGCGAGCAAATCGGACAACTTCCCACGCGCCGAGTCGCGGATGGCAGGCCATTGAGCCGCCTTCCTCGCCGCGCCTTTTGTGTCTAGGAGCCATAGAGGAAAAGTGACTCAGCTAGGTGGAAAGCGGTGGTTCTTGTAGCTTACGGTCGGACTATTCATCCCAACCCGTTATCCCACAATCGTTAAGCCGCAGACAACGTGACATCGCCCTCAGCGGGTAGCTCAAGTACCCTGTAACCGCCTGTACGATCAGCCACGCCTCGAAATGCCTGCCTTTGAAATCATCCTTCGACTGGCGCTTCAGCTTCTCGGCAATGGCATTCAGAATCATGGCTCGCTCCGCAACTTTCGGAGCGGCAAATTCCATGCCTATGCTGCTCAACATACGGTTAAGCCCGAAAATTTGCGACAGCCCCACTTAATCCCTCCTGGTTGGGATCGATGCACCAACGCCTGTATCAAGTCGAACTCACCGACCAATTATTAAAATTGAAGTTCATCCCCTCGGGGGAAGAGGTAATCTCGACGCCATATTGAACGCTGCCGACGTGTATGTCGCCAAAGTAACCCTTCGACTTGAGCCACTCCAGGATGCTCTTGATGTCCACCGTTCCGCTGTCGCTTTTAGATGTGCACAGCAGTGAGATCACGTTGTGACCATTAGAGCCCGTGAACACGTTCCAAGTCGCCCCGCCCACATTGACATTGCGGTAGAGCGGGATCGCTGCACCGGAGCGGTCGTAACGATATGAGATGGGCTTGACATTGCCGCTTCCGTCTGAATTGCCAGTGTAGTTTGTCCAGAGCATTATCTCATTCTGGCGTGAGCTGTCCCAGATGTCGTAGGCGGTGTCCCAGGCCCCGCCAACCGGAACTTCCTGATTGAAGCTCGAAGTCAGAGTATTAATTGAACTGAGCGCTTTTTCGATATTTAAAGCCTGGTGGGGATAGCTCTTGATGCCATCCGTATTAGGCTGGTTCGACCAAACGCTCCACTGTTTGCCTGCATGAACCGAAATCGTCTGAGGCCCGGCGCCGGCTCCCCATACATCATTGTTCCAAGAATAACCGCCGTAGGAAAAGTCTTCGTATGGAGAGCTCGAGCTCCAAATCGGGGTGTTTGCCGGAAGAGGCGCGGCAATCGATGATCTGGCTTCAAGTTTATCATGCTGTGCATCCATGTAGCCCGGCAAGGCTGGCGATCCAGTACCGTCTACTCGATTGGGAACCATAAGCTCGCTTTCTGTAACGTGAACACCGCGGAAGCGGGTTTCCACCTTGCCGTCGGGCACCGGCACTTCGTTGTTCATGTAAGAGCCTTCCAGTTCTGCGCCGAGAACGCCCCATCCGGCCTGGAGATTGTAACCTACCTGAGCGCCCACCGCGGGGGCGTCATCACTATTGAACGGGTTGAACTTGTGAGACGCGACACCTCCGTGAAGCCCGGCGTAAGCCCCGGCCCACGAGAAGGTTCTCGGTGCTTCGTAAGAAGAGACACTCGGATCGCTGTGGTCGGCGTGATCGGCCGCCGACGCGCCGCATGCCATTAAGGCCAAGACGCCTACGGAGAAGATTTTTCTTTTAACTAGCGACATATGTAACCCCATAACGAGTCGTTAAAACCGGGTTGTGTTAAGTTGATGAACCGATTTTAGGATTCCTTTCATCGCCGCTACCGATCCGCCCCTCGGACGATCTTGACAGGTCTCAGCTTAGAGAGGGTGGTTAATGCCCGGCCTCGGACATCGATCGCACTAGGGCCTTAACAATCGCGCAGAGAATTCTCACGTGCCGCTTCGAAAACGAGAGCGGATGATGCAGGGCTTTCGATCCGTCGGAGGTTTGCAACGTTTCATGTCGGTCTTTTCAGCAGTCCGAAATCTTTTCGTCGCGCCGCACCAGAGCAGCCCTAGCCACCCATATTCATCGGATCCGCGCCATGGCGCAGTGGAAAGCCGTGACCGCTGCAATTGCCTGAGTTTACCGACAAGCGACTTTTCGGCCGTTGATCAAACAACGTGACATCGCCCCGGGGGCTACGCCCGAGGAGGCTCCCCGTCGGGAAACACACACTCAGGCGTCAGACCATGACCGAACTCGCAAACTTCATCCGCCCCAACGCACCTATCTCGATGGCGTCGTGCGCTGGCGTCTGTGCTAGTTGAAACGACGTTCTGCCACAGGTGCAATCTTGCTTCTGTCAAATAAAACCACCTCGTACGAGCTTCCATGTTCCGTCTTCACTCCATCCAAGCCGTCTCTCTGCGCCAAGGGAGCCCATGCGTCTAGTTCATCAGGAAACACTTGATTACCCCGCTCGTCCATGACCGCTAATTTGAGGGGCTCTTGCGCCTCGACAACAAAGTACTTTCCAGAGCTACCTGCATAGCCGCGTGCCGCGCCTACATCGTTTTCTGAGGTCATCCAAATTGCTTTGCCCTTCTGCCCGCTTTGCCCCGAACCTCCCCACTTCCCTTCCCTATTAGCGTGGTTGAACTTTGTTCCCGCTGGAAGTACTTCTACCTGCTTCCTCTCCCAACCAAGTGAGGCTGCAAGCTCGTCAGCCGAAACCTGACTGCTGGCTATGAGGAAAATCACGGTCGCAACAAAGATCATCCCCTTCCAGAAAGACGGGGGATGAACTCGATTAATCGGGATGGCCGCAGTGGTGGTCTCTTTCGGTGAGGATCTCATGTAAGGATTTCCTTTTGTTCGTTTGTGAATTGTCGGCCATCGCGTCCGTTTCACGATCGTCAAGCCGAAGGGAGTTTTATATGGCGGCGGTGATGGCTCGTGGAAGCGCTTCCACGGTTTTTTATTTTTTTGCGCTCACTTCGTCAAGATGGATTCCGCTTGGCTGACGTGCCCCTGACGTGCCCCCAATAATTTAGGCCATTTGGAACTGGAATTTTCCACTTATGATCCCTGCGGGGAAGAAGAGGAGAATTCGATGAAGGCCTCGAAGTTTTCGGAAGCGCAGATCGCATTCGTGTTGAAGCAGGCAGAGGATGGCACGCCGATTGGCGAGGTCTGCCGCAAGGCAGGAATTTCGGACGCGACGTTTTACAACTGGCGCAAAAAATACGCTGGGCTGATGCCGTCGGAGATGAAGCGTCTTCGCCAGCTCGAAGAGGAGAATGCCAAGCTGAAGCGGATCGTCGCCGACCTGTCATTGGACAAGGCCATGCTCCAGGACGTGCTGTCAAAAAAGCTCTGAGGCCTGCCCGCAAGCGCAAGCTTGTCGACACGGTCAAGGCGGACTGGAAGGTCTCGATCCGGCGCGCATGTTCGGTGTTGAAGATCGATCGGTCGCTGTATGTCTACAAGTCCAGGCGCGGCGAGCAGGCCGAGTTGAAGCTGAAGATCAGGGACATCTGCCAGACACGGGTGCGCTACGGCTATCGCCGTGTTCATGTCCTGCTCAGACGTAACGGATGGCCTGTCAATCCGAAGCGAATCTATCGCCTTTACAAGGAGATGGACCTCCAGCTCCGCAACAAGGTTCCCAAGCGACGGGTCAAAGCGAAGCTGCGGGCTGACCGCACGGAACCGACCCATTCAAACCATGTCTGGGCCATGGACTTCGTTCACGACCAGTTGGCTACCGGCCGCAAGATCAGGGTTTTGACAGTCGTCGATACCTTCTCGCGCTTCTCGCCGGCAGTCGACGCTCGCTTCAGCTATAAAGGCGAAGACGTGGTCCAGACGCTTGAGCGGGTATGCCGGCAGGTCGGGTACCCAGCATCGATCCGTGTCGATAACGGCAGCGAATTCATCTCGCGCGACCTCGACCTGTGGGCCTACCATAAGGGCGTGGTGCTCGACTTCTCCCGGCCTGGCAAGCCGACCGACAACAGCTACATCGAGAGTTTCAACGGCAAGTTCCGCGCCGAGTGCCTGAACGCCCATTGGTTCATGAGCCTTGACGACGCGCGTGCGAAGATGGAGGATTGGCGTAGAGACTATAACGAGTTCCGGCCACATAGCGCGATCGGCAACAAGGTACCGATTTCGCTTATGAACGGCTCATCGGCACCCCCGCCGAGCTGAGCCATAACCCCGAAAATTCCAGCTCCCGCTGGCCCAAAATCGGGGAGCACCTCATTGTTGACGTTGTATAGAAACGCCGACAGGGGTATTCCGACAGGAGATCGTTGAAGGCCATCCCGCGAGCGCCGCCGATAACGAACTGGCTAACCTTTGGTGAAGTCGCTTAGGAAATTTCGTCGATCGGCTGCGGTCCGGGATCGGTAGGTAACTTGGCGCCCCTGGCAAGCGCACGCCACTTGAGTTCGGAAGCTTGTTCTCGCAAGAACCCAAGATACCGCTCCCGAACCTCTTGCATTTCAATCTCGCCGGCAATCCATTGTTCGATCCATACGAGGAAACGCGGATCCTCCTCCGTCGGCAATCCCGCGCGACGGAGACGATCAAAGGCTTTTTGCGCGGCAAGGCGTCGTTGTTCGCTCTTCATAACCTTTGCTAATATCCGATTCGGCAAAAGAAACCTTGGCCGACATCTCCGGCGAACCGTAAGCGGAAATCCGCCTACGCCGAACACATTTTGATATGCATCCGTTGCAATCCCCTCCGTGAAGACTCGTCTGTTGTTCGAAAAGAACTGGGATCATTGCGAAGTCAATTCGATCGCCGCCAAAACCAAAAACCAGGTATTCCACTTTGGGCGGATCGCCAAAACGGCCGCCGGTGTCGTCCGTTTCAATATCGGAGCTTGATCGGACCCGGGCCTGCTGCCGTAATTGATATCTCCGATACAGAACCCGATCAGGCTTTTTGGACCACGTTTTCGCTGCGGGCATGTCGCAGATTTCCAGAGCTACCGCAGCTGGCATCGCCACGTGTCTTCCAAGCAAAACGCGTCGCGCGTCCGTGAAGACGTCTCATAATATGACCTCTGGATTTGGTGCCTATGCGCCGCCAAAACGGCAAAGCATGGAATCGCGCCTATCGTTCGACACTGTCACATTGATTGAGCGGTAAGGAAATTGAGGTAGCAGCGCACCCATGACCGTGAGTGCACCGACCTGCAAGAACGACCGCTATCCGGTCGAAATCGTAGCCCGTGCTGTCTGGCTCTACTTTCGCTTTAATCTGAGCCTGCGCGATGTTGAGGAAATGCTGCTCGATTTCGGGATCGTCGTTTCCTGCGAGACCATCCGCCGATGGTGGCGAAAGCATGGCCTTGATTATGCGCGCCGCATACGCCGCAAGGCGCCGACGAAAGGCGATGTCTGGCACCTCGATGATGTCGTGAAGCGCATCAACGGTCAGAAATGTTGTGGAGATCGGATGATCAGGACGGAAAGGTGTTTGACGAGTCGTCCAGACGCGCCGTAACACCAAGGCGGCCAAGGGCCTGCTGACGCGACTTCTGAAGAAGCAGGGCATGCCGCGAAAGCGTAATGATCACCGACAAATTGCGCTCCTACGGGGCGGCCAAACGCCAGGTCATCCCGACGTGGACCACCGCGCGCAGAAAGGCTTGAACAACCGGGCGGAGAATTCTCACCTGGGAGAAAACGAGAGCGAACGCGACAGGGTTTCCGGTCGGGTGGCCCATTGCGACATTTGGTGTCGATCTTCTCCGCCGTCCGAGACCTCTTCGTCCCATCCCATCCCATCCCAGACCAACCGCTCCGCAGCACAAATTCGAACCCGTCGACGCCAGGCAATGACCGCGTGGGAAGCCGTGTGCACGGCCTGCCTGAAAAGCGCAGGGTCGGCCACGTTCAAACAACGTGACAGCGCCGGCACCGCGCCGCGCGCGCCGCTCAATCACCTTCGTCCGTGGGGCCGCCGCGGAGACTGGCTTGCGGCGTGGCCGCCAGTTGATCTGCATCAACGCCGCAACGGCAAACCAGACATAGGATCTCGCCGTCGCAACGGAGAAAGAGTCTATGCCCGCAAACACCGTCATTCCTATCGGCGACGACGCCCTTTCCACTGCAGTTAGAATGCGCTTGGAACTGGAACTCGGACTGGCGTACGATGTCGTGAAGGTGACGGTTCTCAATGGCGAGGTGACCTTGCGAGGAAGGATGGTGTGTCCGTCGAAAAGGGAAGCAGCGAAGGTCACCGCGGAGAGCGTGCGCGGCGTGCGGAGAGTACTCAGCGACATTTCGACGGCAGGGGATGAGGCGGCGCTGCGCAGCGCGTGCTGGCCGGATGCTCATGACAATCATGGGGGCTATTCTGGACCATCCGAGGGCTTTATCTGACTTGCGCTTGGCATCTTCACTGCTGCAGGCACCCTCCTTATGGCAGCTGTGTAACGACTTCAGCGCGACGCGTGTTTCAAATTTTGTCTAAAACTCCTAGAGCGGCCGCGGTCCTTCGTATCCTTGAAGCATCAAAATCCTCGTCGCTCTCAAGAGCTGTCAGCTCGGCCACAGTCAGACCAGTGGTTTCTGCGAGGTCGTCCAAAGAATAGCCGCGAGCCTGACGAGCCTCTGCAAGCAGGGCGCCAATGGATGGGAAAACAGGGGATTTCGCAATGTTCGAGGCCATGTTCATGTCTTTGAGCTTCCTTCTGGCGGCCGGAAAACAACGGTTTTCTAGTTCCACCGCTACCGTCCGCGTCCGGTAGCGGACGATTTCTCCAATTTCCGCGGGCGCTCTTTCTAGCAGTTTGTGCGATGGAGTACAGGTCTGAGGTGGTGAAGGAGTGGACGAGCCTTGCCTCCCTTTCCTGGCGATCGTCATTTCGCCCGCTAGCAGAATGACGTCTGGCTGCTATCGACATTGATCGCCGAAATCAAGTACAGGGCTTGGACAGAAGACGAGCAGCTTCGAATGCTTTTATAGGGGCCATGAAAGATTGCGGGGCAAATGCGGCCGTTTATGAGGTCGAGCAGCGCGAAGTCCGCGAGGACGAAAGGCTCGAGAAGCTCGTCGCGTCTTTCAGGCACACCGCCTTTGGGCGCAAATCAAAGAAGGCGGCCCTAGCAATTCGACCTCGCACTGGAGGACCTTGGGAAGGCCATTGCTGCTCTCCATGCCGAGGAGGAGGCTGATAGTCTGTCAGGCAGTCAACACTCTAAACGACGCACCGCCCGTTGCGGCCCTCTTCCCGCTCATCTTCCTAGTATCGAAGAGATCATCGAGCCTGACGGCCTGATCTGCGATTGCGGAGGACTGCATTGCATCGGCGAAGATGTGTCCGAGCGGCTGGAGCTTCCGGCGCAGTCTTGCGACATCGTCACCCGACGCCTGAAGTACGCCTGTCGGTAGGCTGGGACATGGATCGCAATTTGGAGCGATCCAGATTCTTGTCGCAATAGGCTTCAATGCTGCGACTTAACTGTTCAGTATGTCGATAACGCGTGGCCAAGCCGCGCATGTGTTTGATGCGAGGATCCCTCCGGGTGGTGTCTTCGGCGTAGACCAAGCGACTGAAGCTCGCCGGAACACAGATGCGATTTTTCAAGGAAAGCTCAGATCTTAGTTCGATCTTACTGCGGCGACTCGATCAACGGTGGCGTGTACTATCTCGTTCCACCAGTTGGAATCCGACGTCGACAATCTTGGAGCAATGATGGTTGCTTTGAAGCCGGTTGACAATCAATTCAGCAGCCTTTCGACCAAGTTCCACCCGGTCGACCTTCACGGTCGTCAAGGAAGGATTTGTCGACTCGGCGATGGTGAGGTCGTCAAAGCCCGCAATCCCAAGCTGCTCGGGAACATTGATCTCTCGACGTTGGCACTCCAACAAGCCGCCAACGGCCATGACATCAGTAGCAAACGTCAGGGCTTGCACTTTGACATTGGACGCCAACGCGAGCCGGACAGCCTCCGCTCCGCCAGCGAAACTATTTTCACAGCGGATTACATCCGCTTCGACTTCGGTCCTTGTAGACGTCACCCAACGGAAACCCTCCAAGCGGTCTTCGATACAGTCATTCAAATCTTTGGTGACAGTTACGTGCCAGACACGGCGATAGCCGCGAGCAATGAGCAGCTTTGTCAGATCGGCGCTGGCGTTGAAATTGGAGTATCCGACGACGGCATCGATCGGACGATCAGTCAAATTGCTCCCTTCTACCACGGGGATTCCTGATTGCTCCAAGATACGGCGTATGTCGTCCCTGTGACGGACACCTGTGACGTAGATGGCATCGGGCCTCCGAGCAAGAAAGGCTTTAATGACCCGCAGTTCGATCTCGTCCGAATACCCCGTTGAGCCTATCATCAAGGTGATGTCATTTGCTTGCAGGACGTCGGTCATTCCCTGAATTATTTCAGCGTGCTGCGTGTAGCCAATCCCAGGGATTATTGCTGCGATCAAGCCCGTTCGATTAGCCGCCAAACCCCGAGCCACCAAGTTGGGCACGTAGCTAAGTTCAGCAATTGTGTCCAAGACCTTTTGCCGGGTTGCGGCCGAAACTTTCGGCGAGTCGTTCAAAACTCGCGAAACAGTGCCAACGCCGACCTCTGCCCTTTTAGCGACATCTGACAACCGAACCCTGTCCACCTCGGCTCCTCCTATTGATTGGAAACCAAAACCGGTCCGAATATAGCAACTTTCTGGAAGCGCTTCCAATATCTCTAGACGTAGTAAGCGCAAAAACTAGTAAGCTTGTGGAAGCGCTTCCACTATTACACGCCGCCATACAAGTTCCGTTCGACTTAACGATTGCGAAACGGTTGCGATTGCGGACAATTCCACAAACGAGCACAAGGAAATCCTTAGATGAGATCCTCACCGAAAGAGACCGTCACCGCGGCCATCCCGATTCATCGAGTGCATCCCTCGTCTTTCTGGAAGGGGATGATCCTTGCTGCGATCGTCCTCGTCTCGAGTAGCCAGGTTTCGGCTGGGGACAAGGCGCCATGCCTTATTTATAAGAATGGAAGATTGAGTGCGCGGATACCGAAACTGCACCGCACGAAGATTGGGGAGAATACCAAACATGTGCCTATTATAGCGGCGACATATCAAACGATTGCATGAAAATAATAATAAAAGGGTGGCACCGGGAGGGTGACCGCGAGAATCCACCGCGCCGAGCTTTTAGAGCCGTCGGTGACGAGGTCAGGAGCCCGGCAAGACCCGCGACAGCCGGGCAAACCGCCCACCACATACATCAGGCAGCCTTAGTTGGTTGGGAGAGCAAGGAGATGGAAGAATTTCCAGCGAGAACAAAGTTCAACCACGCGAATAGGGATGGGGTGTGGGGCGGTTCGGGGCAAAGTGGGCACACGGGCGAAGCAATTTGGATGATCTCAGAAAGCGATGTAAACACGGCGCGCGGCTATGCAGGTCGTTCTAGAAAGTACTTTGTTATCGAGGCGCAAGAGCCCCTCAAATTAGCGGTCATAGATGAGCAGGGTAATCAAGTGTTCCCTGACGAACTAGGCGCATGGGCTACCTTGGCGCGGAGATATGGCATGGTTCACTGGAATTCCCGTGGGCACTGCCTAAACAGCGCCGACGGGTTCCTCTTTCAAACTTGGTTCTGCGGATTCTCAGCAAATTCCCTCGTTTCGATCCTCTTACCCCTTGTATTTCTCTAGTGCCCGCAGCAATTGCGCCAGCCATTCTTGCTTCTCATCGTCAGGCAGAGACCCGCTCTTTACCAACACGATAGCCTGCTCAATCAACTCCAGTGCCCGGCTGTTGTCACCGCTCTCATGGTAGTAAGGGGCAACTGTCTCGTAAGACTGAGCGCGTGAGAGGGCATCTTGCTGCTCAGAGAGTCTCAGGATGCAGTCAGAAAGCTCCTTTCCCACCGAAAAGCGTTCCGCCAACGCAAGGCGCGGGTAATCGTACTGAGAATCGAAGAGCTGCCGCATCGCCGCCCGAAGCCAGTCTTCACAGTTTCTTTCGATTGCCTCGCGTGCAAATCGGGCCAAAGCTATCCAGCCCGCCTCGAGTTCGCGCATACTTTCGATCAACACCTCCACATGATACTCGCGCCAGGAGGGGTCGTCCGGGCTCTCGCTGATTGCTTCTTGAATTGCCGAGACCGCTACTTTCCAATCCTTATCCTCTCTCGCTGTGTTGATCCGGTCCATGAGCGCCTTTTCCAAAACATAGATCTCGCCTTCAGCGAGGCGCTCCTTTTCGGTTAGTTTCGCTTCGGCACTGTTGCGCCAGCTGCCGTCAATCGATTTAGGCAGAATGTGGTCGAGTGAGACTGGGTCACCGATAAAATCGAGGGCGCCATCTCGGCCGACAACGAAGGCTTGTGGAACCAAAAAAGAACAGCTGGCGTCCATCCAACGCTTATCGATTTCGCCTGTGTGGTCGAAGGCCATCGAAATGTTCGAATTCGACAGCGTCTCGGCAAGCCATGACTCAACCACCGGGCGCACTTCGTCGGCCGTTGGAGCCTGCTCATTTCCTACAACTCCGATGACCTCAACCCCGATATATTTCTCCTGCAGTGGTCCTAGGTCGACCAGCGCCTTCCGGCAGCCATCGCAGTGCGTCGAAAAGTATACAAGGATGGATATCTTGCCCGGCTGGAAGGAAGAAATGGGATTGCCACGTATCCAGGTGAGCATCTTGATCGAGGGAGCTTGAGAGCCAATTGAAAGATCCGACGCCATGTCGTGTCCTTATTATTTCGCCGCGTTTCGTCAGCTAGTGACGGGTGTGTTCTGTCAGAGAACAGGTCGAGCCGCTTTGATTTTGATCATCCGTCTCCGAAACATTCCAGCGACCAAGAATGAATCAAGCGGCACTTATCATACCAGCACCTTCTCGATATAGATCAGGAAGCGTTCGCCATTGATCGGGCCGTCGATGATCCACGGTGCGCTGACGCGGTCGGCCCTGAGGGCTACGACAAAAGTCATGGTATTCCAGTGACCGAAGGGCGCATGGCCCAACAGCCGTTCGCCGCGCGGCGCCCAGCCCCTGAGCGGCGCCATATTCGTCTTCGTCCAGGTTTCATCGATGAAGACGAGGCGAGATGGATCGATGCGATGGCGATGCTTCAGCCAGCGGGCTCGTCGCGCGGCGACATCGGGCCGCTCGCGTTCGCTGGCGACCAACGTCTTTTTTTATAACTCAGCCCTTCCTCATGCACGAAGGTCCGGACGGCGCTATAATCCACTTTCAGGCCGCGCTCTCCCAGTTCCGCGACCAACCCGCGCAAGGTGAACGCCTGCGCGCGGCAGCGATCGATCAACCAGACCCGATGCTCGCCCGAAATCGCCCTTCGCTTGTGGCCGCCCATCTGGCCAGGGGCCGCGCTGCCCGTCTCACGCAAGCGCCGGACCCAGTCGATCGCGGTGCTGATGCCAATGCCGAAGCGCTTTGCCGCCGCTCGGCACGACACATGGATGTGAGTGCTGTTGTCGAATGTTCACACAGCAACAACGTGTTCCGGATTAATGAAGACGACGGCGGGTCCGTCCCAGGTAAATGACAGGGTCTGGAGTTCTCGCGTGCCGCATGTAGTCATTGCTGTAACGGAGCCCGCGCATCACGCCGTTTAGCCCAATGCTGCCATCGCAAGGACAGTAAATCGGCGTGTCGGTTCCCTCCGTGGTTCTGCGATGGCGGCAGCCGAAACGGTCAAGACACAAACGCCCGGAACGCGCAAGCCATACTAAGACAAGTGAACGTCGGCGCCGAGGGCGGTGAGCCAGGAACATGGAGGAGCGTGGGTGGAGGCCGAACCTGACCAACCCCACCTTCTCCTTGTTGCTACGACTGCGCCGATCTCTGAAAGACCCGTGCCAGCCGCTCGGCAAATCGGCGTGGATCCGCTGGCCGATCTCCATCCAGAATACGGGCCTGGTCGAGCAATAAGAACGCGGCATCCTCCTGGTACGAAGCATCACCCTCCACGCTCGCAATCGCTTTGATCAAAGGGTGTAGCAAATTGATCTCCAGGATCGGCTTGGCCGCATCTTGAAGGCGACCGACGTTTCGCAGTATTTTTTCCATCTGCCTGTCATAGCCGTGTTCGGGCGCTACGAGGCAGGCCGCACTCTCCGTCAGACGGTCGGAAGCCCGGACATCGGCAACCTGATCGGCAAGTTTTTCCTTCGCGAAAGCAAGGAACGTCGCCGTGCCGTTGTCGTCCCCTTCCTGGGTTGTCTGGCCATCCAGCTTTGCAAACTGTGCCAGATCCGCAGCACCCTGAGTGATGGACTTCAACGCCTTGCCTTCATAGTCTGGAGCATTCATCGTCCAGAAGCTATCGATGGAGTCCGTCAAAAGCAGCACTTCGATGCCGCGCGCCCGGAACCCTTCAAGCTGTGGTGATGCCTTAAGCTGATCGAGGCTACCGCCCGCCAGATAATAGACGGCGTTCTGGCCCTCCTTGGCACCTTTGACGTAGTCGGCAAGTGAACGGTAGCCCTCGTCCGATGCGGACGTCCGAAACCGAGCAAGCGCCAAGAGCTGAGCGCGTCGCTCGAGATCTTCGTAAATGCCTTCCTTGAGGACGGCACCGAAGTTCTCCCAGAACTTGAGGAAGGCCTCGGCGTCACTTTCAGCCAGTTTTTCTATCGCGGTGATGACCCTGCTGGTGATGCCTTTGCGGATCGCCGTCAGGATCGGGCTTTCCTGGATCATCTCACGAGAAACGTTGAGCGGCAGATCAGCGGTATCGACCAACCCACGAACGAAGCGCAGGTATCTCGGCAGCAGTTCCGCATCATCGGTGATGAACACCCGCTTGACGTAAAGCTTCATCCTTCCTTTGCGTTCGGGATCAAACATATCGAAAGGCTGTGTTCCGGGTATGAACGCCAAAGCCGTATATTCCTGCCGGCCTTCAGCACGAAAATGTACGGTCAGCGCCGGTTCATCGTACTGCCCGGAGACGCCACGATAAAAGTCCGTATACTCTTCCTTGCTGATTTCGCTCTTTGACTTCGTCCATAGTGCGGTGCCGTCCGTTATCTGGACTGGCTCTTTGCCCGGCTTCTCAACAAGGCGGATCGCAACTGGCACGTGGCCGGATTGTTCCTTGACGATACGCTCGATGGTCCAGCGGGACGTATATTGCTTAGCGTCCTCCATCAGATGCAAGACAATACGTGTTCCACGGGATGGAGCTTCATTGAGGCTAGTTGCCGAGCTCACACTGTAACTTCCCTTGCCGTCCGAAGTCCATGTCCAGGCCTCCTGCGTTCCGGCCCGACGCGAGATCACATCGACACGCTCCGCCACCATGAAACAGGAATAGAAGCCGACGCCGAACTGCCCGATCAGTTGAGCACCTTCAGCGGCTTTGCTCGCTTCAACTCGCTCCATAAACGCCCGAGTCCCCGATCTCGCGATCGTTCCCAGCGCCTCGATCATTTCGTCGCGGCTCATGCCGATGCCATTGTCATCGACGACAAGCTGCCGGTTCTCTTCGTCCAGCGTCAGCGTGATCCGGTTTTCGGCATCAGCACCAAGGAGTGACGGTGTCTCGATCGCCTCATACCGAATTTTCTCGCAGGCATCGGCCGCGTTCGAAATCAGCTCACGCAGAAACACATCCCTATCCGAATAAACGGAGTGGACCATCATGTGCAGAAGGCGGGCAACGTCGGCCTCAAAGACGTGGCTTTCAGCGGTCTGTTCTGCAGTCTTTGTCATGTGCTCGGGTTCTCCAGGAAGCGAATTAGCGCCGATCAAATGGCGAAACAGGTTTGAAAAATCAAGGTGGGAAAATCCTGATCGTGATGCGCCGGCCAATCGGCCATTCCCCGTCAACATCTCTGCATCAGGACTAGGGCATATACATATCTCGCAAAGCCCATCCATCGGCGACGGCTCGAAAGTATTTGAGGCCGTTGAAGAAGGTGATTGGGCCCGGCGGCTTGGCCGAGGCGTAGCCGTTCCAGCCGCCGAGCTTG
>NZ_JBIXJN010000042.1:0-29961 GCF_052871115.1 Rhizobium sp. LARHSG275 | reverse complement strand
GTTCGGACGATACCTTGCCTTGCATACGGGACCTGCTCCCCACTATCTGTTCAGGACAAACGCGAAGGACGGGCGGACCAGGCTCATCCCCGGTTCACGCCAAGGGGGTTACGGTCCCGCCCGTCCGACCCCTGGGGGATGGCCATCCCCCAGGGGTCGCACCCATCATCAACGGATGCAGTTTGAACATGCAAGGGGGCCACACGGCACACTCTTTCCGTGATAACCTATCCCACATGCCGACGGCTGCGCCCCGAACACGGTCGAAACGACGCCAACGCGGTCGAAGCCCTCATGATTGTTATAAGAAAGACCGGCTTCCCCGGCCCCCTCATCCGCCCTACGGGCACCTTCTCCCCGAGGGGAGAAGAGGGAATCGAGATGTTGCGGCATGTCCCTTCGCCCCGTTGAGAACAGAAGGAAGGGTCGAGACCCATGACTCGACCCTGGTTAGTGGCGGCAGCCGATGAGGACAAATCGGCGTGCTCAACGAGCTGAACGCCCGACAGCTTCCATCCGTGCATAAAAAAACGGGCCACTTGGCCCGTTTCGTCATTCTAGCAATGATCACCCGTTCAGCTGGCCCGCGCTGCCGCCCGGCGGCGTTCATTCACCGGCTGGTAGGCAAGCTTCTGGTGATAGCCGCAATAAGGCGAATTGTCGGGGGATTCGCAGCCGCAGAAATGGAAGTCGTCCTTCAGCGGATCGCCGACCGGCCACTTGCAGGTGCGTTCGGTCAGCTCCGTCAGGCCGAGGCGTCGCGAAATCGGCACGACCACATTGCCTCTCGGCACGTATTCCATTTCCTCGATCGTTTCGATCTCGATCTCTTCCTTCAGCATGGTCGCGCCCTGCTGGCGGGTAACGGTGCGGGTAGTGACCCGTGAGGCGTAGTTCGGCGCGCGCGGCGCCGAGGTATTGCGCTTCGGCGTTCGCGCCGCGGTGTTGGTGCCGCCGGCCTTGGCACGGCCGGGGAGGCACAGCCGATGCACTTTGCCGATGACCGCGTTTCTGCTGACCCCGCCAAGCTGCGCAGCGATCTGGCTGGCGCTCAGTCCTTCGGCCCAAAGTTTCTTGAGTTTCTCGACCCGCTCGTCTGTCCAGTTCATGCCCTGTCTCCACCTTCTGCGTTGGTGATGGCAGAATCCCTCACCGTTGTCCCGGGAGCTCCGAAACAAGAAACGCTTGATCAATTTTGGTGACTAGTTCCGCCGCATGCAGTCTAGTAATTGATCTTTAACCTAGTGTGAGCCTGACTCCGTGACAAGAGTCGCATGAATCCGGATGAATCGAATTCGTAGTTTTCCCCAACTTGCTGCCCCTGCGTGTCATTTCTGCAATAATGCCTGTTGATGACTGGAAATGCCGCTGTACACCCTTGCTGCATACGCTAAGGGCGCCGTTTTGTTGACATTGCAGCGCGAAAAGGAAATAGTGCCACTCGCCGCCGCAAGGCGGCATTTTTGATTTTTCGGGCCTGGTTTCCTTAGCCGGAGACATTGCCCGGCAACTTTGATGGAGATCGCGCCATGGCTGAAGCCGCGCCGCTTTATGACACCTATTCTCGTGCCCCGCTGCGGTTCGAGCGAGGCGAGGGCGTATGGCTGATCACCGAAAGCGGCGAGCGATATCTCGATTTCGGCGCCGGCGTCGCCGTCACCTCGGTCGGCCACAGCAATCCGCATGTTGTGGGCGCACTGAAGGAGCAGGCCGACAAGGTGTGGCACCTGTCGAACATCTATGAGATCCCCGGCCAGGAGCGTCTGGCAAAACGGCTGACGGACGCCACCTTCGCCGACAAGGTGTTCTTCACCAATTCGGGCGCCGAGGCGCTCGAATGCGCCATCAAGACGGCGCGCCGCTATCAGTTTTCCAAGGGTCATCCCGAGCGCTTCCATATCATTACCTTCGAAGGCGCCTTCCACGGACGGACGCTGGCGACGATCGCCGCCGGCGGCCAGGAAAAATATCTGGAAGGCTTCGGCCCGAAGGCGCCGGGTTTCGATCAGGTGGCTTTCGGCGACATCGAAGCGGTTCGCGCCGCGATCACCGATGCTACGGCCGCCATCCTCATCGAGCCGGTGCAGGGCGAGGGCGGCGTGCGCCCTGCCACCAACGAGTTCATGAAGGCGCTTCGCCAGCTCTGCGACGACAACGATCTGCTGTTGATCCTCGACGAGGTCCAGACCGGCGTCGGCCGCACCGGCAAGCTCTTCGCCCATGAATGGTCGGGCATCACACCCGACATCATGGCGCTCGCCAAGGGCATCGGCGGCGGGTTCCCGCTCGGCGCCTGCCTTGCCACGTCGGAAGCCGCCTCCGGCATGAAGGCCGGCACGCATGGCTCGACCTATGGCGGCAATCCGCTTGCCATGGCCGTCGGCAGCGCCGTGCTCGACATCATCCTTGCCGATGGCTTCCTCCAGCATGTGCGCGACGTAGCGCTTGTCTTCCGCCAGGGCCTCGCTTCGCTGAAGGATCGTTATCCCGATGTGATCGAGGATATCAGAGGCGAGGGCCTTTTGCTCGGCATCAAGGCCGCCGTTCCCTCAGCCGAACTGCTGCAGGCGATCCGCGCCGCCCATCTGCTCGGCGTGCCTGCCGGCGACAACGTCATCCGCCTTCTTCCGCCGCTCGTGGTCACTGCCGAGGAAGCCCGCGAGGGTCTGGCCCGCGTCGAGCGCGCCGCCGAGAGCATTCGCGCCTCCAAGGTCAAGAAGACGGCTTGAAGAGATTGCCGCCTTCGGGCGCAGCACAGGTAAGAAGACATGAGCCCTAAACATTTCCTAGATCTTTCGGCGGTCACATCAGCCGATCTCAGAACCATCATGAACGATGCGCTTTCCCGCAAGCAGGCCTTTAAGGCAGGCCAGGGCGATAAGCCGCTCGCCGGCAAGATGCTGGCGATGATCTTCGAGAAGCCGTCGACGCGCACCCGCGTCTCCTTCGACGTCGGCATGCGCCAGCTCGGCGGCGAAACACTCTTTCTGTCCGGCACCGAGATGCAGCTTGGCCGCGCCGAGACGATCGGCGACACCGCCAAGGTGCTGTCGCGCTATGTCGATGCGATCATGATCCGCACCACCGAGCATTCGCGGCTGGTCGAGCTCGCCGAGCACGCGACCGTGCCTGTGATCAATGCGCTGACGGATGACACCCATCCCTGCCAGATCATGGCCGATATCATGACCTTCGAAGAGCACCGCGGCCCGATCAAGGGCAAGACCATCGCCTGGACCGGCGACGGCAACAATGTGCTGCATTCGCTGGTCGAGGGTGCCGCGCGTTTCGGCTACCGCATGAACATGGCCGTACCCCTTGGCTCGGAGCCAAAGGATCACTATCTGAACTGGGCCCGCAATGAGGGCGCCGAAATCATGCTTTGCCATGATGCCGATCGTGCGGTCGCCGGCGTCGATTGCGTGGTGACCGATACCTGGGTCTCCATGAATCAGGAACATCGGGCCCGGGGTCACAATGTCTTCCAGCCTTATCAGGTCAACGCGGCCTTGATGGCCAAAGCCGGCAATGATGCATTGTTCATGCATTGCCTGCCCGCCCATCGCGGTGAGGAAGTGACGGACGAAGTGATCGACGGTCCGCAATCCGTGGTCTTCGATGAGGCGGAAAACCGTCTTCATGCGCAGAAGTCGATTCTTGCTTGGTGCCTGGGCGCGATCTGAACCATAATCGGACGTCGCGAGTCACAAACTTGCGACCGCGTGAGCGAAGGGCACGCTGGCCCATCGCTCTGAAAACTAGGAGTGAAAGCCATGGCAGAAGCTGCAGCCGCCCTCGGCCAGTTCGATTTCGCCGGCGATGACCATGTCGTCCCCTTCCAGGTGGAGGGGCTGGATGTGCGCGGCCGCGCCGTGCAGCTCGGCCCGATGCTCGATGCGATCCTCGAGCGCCATCATTATCCCGCGCCCGTTGCTCGGCTGCTTGCCGAAGTCGTCGTGCTGACGGTGCTGCTCGGCACCTCGCTGAAGTTCGACGGCAAGTTCACGGTGCAGACCAAGGGCGACGGCCCGGTTGATCTTCTCGTCGCCGATTTCTCGACGCCGGAAAATGTCCGCGCCTATGCCCGTTTCGATCGGGCGCTGCTCAAGAAGGCGATCGAGTCAGGCGAAACCGAGCCGGAGCAATTGCTCGGCAGGGGCGTGCTCGCCTTTACCATCGACCAGGGCAAGTTCAGCCAGCCCTACCAGGGCATCGTTCCGCTCGACGGCACGACGCTGGAAGAAATTGCCGGCGTCTATTTCCGCCAGTCGGAGCAGATCCCGACGCGCGTCCGCCTTGCCGCGGCCGAGCTCTTCGATCGTGACGATGCCGGCAAGCCGCGCCATCGCTGGCGGGCAGGCGGCCTCGTCGCCCAATTCCTGCCGGAAGCGCCGGAGCGGATGCGCCAGCCGGATCTCCACGGCGGCGACGGCGACACCGGCAGCCGCCCGCATGGCGAGGACGACGCCTGGCTTGAAGCCCGTTCGCTGGTTGAGACCATCGACGCCGATGAACTCACCGATCCGCTTGTCGGCACCGAACGGCTGCTGTTTCGCCTGTTCCACGAGCGTGGCGTGCGCGTCTACGAACCGCGCGCCGTCTTCGACCGCTGCAGCTGCTCGCGCGACAAGATCAAGGGCGTGCTGAAGGGCTTTTCGGCCGAGGAGATCGAAGCCAGCCAGGAAAACGGCGAAATCGCCGTCACCTGCGAATTCTGCTCGACCACCTACCGCTTCGAGCCGGCCGAGCTTCAGCCGGCCGAATAGGCTTGATTCGCGCGAATGGTGCCCCAAGTCCCTTCTCCCCAGCGGGGAGAAGGTGCCGGCAGGCGGATGAGGGGGCCACACGGCACATCCTTCACGTAAAACCTATTCCGGTACTCCGGCGGCAACGCCAGTTCCCGCCGCCCTGAACATGGTCGAGACGATGTCATCGCGGCCGAAACCTGCATGGAGGTCGTTGGAAAGACCGGCTTCGCCGGCCCCCTCATCCGCCCTACGGGCACCTTCTCCCCGCTGGGGAGAAGAGGGAGTCGAGATGTTGCGGCATCTCCCTTCGCCCCGGGCGTCGAAGACGCATCAGGAACGTGGCGCTGACGGAAAATGACCTCTCAATTGATGCGCCTCAGTTAAGCACACGCAGCAGCCCAGGCGAATCCAGCGAGAAGGCGGGGATGTCGACATCGAACATCTCTCCTTCGTCCGTTTCCATCTGGTAATGGCCGAACATCAGCCCTGAGGGCGTATCGAGCGGGCAGCCGGAAGAATATTCGTAGGTGTCGCCGGGACCGAGCCGCGGCTGTTCGCCGACAACGCCGGGACCGGTCACCTCGTCCACCTGGCCGTTCTGGTCGGTGATGTTCCAGTAACGATTGACCAGCCGAACGGCTATGTTGGAATTGTTGCTGATGACGATCCGGTAACCCCAGACATAGCGATCATCTTCCGGATCGGATTGCTCCTCCAGATAGAACGGCTCGACGACGACTTCGATCTCTCTTGTGAGGGCGCGATACATGCCTTGCACCTTAATCAAGATATGTTACCCGTATCTTATAAGAGGCTTTGTCCGTCAAGAAACGGAACAGTTATCATCGCTGAAACGGCTGTGATCCGAAAGGTTTTCGATCGTTAAGCCTAATCGTCAGTGTTAATTCCGCTTCGGAACGCCGCGGCGGACGAACTTGTTCCCCTCCCGGCCTCACCTTGGTGAGGACCGGCCGGACCCCATGTGATATCCGGCCGTTATGACTGTCGATCAGGCCGAAACCTTGGCAAGCGCCCGCGCGAAATCCTCGATCAGGTCGTCGGTATCCTCGATACCGGCCGAAAGGCGGACCGTTCCAGGTGAGATACCGAGTTCGGCGCGCGCCTCTTCCGTCAGGTTCTTGTGCGTCGTCGTCGCCGGATGGGTGATCAGGCTCTTGCTGTCGCCGAGATTGTTGGAAATCTTGACGATCTCGAGCGCATTCTGCAGCGCAAAGGCCGCATCCTTGCCGCCCTTCAGTTCGAAGGCGACCAGCGTCGAGCCGCCGGTCATCTGCTTGGCGATGATATCGGCCTGCGGATGGTCCTTGCGGCCGGGATAGATCACCTTGGCGACCTTGCCTTGCTCGGCCAGGAAATCGGCGATCTTTGCCGCATTCTCGGTCTGCTGGCGCACGCGCAGCGGCAGCGTCTCGATGCCCTTCAACAGCGTCCAGGCATTGAACGGCGACATGGCCGGGCCGGTATGGCGGAAATAGTCGTGCAGGTTCTCGTCGATCCATTCCTTGTCGGAAAGCACGACGCCGCCGAGGCAGCGGCCCTGGCCGTCAATATGCTTGGTGGCGGAATAAACGACGATATGGGCGCCGAGCTCCAAGGGCTTCTGGAAGAGCGGTGTCGCAAAGACGTTGTCGACGACGACCTTGGCGCCGATCTGGTTGGCGAGCTTGGCGACGCCTGCGATATCGATCACTTCGAGTGTCGGATTGGTCGGGCTTTCCAGGAAGAACACCTTGGTCTTCGGCGTGATCGCCTTTTCCCAGTTCGCCAGATCCCGGCCGTCGATCAGCGTGCAGTCGATGCCGTATTTCGGCGCCAGCGTTTCGACGACCCAGCGGCAGGAGCCGAACAGCGCACGCGCGGCGACGATATGATCGCCCGCCTTCAGCTGGCAGAGGATCGCCGCGGTGACGGCGGCCATGCCGGAAGCGGTGGCGCGGGCGTCTTCGGCGCCTTCGAGCATGCACATGCGCTTTTCGAACATGTCGTTGGTCGGGCTGCCGTAGCGGGCGTAGATGAAGCCCTCGGTCTCGCCCTTGAAGCGGGCTTCGGCCGCCTCCGACGTCTCGTAGACGAACCCTTGCGTGAGATAGATTGCCTCGGACGTCTCGCCATATTGCGAACGCAGCGTGCCACCGTGGACGAGTTGGGTTGCCGGGCGCCAGGTCTTGCTCATGCCATCACCTTCACATAACAAAAAAACCGGTCGCAAAAGCAGACCGGTTTCAACCCGGTCTTTTTAGCCACTTGTTTAACGTGGCTGCAAGCCGACCGGCCAAATCACCACGGGATAATTCTGCAATACTGCTGTTAGCTGCTTGCGTCAATTCCCCGAGTTTGGTTTTGTCGGCGGCAAATGATGGATGAGGCATGATGGCTCGCGAAACGGGAATTCTGGCGGATCGCGCGATCTCCGCGCTGTTCGAAACGGGGCGTCTGATCTCCGAACGGGAGCTGGACCGCGACCAGATCCAGCCGGCAAGCCTCGATCTGCGCTTGGGCGCCAAGGCTTTTCGCGTGCGCGCCAGCTTCATGCCCGGCCCCTCGCACCTGGTGTCCGACAAGCTCGACCGGCTGAGCCTGCATGTGATCGACCTCTCCGAGGGGGCGGTGCTCGAAACCGGCTGCGTCTACATCGTGCCGCTGATGGAGAGCTTAGCGTTGCCGGCCGACATGTCGGCCTCGGCCAACCCGAAGAGCTCGACCGGGCGCCTCGATATCTTTACCCGCGTCATCACCGATTACGCCCAGGAATTCGACAAGATCCCGGCAGGCTATTCCGGCCCGCTCTATCTCGAAATCAGCCCGCGCACCTTCCCGATCGTCGTGCGCCGCGGCTCGCGCCTGTCGCAGATCCGTTTCCGCGTCGGCCAGGCCCTGCTCGGCGAGCCCGAACTGTTGAAGCTGCATGAAAGCGAGACGCTGGTGGCCAGCAAGCTGCCCAACGTATCAGGCGGCGGCATCGCCCTGTCGATCGACCTCGCCGGGGACAAGGACGGCCTGATCGGTTATCGCGGCAAACATCACACGGCCGTCGTCGATGTCGACAAGAAGGCCGAGCACGACCTCTTCGATTTCTGGGAACCGCTCCACAGCCGCGGCCGCAACGAGCTGATCCTCGATCCCGACGAGTTCTATATCCTCGTCTCGCGCGAGGCCGTGCACGTGCCGCCGGACTATGCCGCCGAGATGACCCCCTTCGATCCGCTGGTCGGCGAATTCCGCGTCCATTATGCCGGCTTCTTCGATCCGGGCTTCGGCCATGCGCCTGCGGGCGGGCGCGGCAGCCGCGCCGTGCTCGAAGTCCGCAGTCACGAGGTGCCCTTCATCCTCGAAGACGGCCAGATCGTCGGCCGCCTCGTCTACGAACATATGCAGGAAAAGCCCGCAAGCCTCTACGGCTCCGGCCTCGGCTCGAACTACCAGGCCCAGGGCCTCAAACTCTCGAAGCACTTCCGCATCTGAGCCTTCCCGGCGACCGCGACTTGACAGCGGCCCCCATCTGTTGGAAATCTCGCTTCATCGCGGGTGTAGCTCAATGGTAGAGCAGCAGCTTCCCAAGCTGAATACGAGGGTTCGATTCCCTTCACCCGCTCCATTTACCCTCAGCCCGTTCGCCGCCTTTTCAAGGCACTTCGCGATCTTTTATGAAAAGGGTTGCGCGCAGGCATCGGCGCCTACAAGGATACAGATGGCGCCTCGGCCGCGCGCAACCCCTAGCTTCGCCTTTATCTGGTCTTACTGACGCTCATCTCAATTCCCCCCAATTGAGAACTCACGTAGTCGCCATGGCGAAGCTTTGCGAATTCGTCGGTGGCTTGTGCCGGTGCGCTCTTGAAAACGTACCATTGACCGTCCGGTTCGCGTTTCTGATAGATCAGGCCGCCCTTCTTGCGGTGGCTGAAGCAGGTGATTGCCGTCGCCGTTCCGGTCTTGGCGTGCCAGTCGGCGTTGAAGCAGAGTTTACCCGGTTCCGTGATGAACCAGCGGCCCGTGCCGAAGGACGGCGAGCCATTTTCCCGAGACCAGGCGGTAAAGCGACGCGCCTTTGTGGAGAAGTAGCCGGCGCCGGCTTTCCACATCCAGGAATTCTGGTTGTAGAGCCGATAGATTTCCGCGCTGCTCATCGGCTTTGCGGTCTCTATCCCCTTAGGCTCATTGGTTCCGGCAGCGGATGCGGCCGTGGCGATACCGCTGGTCAGGGCCACGGCCAGGAGCATTTTTTGAAGCATGGACATGGTCAGGTTCCTTCTTGTTCAATTGATGCTTTCGCGGACGACCCGCCAGTCGGGGCGGCCATAGCCGTCCGGCCACGGATAGACTTCGCGGTCGTTGAAGTAGATAACGGCGCTGAGCGCCGGGAACTGGGGATAGCGTTTCGTTACGCTCTCGGCCCAGTTTCGCACGTAGGAATCGCTGCCTTCGTAGCCGAGTTCGGCAACCATGATGGCCTTGCCGTAACCGGCGACACGGGCGTATCCGGGCGCAAGGTGCTCGGCAAACGTCTGGTCACGGCCAGTCTTGTCCCTGTCGTATTGCTCCAGGCCAAAGACCGAGAGCCCGATGAGATCGACGACATCGTTGCCGGGATAAAAGGCTTGAAGCCCCTCATTGCCCTTCGGTGACCACATGTACTTGGCCGTCTTCAGGTGGTCCTTGCAGACCTCCACCATCCGGCGATAGGCCTTGGCATAATCGGCGCCCTGCCAATGCGACCAGGAGAACTGACTGTCGGTTTCGTCCATTTCCTGTCCCCAGCGAATGATGACCGGACTTTTCAGCTTGGCAGCAGTCGAGCAGACGGCGGCCATGTTCGCATCGCGCGAACCGTTGAGGATGCTGTGCAGCAGTTCCTGCGGGGTTTGGCGCCAATCGCTCGACCAGGTCCAAGGCTCGACCGAGATCAGCAGGGTGCGGCCACGCGCTTGCGCATAATCGTCGGCGAGGGCGAGGGTGCGCAGATCGACATCTTCCCAGGGCAGGAAGAGGTGTTCGATCTTGGAATCGGACGAGGCGCCTAAATCTCCGTGCGGGTCATAGGCGCCGAACGTGATCGACTCCTTCGTGACAACAGGCATTTTGGTCGGCGGCGAAATGGACGATGTCGTCATTGCAAGCGGCTGCCCTTCGGCAAAGCTGCCGAGAGCGGGCGGCAGGACCGCGACTCCCGACAGCAGCAGGCCGGTTAACGACAATCGGGCTATTTTGGATGGGCTATGCATTGTGTAATTCCTCCACGCTCGGCCGCAACTCCGGTTGAGCGGCATCCGTTCTCAGTTGGATCTCCTCCGGATCGGAAATCCATCGTGGTTTGAAGAAGATTGTGCGCAGGGCGGTCCCGCCCAAGCCTGCACCGGAGACGGCATAGCGCTCTTCGAACAGCTGAAGGCGGCCGCTGCCCCAGGCGAGTGCCTCGGCCGCATCCTTTCCGCGCATGATGGTTGCAAGCCCCGGCAGCGCGACGAGCGCAAGCAGCGCGGTCGCCATCGCCGGACGGTAGAAGCGCGGGGCCGCCGCAACGGTATTTTCCTTCGAATGGCGCCCGACGATGACCAACAGCAGCGCGCAGTAGATTGCCGCGTTCAGGATGGTGAAGAAGTAACCCCCCTTGGAGGCACCGGCATGGCCGATTGCCAGGGCGGGCAATACCGCCATGAGCGCCAGTAAAGCGTAGGGCGCCAGGACACGCACCGGCAGCAGATCGACTTCGGACCGCCCTTTCGGCGTGACGCGGAAATCGACGAAGGAGCCTGTCACAAAATCGTGCACCGCAGCCAGCGTGCCGGCCAGCGCCCAGGGCCAGCGCGCAAAGAGAAAGAGCATGCATTCCCAGCTCAGGATCTTGGCGTCGTAGGGGCGGAACGAGCTGCTGGCGCGCCAGCGATAAGCCATCACCACGAGAGCGATAGAAAGCGGTGCGAAATGCGCCAGGAAATCGGGATAGGTCACCGTCACGAAATTCTGGCCGCGCACGAGTGCGATGATCGGCAACGCAAACATGAGCAACATGAAGAACGCAAAAAGCGGATACCAGAGTTGCGAAAAGAGGAACTGGAACTTGAGCCGGGGCGGCAGCCGGCCGACGAGGCTCGGCGAGTACCGCAGCAGCACCATGACCAGGCTGCGCGACCACTGGAATTCCTGCGTGACGAGATCGCTGAAGGTTCTGGGGCCGTCGCCATGGGCGATGGCATCCAGCGCATGCACACCCCGCCAGCCGCCGGCATTCATCATCAATGTCGTCGAATGGTCTTCAGCCAACTCCGGACCGAGGCCGCCGATCTGTTGGAGGGCGACGGTGCGTACCGCGTAATGCGACCCTATGCACAGCGGCGCCAGGCCGCCGTTGTAACCGGCTTGGAGCGAGCCATGCATGCTGGCTTCGGCATAGAGCCTTCCACGTGCCGACCAGCTTTCGGAAGCGTTCTTGTCGCAAATGCTGGGGGCCGAGACATAGCCGACCTTTGGATCGGCGAACGGACGCAGCATGTGGAAGAGATAGTCGGGCGCGGGAACATGATCCGCATCGAGTTGCGCCACGAAATCGTAGCGGCTGTAGCCGTAGTGGTCGTAGAAGAAGGCGAGATTGCCTTCCTTGCACCGCGTGCGCCGGGGCCACGACGTCCGATGATAATCGGATCGCCCCTTGCGGGTCGAGACGAAGACCCCGTGCCCGGAGCACCAGTCGAGAGTCTCGGGGGAAGGGTCTTCGTCGGCAAGCCAGGTGTCGTGTTCCACCTCCTGGGCAAGCATTGCCAGCAGGGTTTCACGGACGACCGCGAAGGGTTCCGCCGGCGCCTTGGTCACGACCATGGCCACTCGACTGCCCGCCGGCAGGCGCAAGGGACCGTTCGGTCTTGCCGCCCGATAGAAGACGACGATGAAATAGGCCGGCAGAGCGGTAACCCAGGCAAGAACGAGGCTCACCGTAATTGTGCCGAAGAGATCGACGTGATGGCGCGGCTCCAGCCACCAGATCCAGAAATAGGCGAAGGCGCAGGCCCATACGGCCGTCAAGAACAGATATTCGGCCCGCCGATGTCCTGTGAGAACCGGGACAAGAAACGGCTCGTGCGAGGGTTCCGGAGCATGGGTTGTTTGGCTAATCGCAAGTTCGGTCACGCGCGCGCCTCCAGTCCGAAGAACGGAGCCGCCGTCCGCACGATGGTTTCGAGGTCGGAATATCGAGGCTGGAAGCAGAGCGTCTCGCGGGCCAGGCTGGCGTCGGCGTAGAGGCTGGCCGGATCGCCCGGCCGGCGTGGATGGATGACGACCGGGACTTCGCGCCCGGTCGTTTCCTCGATCACGCGCAGGACGTCCCTGATGGAAAAACCCCGCCCGGTGCCGAGGTTGACAGTGAGGTTTGCTCCGCCTTTGGCGAGATGAGTGAAGGCCTGAACATGGGCGCGCGCGAGATCGGCGACGTGGATATAGTCCCTTATGCAGGTGCCGTCAGGGGTATCGTAATCATCGCCGAATATCTCCAGGTGCGGAATCCGGCCGGCCGCGGCCAGCAGCGCCCGCGGAATGAGATGGGTTTCCGGAACGTGCCATTCGCCAAGCTCGCCGTCCGGATCGGCTCCACAGGCATTGAAGTAACGCAGGGCAACATACCGCAGGCCGTAGGCCGCCGCATAATCGGCGAGCATATGCTCGAACATCAGCTTGGTCTTGCCGTAGGGATTGATCGGAGCCTTCGGCAACGTCTCGTTGATCGGCAGCACGGAGGGGACGCCGTAGACGGCACAGCTCGATGAGAAGATGACGTTCTGAAGCCCCGTCTGCCGGCAGGCATCGATAAGCGACAATGCACCGCAGACATTGTTGTTGTAATATTTCGCTGGGTTTTCCACCGACTCGCCCACGTAGGCCGAGGCGGCAAAGTGGATGACGGCATCGGGAGCATATTTCTCGATGACCTCGATCAGGCATGACGAGTCGAGGACGTCACCTTCGACGAAGGGCCCCCAGCGCACGGACGAACGGTTTCCGGTCGTGAGATTGTCGTAGACGACAGGCTCAATCCCCTCCGAGCGGAGGAGCTTGGCGGTGTGGCTGCCGATATAGCCGGCACCACCCGTGACAAGGACCCGCGGCGCATCCATCAGACCGCCTCCAGTTCGCGTGCCGGACGGGTGAGAAGGCCATCGAAATAGTCGATCGTCTGACGCAGGCCGCTCGACAAGTCGATCTTCGGCCGCCAGTCGAGTTCCTGCATGGCAAGCGAAATATCGGGGCGACGCTGACGGGGGTCGTCAACCGGCAGAGCGCGGTGGATGATTTGCGACCGCGAGCCGGTCAATCCGATCACCTGCTCGGCCAGCTCCCGGATCGTGAATTCGCCCGGATTGCCGAGATTGACAGGCCCCGTCAGCGACGACGGTGAGGCCATCATGCGGACCATGCCGCCGATGAGATCATCGACGAAACAGAACGAGCGGGTCTGCGAACCGTCGCCATATATCGTGATGTCCTGCCCCGTCAGGGCCTGAACGATGAAATTCGAGACGACGCGGCCGTCGTCCGGACGCATCCGCGGGCCATAGGTGTTGAAGATGCGGATGATCTTGATCTCGACGCCGTGCGTCTTGTGGAAGTCGAAGAACAGCGTCTCTGCGCACCGCTTGCCCTCGTCATAGCAAGAGCGCGGCCCGAACGAATTGACGTTGCCCCAGTAGCTTTCGACTTGCGGGTGGACGTTCGGGTCGCCGTAGACTTCGGAGGTGGATGCCTGAAGGATGCGTGCGCCGGTGCGCGCGGCCAGCTCCAGAAGGTTGAGGGAGCCCAGCACGCAGGTCTTTGTCGTATGGATCGGATCGGCCTGATAATGCGGGGGCGATGCCGGGCAGGCGAGATTATAGATCTCGTCGACTTCCAGATCGAGCGGCTGGACGATATCGTGGGCGACGACATTGAAGCGATCGACTCGCTTCAGATGGACGATATTGCGCCGCATGCCGGTGGAAAAGTTGTCGAGGCAGATCACCTGGTGTCCGGCGGCCAAAAGCGTCTCGCACAGATGTGATCCGAGGAAGCCTGCGCCGCCGGTGACAAGAACTCTCTTGGGAGCACGAGATATTCCGGATGGATTATTTGCATCACCAGCCGAAGTTTGAACGGAGCGCGCACGAATCTTACCAAGATAGTTCACGACTACCTCCCGTGTTTTCAGGTTTTGCTATGGGATATTCGGTATGTACTTCGCTATACCGCGAAATTAGGTCGTCCAATCATGCGAATATTTTATTCGTCCGGTTTTTCTTTTGGAACGAACCGATGTTTATTTAGATACAGCTAAGAAAGGCAGTTGTCGTTATCTTCGCGTCCTGGAAATTATCGCTCCGTACATTTCGGAGCGAAAGGGAATATGATAAGCAACTCATGGAGGTGACTCTTCGGGCACTTCCGCTTTTTCAGGCGGAGTTCTGCGGAGATTTCAGCCGCAAAAACAATTGCTTTTCTCAATTTCCATGGCTCGGGTCGGGTTATGCGCTGGAGGAATTGGATGGCTACAGGGTCTGATTCCGACGATGATGCTGCCGCGGAACAGGAACGGCCGGCGCATATGGAGCGGCGGCGCTGGCCGCGTGAACCGGCCATGCGCAAGGAACGCCCACCCCATGTCTCCCCTGCACTCGCGCCGCTGCGATTCTCGACGCAGGACCTGCCACCGGCAGAACAATTCCAGGCCTGGCGGGCACATATGGCGCCGCTCGTGGATGTTCACCTGCCGGAGGCAAAATCACCGGAAGACGGGTTCCTCGCGGAGCAGATCGGCTGGCATCTCGGCGATATCCTCATTGTCCAGCAACGCGCGCAGGCCCACAGATATGTCCGCGATCAGGCCATGCTTCGATCGAGCCCCATCGACCATTGGAACGTCGCCCTGCAGCACAGCGGCCAAGCCTGGACCGAGGTCAACCGTCGTGTCACCGAGACCGGTGCCGGCGAGATACTTTTCATGTCTGTCGGCAGCCCGTATCGCGGACGGATGACCGATACCGAAGCTTTGCTCGTGTTCCTGCCGTATGAGCTGCTGGCTCGCGATGCGAGCCTTCTCCAGAGCGCCGGCAACACGGTTCTTTCGGGCAGCCACGCCGAGTTGCTCACGGGCTATCTCACGGGCCTCGAAACGAATCTCGGCAATCTGACGCTAGAGGAAGTGCCCCGGATCATCCAAACCATCGGCGATATGGTCGTTGCGGGCGCCTCATCGTCCACAAAGACTGATACCGGTCAAAACCAGACCAACATGGGACTGATGGAGCGGGCGCACCGCTACATTCACGTCAATCTCCATTCGGAAAACTTGACACCGGACATGATGTGCCGCGCGTTGGGGATTTCGCGTACGCGGCTTTACCAGCTGTTTGAGGCGAGCGGAGGCGTGCTCAATTATATTCGCAAGCGGCGATTGCTGCAGGCCTATGCGGATCTCAGCAATTCGGCCGACCACAGGCCGATTGCGGAAATCGCAGAAGCCGCCGGTTTCGAGGTCGCCGCCAATTTTACGCGCGCCTTCATCCACGAATTCGGGCTGAGCCCGCGTGAGATCCGAAGGACGGCGGCAATCCAACAGGGGCCGGCTCCGGCCATCCGCTCCACGCAGCGTTACGGAAAAACGATCGGTGATTGGCTGGCCCTGTCGCGTTGACCTAACAGGTCTCAGGCGGATCGTAATCCAGGTGCTGTCGGGGTCCCGTCACCGCTCCATCTCCCGCAATCCACGCCGACCAGGCCTAATCCCCGAAAAAGCGGATCGGCTTATATTGCCGATGCGCGATGATCAGGCTCCTGTCGGGCTGAATGATGTAGGTTTCCTCCACCTCCCGGCCGTACTGGTCGATGAAGTCATGCGGGAAGGCGGAGCCGGGGGGTGATTTGGTGAGCTTGCTGCGCGGCTGGCCGCTATAGGTGATGCTTCCCGGAATGGGTTCGAGGCCAGGGCCGCTGTAGCTGACAGTGTTGCATCCCGCGAGGATGAGCGTGCCGACGAGGCCGATGATTGCAGCTTTCATGTCCATCCCTCCCAATGCCGTGAACAATATCACTCTACACTCGCCGGATAGAGTTCACGACACGAATGCCCATGCCGCGCTTCAATCCTTCGGGAAGCGTCGCCGGGGATGCCGCGATCGAGCGGCTGGCGGGACGACATCCGCCTGCTGATATGAGGGTGAAAATCCCGTTCCACCAGTCACGCCGACGCATCCATTGCCGAAACCGGTGCCGTCTGCTAGATCGGCATCGTCGAAAAAGGCAGGATCGGTTGAGGTAAGCCCGATCCCTTCCATTGGAGCGTTAACGCTCTGGCGAAGCTCTGCTCCGTGCCATGGCACGAGAACCCGCGACGTGATCCGCATGAAGATGCGGGATCCCGGCGGCGTGCGGAGACGGCAAAAGGCAGTCCCGGGATTTTTCGAACGGAGACTGTCATGCGCTTGAACCACCTCGACTTCCACGTACCCGATATCGCTGCCACCGCGGATTTCTTCATCCTCCATTTCGGCCTGAGACTTAAGGATATGCGCGGCCGGAACGGTCTCGCGATCCTCGAAGACGATGCCGGCCTCGAAATCGTCCTCAGCCACGCAATCGCAAAATTCGGCACCGCCAATCAGGTGGAGGTGGGGCGCCAGACCTATCACATCGGCTTCATTCTGCCCGAAAGGGCGGATGTCGATGCGGTCCATGCCGGGCTCGCGGCTGCCGGTGCTGACCTGTCCGGTCCGCCGGCCGCCATGCGCGGCGGCTGGCTGTTTTATTGCACGGCGCCCGGAAACATCCTCGTCGAGATCGGCTGGCGGCCGGGTTAGGCGAGACCCCAAAAGGAAAGGACGGCCGCCGCCGTCCGCCCCTCTCCGGCTGCCGCCACCTTCTCCCCGCTCGCGGGGCGAAGGGGTATGCCGCAACGTCTCGATTCCCTCTTCTCCCCAGCGGGGAGAAGGTGCCCGTAGGGCGGATGAGGGGGCCGGCGAAGCCGGTCTTTTCAATAAAGCCCATGCAGGTTTCGGCCGCGATGACCTCGTCTCGACCGTATTCAGGGCGCTGGGAACTGGCGTTGCCGCCGGAGTACCGGAATAGATTTTACGTGAAGGATGTGCCGTGTGGCCCCCTCATCCGCCTGCCGGCACCTTCTCCCCGAGGGAGAAGAGGGTACGCCGCGAGCTCTCCATTCCTTGCCGACCTCTCGCAGGCTGGTGAGCCATCGCCGCGAACCGGACAACCGCGCCTCATGCCTCTATCGGCTCAGAATTCCGTCCAGTCGGTATCCTGGCTCGGCGATTTGCTGCTGCCGGCGCCGAAGGCGTTGGCGATTTTCTGGCCGAGCGCGCGGGCCGGTGAGGCGGCCGGTCGGGCGGCGCCTTCGCGGGCGACGCGGATCGGGGCTGCCCTGGCTGCCGGGCGGGCGGCAGCGCGTGGTGCTGCTGTGGCGATTGGCACACTCGTGGTGAAGCCGCCGGTGCCGGTCAGCCTGAACTGGCCGAGCAGGTTGTTGAGCGCTGCCGCTTCCGTTGCCAGGTTGTGGCTGGCAGCGGTGGATTCCTCGACCATGGCTGCATTCTGCTGCGTGCCCTGGTCCATGGTGTTGACGGCGGTGTTGATCTCCTGCAGTCCGATCGACTGTTCGCGGGAGGCCTCGGCGATCGCGTGGACGTGCTGGTTGATCTCCTGCACCTCCTGGACGATCGCGTCGAGCGCCTTGCCGGTTTCGCCGACCAGCGAGACGCCGGTCTGCACATGCGTGCCGGAGGTGCTGATCAGCGCCTTGATCTCCTTGGCGGCCTTCGCCGAGCGCTGGGCGAGCTCGCGCACTTCCTGGGCGACGACCGCAAAGCCCTTGCCGGCGTCGCCGGCGCGGGCCGCTTCGACGCCTGCGTTCAGAGCGAGCAGGTTGGTCTGGAAGGCGATGTCGTCGATGACGCCGATGATGTTGGAGATTTCGCCAGAGGACTTCTCGATCTGCTGCATGGCGGAGACGGCCTTGCGGACGACTTCGCCTGACTTTTCGGCGCCGAGGCGGGTACGGGCGACGAGCTGGCTCGCCTCTTCGGCCCGCTTGGCGGCGTCGCGCACCGTCGTAGTGATCTCCTCCAGCGCCGCTGCCGTCTCTTCGACGGAGGCCGATTGCTGCTCCGTCCGCTGGGAAAGCTGGTCTGCGGAAGAGCGGATTTCATTGGCGCCGGCGCCGATCGCCCGGGCATTGGCGCCGACCGTATGCAGGGTTTCGTTGAGCTTCTCGACCGAGTTGTTGAAATCCTCACGCAGCGCATCGAGATGCGCGACGAAGGGTTCGGCGATATGCGAGGCGAGATCGCCGGCGGCAAGGCGGCGCAGGCCGTCGCCGAGCGCAGTGACGGCGCGTTCCAGTTCGGATGCTTCGCGGGCCTTCTGCGCCTCGCGGTCGCGGCGCTCGCTGTCGCTGACGTCGCGGTCTGTTTCGGCGCGCGCTTCGATCCGGGCACGCTCGATCGCATTGTCGCGGAAGACCGAAACGGCCTTTGCCATCTGGCCGACTTCGTCGCCGCGGTCGAGGCCGCTGACATCGCTTGTCGTATCGCCCTCGGCGAGCCGCGTCATGCGCTGACGCAGCTGCGTCATCGGGCCGGCGATGCCCGTCTGGGCGACGACCACGCTGAAGCCGACGGCGGCGAGAACCGCGATGCCGATCAACACGAGACAGAAGACGATCCGTTCGTTGACGGAAGCCGAGAGCGCGTCGCCGCCATCGGTGAGCATCGCCATCATCGCATCATTGTTGGCGATCATCTTCGGCGTTAGCGCATTGAGCTTGGCGTTGATCAGGGCAACATTCGCCTGGGCGCCGGCGCCGTCCTTGGCTTTGCTCTGTTCGATGATCTTGGTCGCCAGCGTTTCGATCTCATCGATGCCCGCCTGGATTTCATCGATTGCCGGCTTGCGGCTGGGCACCAGCGCCAGCGCCTGCTTCATGCGGTCACGCGCCTGCGGCAGCTTGCTCGGTGTGGCGAGCGCCGTCTGGAATTCCGGCGTATCGGGCTTTATGTCGGCAAACAGGGTGACCTGCAGCACCGAGGCCACCGCCGATGCGCTGGCGCGCGCGCTCAGCATCGAGGCCTGCGCTTCATGATCGATGAAGGCGCTGTAGGCGGCGTCCGCATGGCGGAACTCGGAAATGACGTAGATCAGCCCGGCCATCGTGATCAGCCCCATGAGCGCCACGACCGATATGATTTTTGTCCGGATTTTCAGATGCTTCAGCATGGAAATGTCACCCGATTGGCTGGGCGTGCTCGCGCGCCCGGTGATGTGAAATCAATTGTTGCAGAAAAAACGCTGCTTCAATATCGCGGTTTAGGGATTAGGTTGGGCTGACGCTTGCATCATGCGATCGGCTGGCGGGGTCCGATGTCGTCGCATCAAATAAGAGGCGATATTCTTTAATTCCGCGCTAACAGAGGGCGGCGGATGACTGTGATTTTTAGGGGCTGAATTGTCGTCCAGCGCGTTGTGTCCGATGTGCGTTGATGGCTGCCCCTCACCCTAACCTTACCGGCGTCGGGCCACTCGTCTTGACCCGTCCTCCTGACCCCCCCGACTGGAGAAGGGGATCGAGACGGCGCCTCAAATCTCTTCTCCCCTCGGGGAGAAGGTGCCGGCAGGCGGATGAGGGGGCTACTCGGCACACCCCTCCCGCAATAACCTATCCCGCCACGCCAACGGCAACGCCGTGCCCCAGCGCCTTGAACACAGTCGAGATGGGGCCGGCGCGATCGAACCCGCAAGGTGTTGTTGGAAAGGTCGGCTTCTCGGCCCCCTCATCCGCCCTACGGGCACCTTCTCCCCAAGGGGAGAAGAGGGAATCGAGACGTTGCGGCATATCCCCTTCACGTCTGGAACCGAAGCCATCCTCACTCCCACACATATTCCCCACCACGCATGACTCTGATACATCTCGCCGACGCCGCAATGTTCGCGCTTAACCCAGAGACCAAGATCACGATGATGCAATCAAAGCTGGCATCCCTGACTCTGAAGGGTTTTTTCGCGCTCGGGCTGTTTCTCGGCCCGCTTTTTTCAAGTTTTGCCGCATTGGCCCAGCAGGCGGCGCCCTCGCTGCCGCTGCTCTTCGATGCGCGCGAACGTCTTGCCAGGCCCGATCTCTCCTCGCTGGTGCGCTTGCGCTTCCTGACCTCGGTCGATTTCCCGCCCTTCAATTTCACCGATCAGAACGGCAAGCTCTCCGGCTTCAATGTCGACCTCGCCCGCGAAATCTGCAGCGAGTTGGAGATTTCAGACAAGTGCCAGATCCAGGCGCTCCCCTTTGCCGACCTCAAGGATGCGCTCGCCGGCTCACAGGGCGATGCCATCATCGCCGGTCTTGCCGTGACGCCGGAGCTGCGCCGGCAATTCGTCTTCTCCAGACCTTACCTGATGTTGCCGGCGCGCTTCGTGCGCAATCTAGCCGTGCCGTTCGACGGAAAGACCGCTGCCGCGCTTTCCAGCCATCCGGTCGGCGTCGTCAGGGGGACGGTGCATGAGGCGATGCTGGCAGCCTTTTTCCCGACGCTCAAGGCCGAGCCGTTCGATACGAAGGACGCCCTGCTGGCGGCGCTCAAGGACCGAAAGGTCGATGCCGCCTTTGCCGATGCGCTGCAGCTTTCCTTCTGGGTCTCCTCGCCGGCCTCAGCCAAATGCTGCGCGCTGTTCGACGGCCCCTATCTCTCCGAGCATTTCCTCGGCGAGGGCATGACGATCATGCTCCGGCAGAAGGACAGCGTGCTGACATCCGCCATCGATCACGCGCTCGCCACGCTGTCGCGCAACGGCCGGCTTCAGGAAATTTACCTGCGGTATTTCCCTTATGGGCTCTATTGAAGCCGCAGTCTAAATTGCTCGCCTTCAGCCCTTGCGGAAGCGCGCAATCGCACTGCGCTCGATCGCCGCGCAGGTGAGCTTGTCGAGACCAAGCCGGTCGCGCAGCAGGCTAAGCAGCCGCAATTCCTCCGCCTTCACCGAGAGATCGGCCGAGGCTACCTCGACGGCCAGCGCATAGGCCGTGTCGTAGAGTTTCGCGGGCAGCGTGTCGCGCACGGTTTCGAGCACGACGTCGAGACCTTCCGGCCCGGCGAGCAGCGCGGCGCAGTCGCGCGCCACCGCAATCAGCTTGTCGTCATCGAAATCCCGGAAAACAGGCAGGAATCCGATCAGTTGGCCGATCCTCTCCAACTCCCTGTCGTTCATCGTGCTGTCGACGGCGGATGCCATCACCATCACGTAGATCAGCGCGTCATGAGCAGAAAGCGGCTTGTTCATCTCTGATTCCTTTTTCGATCAGCCCAGATTAGGAATTGGCGACAGCCATTACAAGGTTCGAACGCTTGCCAAGGCTGCCGGTTTATTTGCGGCGTGGATCGTCGCCGTAAAGGCCTTTTCCTGCCTGCCTGGCCTTTTCGGCGACGGATGTAAGCGGCGAACCCGCTGCTGCTTCCGCCCAGCCGTTTTCGGCAAGCCATGCGCCGAGATCCTCTGTGCCGAGCCGGCAGGCAGCCGTTAGTGTTTCCTTCCATTCCACGGTGTCGAGATCGCAGGTGACGGCGCGGTTGCGCAACAGCAGGCGCAGCGCCGTCTTCGCCATCATGCCGCAGGGCCATTGCCGTCCCGCCGGCCCGCATATCCTGTCGACCGGCGTCGGCACGATGCCGGCAAGCTGAAGCCGGCGCTCGCCGAAGGAAAGCATGCCTGCATTGTCGACCGCCGGCCGCGCCAGCTCCATCGCCTTTTTCGCGGCGGGACTTGCCGCTTGCTGGGTGGCGGTCTGCGCTTGCTGAGTGACATCGGCGGATTTGGCTGCCGCGCTTTCGTTTGGTTTCGAAGCGGGTGGGGCGGCCGGTTCTACTGAGCGAGCAATCATTTCGGCACGGTCGTCCGACATCGCCGCAGGTTCGCCGGCTTCGGGGGCCGCATCCGCCGGTGCGGTCGCCGTCTCCTCTGCGGACGCCGTCTCTTCGCCTGCCGTGCCGCCGCCAAGCCTTGCTTCGCCCGCCATCAGCAGGCCGGCCACCACCGCCATCCCCGTGATACCTGTGATGAAGGCGGCAGGGCGCATGGAATATCTTCCTATTGGCTGGCCCAGATGATGCGGGCGATCCAGTCGACGTCGGAAAGCTCGAAGGTGCGGTTGGGATGTTCGGGATTGAGCGACATCAGCTCGATCGATCGCGGGGTCTGGCGCAGCAGCACCTTGGCCATCACCTCGCCCTCGTTTGTGCGCACGACGACGCGGTCGTTGCGGCGCACCTGTGCCCCCGGCTCAACGATCAGCACGTCGCCGTCGCGGTAGAGCGGCATCATGCTCTCGCCCTGCACCTCCAGCGCATAGACGCCGGCCTTCCGTGCCGGGGCTGCCGGAAATTCCACCACGTCCCAGCCCTGGCCGGTCGGAAAGCCGCCATCGTCGAAGAAGCCGCCAGCGCCGGCCTGAGCGAAGCCGAGCAGCGGAATGGAGTTGCCTCGCTGGGGAAATGCGCCTTCCTGCCGTCCGAAAGTACCGTCCGGCCGCATGAAGGCCAGAAACTGCTCCATGCTCGCCCCCGTGGCGTCGAGCACCTTGGCGATCGATTCCGTCGAGGGCCAGCGCAGCCGTCCATCGGCGGAAAGCCGTTTCGATTTGTTGAAGGAGGTCGGGTCGAGCCCGGCGCGCCGCGCAAGTCCGGATGGCGTCAGCTCGTGCCGTTCGGCAAGCCTGTCGAGCGCTTCCCAGATCTGGTTGTGTGACAGCATGCGCGATTCCGTGCGGCTCAACCGGGCGGTATATTAATTGGCCGCACCGCCTGAGTAAAGATAGAAGAGGAATAAAATCCTGTTATCGAGGGAGGACTACACTCAGGCGACCATCGCCATGTTGATCTTGCCGAGCTGGATGACGGCCTGCGTCCGGCTGTCGACATCGAGTTTCAACAGGATAGCCGAGACATGCGCCTTGATCGTCGCCTCGGAGACACCGAGTTCGTAGGCGATCTGCTTGTTCAGCAGCCCTTCGCCAAGCATGGTCAGCACCCGGCTCTGCTGCGGCGTCAGCGTATGCAGGCGGTGGATCAGGTCGGCGACATCGGGATCCTGCTCCTGGCCGTCGCGATAGCTTTCCGGCGTGGCGATGTCGCCGGCAAGCACCGTCTGAATGCTGCGGCGGATGTCGTCGATGCCGGAAGATTTCGAAATGAAGCCGGACGCACCGAGTTCCAGCGCCCGGCGGATGGTCGTCGCATCGTCGGTCGCCGAGACGATGACGATCGGCAGGCTGGCGAATTCGGAGCGCAGCGCCATCAGGCCGGAAAAGCCGCTGACGCCTGGCATGGCAAGATCGAGCAACATCAGGTCGGCATCCGCATGGGCGCCGGCGGCCCGGCGCGCGGCGGCGAAATCGCCGGCCTCGACGATCGACTGCCGGCCTTCCATGCCGATCACCGCCTGGCGCAGCGCGTCACGGAAAAGCGGGTGATCGTCCGCAATGATGATGGTGTGTTGGTGCATCGAAAACTCCCTCCCAAGAGCCCGATCATGCCTTGCATGCGACGCCATCCCTCCGCGTTGCATGCCGGCTTGCTCCTATTGATTATATCAGATCAGGTCTTCTGCGGAAGGGGATTGGTGTTTTCCTCGGCCTGGAACTCCTTCACCATCCCCATGAAACTCTTCATCATCCGCTCCATGATGCTGATCGAACGATCGACCTCGGCATCGCTCGGCAGCGCGCGCTGGATCACACCGCCCTGTTCGAGCGCCGTCACCCGCTTTGCCAGCCGGTCGAGTTCGTCCTCATAGGCCGCCCGCTCGTCGGCTGCCATCCGGCAGACAAGGGCGCCGTCCTTGTCCTGGCAGATCGACATTGCCCCGGTCTGCCGGTCGAGCCGGACGAAATGGTCGCCGCTCTTCTCCAGCTGGAAGCGGCCCGCATCGGTTTCGACGGCCGCGGCCGCAAGCGGCATCAGAAAAATGCCAAGTGTGATAACGAATGCCTTCATCGTCTCATCCTCCGGATTTTCTGGAGCATGATGCCGAAAAATGTGCGCGGTTTTCGGACGACATCATGCTCTAATTCTGTTCCAGCGATCCCGTTTTTCGCGCCGGGCGTGGACATCGCCGCCTCTTTCCGGCAAAGCCCTCGTGACCAAGGACCAGCAATCGCGAGGCCATGATGACCCTGACACCGACCCTTTACAAGATCGTGACGGAAACGCTCTGGCAGCAAGCCAGACAAACCGGCACTTTTCATGGCGCCGGCATCGATCTCCAGGATGGCTTCATCCATTTTTCGACAGCGGAGCAGGTGAAGCAGACCGCCGCCCTGCATTTCACCGGCCAGTCCGGCCTGCTGCTGATCGCCGTCGATGGCAGCGGCCTCGGTGACAAGCTGGTCTTCGAACCCTCGCGCGGCGGCGATCTCTTCCCGCATCTCTACGGCGATCTGCCGCTTGCGGCCGTGCTCTGGGAGGCGCCGCTGCCGCTCGACGAAGCCGGCGCCCATGTCTTTCCGGAGCTCACGCCATGATCGATCCCTTCAAGCGTCTCGCCCGCAAGGGTCTCTTCCTGTTCGATCCGGAAACGGCGCACGGCATGTCGATCGCCGCCTTGAAATCCGGCCTCGTGCCCGCCTGCCAGCTGACGCCCGATCCGAGGCTGCGCCAGACCGTTGCCGGCCTTACCTTCGAAAATCCGCTCGGCATGGCCGCCGGCTACGACAAGAATGCCGAAGTGCCGGAGGCGCTGCTGAAGCTCGGCTTCGGCTTTACCGAGATCGGCACGGTGACGCCGAAGCCGCAATCCGGCAATCCGCGGCCGCGTATCTTCCGCCTGGTGGAGGATGAGGGCGTCATCAACCGTTTGGGTTTCAACAATGAAGGCCATGATGCCGCTTTCGGGCGCCTCGCCGCGCTGAGGGGTGGCGGCATGATCGGCGTCAATATCGGCGCCAACAAGGACAGCGAGGACCGCATCGCCGACTATGTCGCCGGCATCCGCCGCTTTTATTCCGTCGCGCGCTATTTCACCGCCAACATTTCCTCGCCGAACACGCCGGGCCTGCGCGACCTGCAGGGGCGCGAAAGCCTTGCGGTGCTGTTATCAGCCGTGCTCATGACGCGCGACGAGATGGCAGCGGCTTCCGGCCGGACGATCCCGGTCTTTCTGAAGATCGCCCCCGATCTGACCGAGGAAAGTATGGACGATATCGCTGCCGAGGCGCTCTCGCATGCGCTGGATGGCCTGATCGTTTCCAACACCACGCTGTCGCGCGACGGCCTCAAGGATCAGCGCCAGGCGAAGGAGGCGGGCGGCCTTTCCGGCGTGCCGCTGTTCGAAAAGTCGACGGCGGTGCTCGCCAGGATGCGCAAGCGTGTCGGCCCTGATCTGCCGATCATCGGCGTCGGCGGCGTCTCCTCCGCCGAAACCGCGCTCGAGAAGATCAGGGCGGGTGCCGATCTCGTCCAGCTCTACTCCTGCATGGTCTATGAAGGCCCCGGTCTGGCCGGCGATATCGTCCGCGGCCTCTCGAAACTCCTGGACCGCGAGAAGGCCGCCTCGATCCGCGACTTGCGCGACACCCGGCTGGATTATTGGGCGGCGCGAAAGGTCTGATCGGCCCGCCGCTTCACCAGCGTCGCCAGGAAGAACCCGCGGAAGAGCAGGAAGGCGTTCATCGCCAGCCACAGGCCGTGGTTGCCGAAGAGCGGCACGAAGACCGCGAGCATCACGAGATAGCCGGCAAAAGAGATCAGCATCCGGTTGCGCATGTCGACCGACCACGTGGCGCCGATGAAGACCCCGTCCATCAGGAAGGCGAGCGCTCCGGTCAGTCCCGTCACCGCCGCCCAGGGCAGATAGGTTTCGGCTGCCTGCCGCACCTCGGGTGAGGTCGTCAGCACCGAGATCAGCCAGGGACCGGCGAGGAAGAAGAAGGCGGAGCCAACAGCCGCCAGCCCGAAGGACCACAAGATCGTGAGCTTCAGCCCGCGGTCGAAGGCCGGCCGGTAATGCGCGCCGATCGCCCGGCCGATGATCTGTTCGGCGGCATTGGCAAGCCCGTCGAGATAATAGCCCGCCAGCAGGAAGAAATTCATCACCACGGCATTGGCGGCAAGCGTCACCGCGCCGAAGCTGGTGCCGATCCGCGTCATGATGGTGAAGGCGCCGATCAGCACGAAGGTGCGGATCAGGATGTCGCGGTTGAGCGCGAAAAGCTCGGCCAGCCGGTGCCGGGAAAAGATCTCCGCCCATGCCGGCCGCGCTGCCTTGCCGAAGCCGCTGAGCACGATGGCTAGCCCGGCGAGAGCGCCGACCGTTTCGCCGGCCATTGTTCCCCAGGCAACCCCCGCCACGCCCCAATCGAGCGTCAGGCCGAGATAGATGGAAAGCAGAATGTTGATGCCGTTGATAACAGCCTGCAGCAGCAGTCCGATATTGCCCTGTCCGCGCCCGAGCACGAACCCCAGGATGGCATAATTCGCCAGTGCCGCCGGTGCCGCCAGCATGCGGATCGAGAAATAAGTGCTGGTCGCCTGCGCGATCGCGCCTTCCGCCCCCATCAGCCTCAACCCCGCCGCCATCAGCAGCGGCGAAAGGCAAAGCAGCGCCAGTCCGCAGCCGAGCGCCGAAATCATCGCTCTGGAGAACACTGCCTGCTGCTCGTGCTGGTCGCGGCGGCCATAGGCCTGCGCCGTCAGCCCGGTTGTGGAAGCACGCAGGAAATTGAAGCTGCCGAGGATCAGATCGAAGAGCATCGCGCCGATCGCCAGCCCCGCCAACGCTTCCGCATTGCCCATGCGGCCGACGACGGCGGTGTTCGTCAGCCCGAGCAGCGGCGTCGTCATGAAGCCGAGCGTCATCGGAAGGGCGATCGACAACACCAGCCGGTGCGTCACGTCGAATGCAAGCACGTTGTGATTGCTGCGTATATCCATGCCGGCCTCGTCGCGGCAGCGCCATGCGTCGTTTCAGACGCGCAACAGACGCTGCATCACTTGAACTGCTGCAGGCGGAATCACCTCAGCTGGAAAGCACCATGGCCCAATAGGGCAGGTTCCTGGAAGATGTATTATGGGCGACGGCAACGCCAAGGCCGCCATAACGTCCGAGCATGTTTTCCAGATGATGCGGCGAGTTGATCCAGGCCGTCACCACGGCATCGACGCTCTGCTGGCCGGAGGCGATATTCTCAGCTGCCGGCAGCCGCACACCACTCGCCTTGACGCGCGCACCGAAACTGTCGGTCATGCCCATGAGATGCGCCATCTTGCCGGCGCTCGCCATGCGTTTTGCCTGGAACAAGGCGGCAGTACTCGCCGCCGGATCGACGGCAAGCGGCGGCAAGCCGTTTTTGGCCCTGAGCTGGTTGACGAGCGGCAGCACGCTGGCCGTCTCGTCCTCGCCGTCGGAAGGCGAGCCGGCGAGCCGCGGGGTCGTGGTGCAGCCGGCGATGCCGGCGGCGAGCGCAAGTCCGGAAAGGCGCAGCAGGCCGCGCCTGGAAAGATCGATGGATGTCATGTTACCGGCGGTAGCTGAAAAGACGAAGGATGATGAAGAGCGGGATGACAATCGTCGCGCCGAGGATGAGATAGTCGCCGACGCGCCCGAGGGCCGAGAAGCCCCGATACCAGATCTCCAGGATGAAATCGCGTATGCCGTAGATGATGCCCCACGGCGTCAGGCCGAAGACGGTCATGACGAAACCGACGATCAGCGACACCACGATAAGCTTTATCAATGTGCGGCCGATTGAATCGCCGAGGAACCTGTTCGCCTGATCGGACATAAGCCATCTCCTGTTTGCCCTTGGAATAAGGTCGCGGCGCGTTGCCCGCAAGTCCTTTCCGGAATTGGCCGCTAAGCCCCTTGCGGGCTTGGCCGCTTCGCCCCCTTTTTTGGCTGGGCCGCCTCGCCTCTGAAATAGGACTTGAGTTTTTTTGTGGCCGCCGCCAAATGCGGGCCGATGCACGTCGCCCGGAAGTGTGCAGCGGTTCCGGGAAAACGACATGCATAAAACAAAGAGCTACAGCATCCTTTGCGTCTCTGAAAAGACGCGCAAAGGATGCTGTAGCCAACAAGGTCCATTGATGCAGCCCCACCAGCTTTCCTCAGGCGACGTCATTGCCGACCGCCGCGCCGACTACGCCAGGATGCTCGAAGAAGGCGGCGAGCCGGAAGCGGCTGCCGAGCTGATGGAGCAGGCCCTCGAGCTCGTGCCCGCCTGGGCGGCCGGCTGGTATCGCCTTGCCACCTATCTGGAAAAGGCGGGCAGGGGTGAGGCCGCGGTCGAGGCCTATCGCAGGACGCTTGCTCTCGGTCCCGATGATATTTTCGGAGCCGCCCTCAAGCTTGCCCTTCTCGGCGACGGTGCGGTGCCTGACCGGCCGCCGAGCCGCTATGTCGAGCGCCTCTTCGACGACTATGCCGACCGTTTCGAATCGGCACTTGTCGAAAAACTCGACTACAACGTCCCGCAGCAACTGGCGGCGCTCATCGCCTCCACCGGCAGGCACTACGAGTTCGCCGTCGATCTCGGCTGCGGCACCGGCCTGCTTGGCCCTGAAATCCGCGGCCGTGTCGACCGCCTCGAAGGCTTCGACCTCTCGCAGAACATGCTGGCCAAGGCCGCCGATAAACAAGTTTATGACAGCCTCGCCCAGGCCGATCTGTCGCTCGCGCCCGCGCTCTCCGGCCTCTTTGCCGATGCCGCGCGCGATCGCGCCGACCTGGTGACGGCAGCCGACGTGCTGATGTATCTCGGCAATCTCGAGAGCGTCTTTGCCATCGTCGGAGACCTCGCTGCACCAGGCGCCGATATTGCCTTTTCCGTCGAGGATGCCGGTGACGGCGAGGGCTTCCATCTCGCTCCGTCGCTGCGTTATGCCCATTCGGAAAGCTATGTCAGGATGCTTCTTGCCGGTCACGGCTTCCAAATCCTGAAGATTGTCAAATCGGTCATTCGCAAAGATGGCGGAAAACCAGTTTTCGGCATTCTGTTCCTTGCGCGCAAGCTTGCGTGAGCGAACATTTCTTGCGATGTTTTTATAGGTCAGCATTGCTTACCTATTTCGCTTGATCGAACGACCGAAAAACCCGATACTGCACCGCATCGGCAGAGTGCTCGGCAATATTACGCCGAGGCGCTCGGGCTCCTTTCATGGTCCAAAATTCCGTCGCGCGCAGATCTTCCCAAGCGCGTTCTTGAACTCGTCTGCCGTGGAGACTGGCGACATGACACAGCTCATCAATGCCCTTGGCTTCTGGAATACGACTGCGACGCGCCACACGCCGATCGAAGACGTGCAGGGCATATTCTCCGGCAGCCTCGTTGCCGCACTCGGCCTCTACGTGCTCGCCAGCGCCGGCCTTCTCACCGGAAGCACGGCCGGGGTGGCCTTCCTCCTGCATTATGCCTTCGGCGTCAATTTCAGCCTTGCCTTCTTCATGCTCAACCTGCCGTTCTTCTATCTCTCCTGGAAGCGCCTCGGCATGGCCTTCACCATCAAGACCTTCATCGCCATCGGCCTGACCTCGGTGATTGCCGATGTGCAGTCGCGTTTCCTGTCCATTTCGAGCATCCATCCGGCCTGGGCGGCCCTTCTCGGCGGCTTGCTGCTCGGCTTCGGCCTGCTGGCGCTCTATCGCCACCGCGCCAGCCTCGGCGGTGTCGGCATTCTCGGCATCTACCTGCAGGAGCGTTTCGGCATCCGCGCCGGCCTCGTTCAGCTCGCCATCGACATGTGCGTGCTCGCCGCCGCCTTCTTCGTCACTACGCCGCCCGTCGTCTTTTATTCGGTACTCGGCGCCGTCGTCCTCAACCTCTTCGTCGCCATCAACCACCGCGCCGATCGTTACATCGCGCTGTAAGGAAGCCGGCCAGGTCCCTCTTGCCGCGACCGGGTTAGGGTGAGGCCACACTATGGCAAGTCATCGCCAATTGCTTGTGGCCGGAAGAACTAAAGCCTGCTAGCACCTGCTCCAGCATGCGAGGAGAAGGGAGCATGCCGCAACCTCTCCGTTCCCACCTCGCTCTCGCGTGGCACGTCCCCTCTCCCCGTAAAAACGCTAGGGCATATACATATCTCGCAAAGCCCATCCATCGGCGACGGCTCGAAAGTATTTGAGGCCGTTGAAGAAGGTGATTGGGCCCGGCGGCTTGGCCGAGGCGTAGCCGTTCCAGCCGCCGAGCTTG
>NZ_JBIXJN010000041.1:0-30512 GCF_052871115.1 Rhizobium sp. LARHSG275 | reverse complement strand
CAAGCTCGGCGGCTGGAACGGCTACGCCTCGGCCAAGCCGCCGGGCCCAATCACCTTCTTCAACGGCCTCAAATACTTTCGAGCCGTCGCCGATGGATGGGCTTTGCGAGATATGTATATGCCCTAGCCTCCTTGTGGGGGAGATGCCCGGCAGGGCAGAGGGGGGGTGCGGCACGGCACAAAGTGCCCTCCGACGCCACCGCCCCTCACCCGTCCAACGTCTCTTTCACCACAACAGCAAGCTGCTTCAGCGAAAACGGCTTCGGCAAAAATCCGAATTTCGCCTCCGGCGGCAGATTGCGGGCGAAGGCATCTTCGGCATAACCCGAGACGAAGATGAACTTCATGTCGGGATAGGTCTTACGCAGCTCGCGCAGCAGCGTCGGGCCGTCCATTTCGGGCATGACGACGTCGGAGACAACGATGTCGACCTTGCCGTCGAGTTCTTCCAAGATCGCCAGCGCCTCGACGCCCGAGCCCGCCTCGTGCACGGTATAGCCGCGCGTTTCCAGCATGCGTTTGCCGCCGCGGCGCACCGCCTCCTCGTCCTCGACGAGAAGGATGACGGCCGATCCCGTCAGGTCTTCCGGCTGCTGCGGCGATACCGGCAGCGGCGCCACGTCGGCCCCGGCGATGGCGCCATCGATCGAACCCGCTTCTGCCGCCACTGCCGGCTCTGGGATGTGGCGCGGCAGGAAGACGCGGAAGGTCGTGCCCTTGCCGACTTCGGATTCCGGCTGGATATAGCCCCCCGACTGTTTGACGATGCCGTAGACCATGGCGAGGCCAAGTCCCGTGCCCTTGCCGACATCCTTGGTGGTGAAGAAGGGCTCGAAGATCTTGTCCATGATTTCGGGCGCGATACCGGTGCCGTTATCGGCGACTTCGACCAGCACCATGTCCTCGGCCGGCATATAGGAGTAATTGAAGGCCGAGACCTCGGCGGCGGTCAGATTGCGGGTGCGCAGTGTCAACGTGCCGCCGTCGGGCATCGCGTCGCGGGCATTGACGCAGAGGTTGATCAGCACTTGCTCGAACTGCGAAAGGTCAGTTTTGACCGGCCAGAGGTCGCGGCCATATTGCACGTCGAGCTTGACATTGGTGCCGGAAAGCAGCCGATCGACCAGCATGCGCAGGTCGCCGACAACATCGGTGAGGTTCAGCACCGAGGGCCGCATCGTCTGCTTGCGCGAGAAGGCCAGCAGCTGGCGCACCAGCACGGCGGCGCGGTTGGCGTTGCGCTTGATCTCTATCAGGTCTGCAAAGCTGGCATCGGCCGGCCGCGCCTGCAGCAACAGGTGGTCGGCGGAAAGCAGGATCGCCGTCAGCACGTTGTTGAAATCATGCGCGATGCCGCCGGCAAGCGTTCCCACAGCATTCATCTTCTGCGTCTGCGCCATCTGCGCTTCCAGCGCCTTCTGCTCGGTCACCTCGACGGCATAGACGATCGCCGCCTCCTCGGGCGCCTCGTCGCTCTGGTCGATGACGGCATTGACATAGAAGCGGAAATAGCGCGCCTCGTCGGTCGGCGTGCGGGTGTCGAGGGGCGCGATGTCGCCCTGCCGGTCCTTGGCCGCCGCCAGCGCCGCGGCCAGCTGCGGCCGGTCGCTCTCCTGCACGATGGTTTCAAGATGCGGCGCCTTTTCGAGATCGTCGCGCGAAACCACGCCGGAGAACATCTTCAGGAACGGCGCATTGGTCCGCAAGATGCGCCCGTTGCCGTCGACCGAGGCGATCGCCATCGGCGTATTGTTGAAGAAGCGCGTGAAGCGCATGGCGGCGGCCGAAGCGGACTGGCTGCCGGCATCGCTCTTTTCACGCGCCAAAACGATCGTCCGGCTTTCGCCGGGCGCGCCGTCGCGCATCGAGGTGACGCTATGGATGATCTGCACCGGCAGGCTCTGGCCGTTGCTCTTGCGCAGGTCGAGATCGAGCGTCACGGTCTTCTTGAGACCCGGTTCGGCCTGCACCGACTGGATCAGCGCCAGTCCCTCGCCCGCCACGACGTCGCCGATCGTCATCGAGCCCGGTACGAATTTGGTGAGGTCAAGGCCCAGCCATTCGGCAAGCGTCGCATTCAGGTAGAAGATCTCACCCTTCCTGCCGGCGGAAAAGAAGCCGGCCGGCGCATGGTCGAGATAGTCGATCGCGTTCTGCAATTCCTTGAAGAAGCGCTCCTGGTCGTCGCGCTCAGTGGTGATGTCGGTGATCTGCCAGATCTGCAGCGGTTTGCCGCCGTTCTCCTCCGGCCGCAGCAGCCGCGCCTTCAGCCGGTACCAATGCGCGCCGGAACTGTTGCTGCCAGGCCCGACGGCGCGCAGCAGGCGAAATTCCTCCCGGCCTTCCTTGCCCTCGCGCAGGCCGTTGACCAGCCTGTAGAGCGCCTCGTTGGATTCGCGGTGGCGCGACAGCAACGTTTCCAGCGTCTGCACCTCGGTCGCCTTGCGCGCGCCGGTCAGCGCGCCATAGGCGGCATTGGCATAGATGATCCGGCCCTTTTCGTCGGTGATCAGCGTACCGTCGGGATGGCTGTTGAGGAAGGCGCGCGCCAGACTGTCGGATTGGCGCTGCGGCATCACCTCGATGAAGCCGATGACCGAGGATACCAGGAAGAAGATGCCGACCATGGCGAGCACGCCGAGACCGCCAAGCACGACCTCGTTGTCGAGCGATTTTTTGAAGAAGACGAAGGCGCCGGCCGCCGCGATCAGCACGAGCGCCAGCAGAAGAATGCGCAAGACCGTGCCAGAACGCCCCCCACGATCCACAAGCGGTGCGTTATAGTCGTCGGCCTGACGCGGTTTCGTCATATATTCCTCACATAAGCCCTCCTGCTTCGTAGCACGAACACGAAGCAGGAATCAGGCACTCTTTACCTTCTTAGCAATTTGCCGCGTCGGCAAAAACACCGCTAGCCGGCAAGACTGCTTGAATTCACAGGCAACAGCGCCATCTGCCCCGAAAGCGCAGCGCAGCCGCCCGGATGCAAGGTCGCCGGGTACCAAGCAGCGGAACACGAAATCGCGTTCTCCCGTGACTGGACAGCACCGGCGGCCCTTGCCTAAGGAACGGAAAAGTCGTCAATATGTGCTGAATGCGAAATGGAGTGAGTGACTATGTTGGATGATGTTGTCGGAGCTTATGGCAGCCGTTTCCTGCTTGCGGCCGGTGGCGTCGGTCTGGCGCTTCTCCTGCTCATCCTCGTGCTCTGGGTGATCCGCAGCCGGGCGCCCTCGCCCTTCGTGCGCGGCGGCCGCAACCGCCAGCCCCGCCTGCAGGTGCTGGATGCCGCAGCCGTCGATGCCCGTCGCCGGCTGGTGCTGGTGCGCCGGGACGACGTCGAGCACCTGATCATGATCGGCGGCCCGAGCGATATCGTTATCGAAAGCCGCATCCTGCCGGCAGCGGCCGAACAGCCGGACAGCGCCAGCCGCCCGCAACCCGTCGAGCAGCGGCCGATATCCGTCGCGCCGCCGGAAATGCCACAGGAAACGCCACCGCGCCCGCCGGTCGCAGCCCGCGTCGAGCCCGCCGCCGAGCCCTCTTTCGCTGCGCCGGCTTCGCCAGAGCCGCGCCCGCGACCAGAGCCGTCGACCCAACCGTCGATCCGACCGCCAGTCCAGCCGGCTGTGGCACCGCCGGTGGTCACGAGCCCTCTTCCGGCAGAGCCGGTGACTGCTCCCCTGTCGGCCGAACGCGACAATCCTCTGCGTGCTGCCCCGCCCCAGCCACGCCCGCCGGAGCGTCCCGCCGCTCCCCCAGCGGCGCAGCCCGCACCGTTCCACGATACCTCAAGTGCCGCCGAGATCCTCGAAGCCGCCCGTCAGCGCGTGCTGCCGCAGCACCGCATCGAACCCGAGGTCTCCGCCCCGCCTGTCCAGGAGATGCCGGCGGCCGCACGCGCCGCACCTGGTAGCGCCGAAGACGATGCGGCTGCGCAGTCGGCAGCAGCGAGCCGTCTTGATTTCCAGCGGGTGCTGGAACAGGAAATGTCGAATAATCTGACAGCTGAACGCATCGTGCCGGCGCCGGCAAACCAGGCGCCCCGGCCCGGAGCGCCGCAACCCGGAAACCTGCCGCGCCGCGATCCGGAAATGGCCCCGATCACCGGCGCCGATACCGATCTGCAAAAGGAAGTCGCCCGCATCTTCGGCGAGATGAGCGTCAACCGCGACAAGTGAGCGGAAACGCAGTCCGGCTTCAAGTTGCATAAAAGCCGCAATGCGGCGACTTTTAGTTCCCGATGTGTCAGGGGGCTCCATCTTGTGCTGATAATTTGTTATCGCTTCGGTTGAAGAGCATTGGCGCGTCGAGGTCATACTTTGCCTAAGTAAATACCGGTCTCACTCCAGTTTCACCCGTACTGCCGGACAGCGACACGCTGACGGCGTATGAACACGTTCATCGGGTGGTGGCGAGAGACCGGTCTGGCATTGTTACAATGTGCCATGTGCAGCTCCGCTGTCTCAGCTCTTCAGCCGCCCACAACATCGCCACACCGCGCCCGTAGGGGTTTTCTCAAGCACCATCTTGGTGGACTTCCGAACGGAAGACCAGCGCGATATGTGCAATACCCTACGGGTCCGATGGACCATTCTGGCGAAAATAGCGCCCCAGCCCTGGATTGTATGCAGCGGCTGCGGGGGCCTCAGAGCTTTCCGATGCAGCGACAAGATCCGGCTCAACGCCAATGGCCGCAAGCTCGATGCCTGGCTTATCTACAAATGCTCGACCTGCGAAAAGACATGGAACCGTCCGATCTTCGAGCGTCGCAATGTTCGCGATATCGATCCCGCAGTCTTCGAGGCATTGCAGTCCAACGATCCGGATTGGATCCGGGCAGAAACCTTCAACCTCGAAGCTCTCAGGCGCAAGTCGCAACGTGTCGACGAGTTTGCCGAATTTGAAATCGCAAAAGAGATGCAGCAGGACATTGCCAATTGGACGAGACTGGAAATCGAACTGATGGTCCCGTTTCCATCAAGCACGCGCCTCGACCGCCTGCTGGCGTCCGAGTTGCAAGTTTCACGCACCCGGCTACAAGCTCTTCACGATGGTGGCATGCTACGGACGGATTCGAATCGAGCCGACGTTTTGCGGCGGCGGATCAAGAACGGCACCAAGCTTGCAGTAGACGTCACCGCCGAGACCGGCCGGGAGCAATGGTGGAGGTCTGTGGCGACCGGAAGCGCACCGTAATTGTAAAAGGCGCCGCGATCGGATTGCGGCGCCTATTCTGCTCTCATGCCTGCATGAAAACTCTCATTCGTCGCGATAGACTTTTTCGCGGCGTTCGTGACGCTCCTGCGCCTCGATCGACAGTGTCGCGATCGGGCGGGCGTCGAGGCGCTTGAGGCCGATCGGTTCGCCGGTTTCCTCGCAATAGCCGTAGGTGCCGTCTTCGATGCGCTGCAGTGCCGCATCGATTTTGGAAATCAGCTTTCTCTGCCGGTCACGGGCGCGAAGTTCGATCGCCCGATCTGTTTCCGACGACGCTCGGTCAGCGAGATCAGGATGATTTGCGCTTTCCTCGGCCAGATGGTCGAGTGTCTCGCGCGCTTCTCTAAGGATATCATTTCTCCATGCAACCAGCTTGGCCCTGAAATAGGCACGCTGGTTTACGTTCATGAACTCTTCCTCTTCCGAGGGAACGTAATTGCTAAGATCGATCTTCTCACTCAACGCGATTCTCCTGAAGAACATCTCATCTGGCGGGGTGTATATCCCAAGCGCTAGCCGCGATTCAAGCCAAATACGACAGGTAAACAGATTTTTAAATCTGTCACAGTTTTCGGCTAACAGACTATTTTCTCATCATTATTCCGGCCTGCGTTTTTTGCTTCGCCTTCAAAACGCCGTGTTATCGGCCGCGTTTTGGGCAGCTGGAGCAGCGCTGACGGTTGACGCCGGCCGATTGCAACCGCTACTGAAAAGGCCCGCTGGATCTTGGATTTGCCCATGACCGTACCCCTGCCTCCGCCCAACCGCGTCTATCTGCTGCGTCACGCCGAGGCCGCCGGGGCCGAACCCGGGCAGCGCGATTTCGACCGGCCGCTCAACGAAAAGGGCTTCGGCGATGCCGAAATCATCGCCGATAAGACCGCCGACAAGGGCTACCGTCCCGATCTTCTGATCAGTTCTACGGCGCTGCGCTGCCGCGAGACCGCCGATGCGGTGTACCGGGCGATGGGCCTTACGCTCGAGGTTCGTTATGTCGACGCGCTCTATAACGCCACGGTCGACAACTATCTCGAGATCATCGATTCGCAGGATGAGGCTGCTGTCATGCTGGTCGGCCACAATCCGACAATGGAGCAGGCGCTGGAGGCGCTGATCGGTCACGAGGCTATGGCAGGCGCCCTTCCCGGCGGCTTCCCGACGGCAGGCCTTGCGGTCGTCGATTACGACGCTTCCGCCGCCGTCTGGCGCCTCGCCGATTTCGTGGTCGTCTGAAGACTTTCGCGCCTCTTCTTTCGCGGGCGGCGCGCCCTTCCTATATTGCCGTCAGTCACCAACCGGAATTGCGCCTTGCCGCCACGACTGACATCCTTTGCCGATGACGCCCGCATCGCCTTCGACAATCTCGCCGACCGGGCGAGCGGCCTCGTCAATCCGACCGTGCGGCTCGGCGTTACCGGGCTCTCCCGCTCCGGCAAGACGGTCTTCATCTCCTCATTGGTTCACAATCTGCTGCATGGCGGCCGACTGCCGCTGTTCGAGCCGGTCCAATCCGGCCGCGTCTCGGCGGTGCGGCTGGAACCGCAGCCGGATGATGCCGTGCCGCGCTTCCAGTATGAGGACCATATCCGCGCGCTGGTGAAGGACCGTATCTGGCCGGATTCGACCCGCGCCATCTCCGAGCTGCGCATCACGCTGGATTATCAGAGCGCCAGCGGCTGGAACCGGTTGTTTTCGCCCGGCCGCCTGTCGATCGATATCGTCGATTATCCCGGCGAATGGTTGCTCGACCTGCCGCTGCTCGGCAAGGATTACCGCACGTTCAGCGAGGAAACGTTGGCGCTTGCCGAAACCGGGGTCCGCTCCGAGCTGTCGCGCCCATGGCTGGCGCTGACGCGCGCCACTGACATCCATGCCGGCGCCGACGAGATGATCGCCCGCGACCTCGCCGCCGCTTTTGCCGATTACCTCAAAGCCTGCAAGGCCGACGAACGCTCGCTTTCCACCCTGCCGCCTGGCCGCCTGCTCCTGCCCGGCGATCTCGACGGCTCGCCGGCATTGACCTTTGCGCCGCTGGCTCTGCCGCCGGACGGGCGCCCTGGCCGCGGCTCGCTCTGGACAATGATGGAGCGGCGCTACGAGGCCTATAAATCCATCGTCGTCAAACCCTTCTTCCGCGAGCATTTCGCCCGCCTCGACCGCCAGATCGTCCTGGTCGATGCGCTGCAGGCGATGAACCGCGGCCCCGAAGCCGTGCAGGACTTGGAGCGCGCGCTGACCGACGTGCTTGCCTGCTTCCGCCCCGGCACCAATTCGCTGCTCTCCTCCCTGCTCGGGCGGCGCATCGACCGCGTACTGGTTGCCGCCACCAAGGCCGATCATCTCCACCATGAAAGCCACGACCGGCTCGACGCGCTGACCCGCCGCCTGGTGGACCGCGCCATCGACCGCATCGGCATCGCCGGCGCCGGCATCGACGTCATGGCGCTTGCCTCCGTGCGGGCCACCCGCGAGGCGACCGTCAAGCGTGACGGCCATGAACTGCCGGTCATCGTCGGTACGCCGATGGAGGGCGAAGCCATTGCCGGCGAGCGCTTTGACGGCCAGAGAAAGACCGCGATCTTTCCCGGCGACCTGCCGGAGGATCCGGAAAGCCTGTTCGACCTCATCGCCTCGCGTGTAACCGGTGTGCAGCTGCCCGATGTCAATGTCGTCAGGTTCCGCCCGCCGCATCTTGAGGAAACCGGCGGCGGCATCAAGCTGTCGGTGCCGCATATTCGCCTCGACCGTGCCATGCAGTTTCTGTTCGGAGACCGTCTCGCATGAGCAAGCCCCCGTCCGATCCGCCGCGCCGCGCGCCCGCCGCCTTCAGCTATGAGGACGAAGCCACCGAGCGGCGTGACAACGGCCGGCAAGGAGGTGAGCGGCGCAAGCCGGAAAGCTTCTCGGAGCATATCGTCGTGACGCCTGATGAGGACGATCCCTTCCTCAATCCCGACAAGGATCTGAGCGCGGTCCCCGTTGCAGCGCCGCGCAAGCGGCGGACCTCCTTCGGCAAGATCGCCGCCGGCGCCTTCGGCATCCTGCTGTCGCTCGCCATCGGCCTCTGGACCGATAGCCTGATCCGCGATCTCTTCACCCGCGCCGACTGGCTGGGCTATGCGGCCCTTGCCGTGCTGGCGGTCGGCATTCTCGCCGTACTCGCCCTCGCCATCCGCGAAACCATCGGCATGATGCGCCTTGCCGCCGTCCAGAAGATCAAGGCCGAGGCCGAGGCGGCGATCCTCGAGACTCGGCCGGCCAAGGCGCGCGCCGTCGTCGCCCAGCTGACTGCGCTGCTCTCGGCAAATCCCGAGACGTCAAAGGGCCGTGCGACGCTGAAGGCGACCGAGGGCGAGGTCATCGATCCCCCGCATCTGATCGCGCTGGCCGAACGCGAACTGCTCGCTCCGCTCGACCGCAAGGCCCGCGCCCTGATCGTCAATGCCTCCAAGCGCGTCTCGATCGTCACCGCCGTCAGCCCGCGCGCCGTGGTCGACCTGCTCTACGTGCTCTATGAGGCCGTGCGCCTCATTCGCGCCATGGCCGAGCTTTACGGCGGCCGTCCCGGCACGCTCGGCATGTTCCGCCTGCTGCGCGACGTGCTGGCGCATCTGGCCGTCACCGGCTCGATCGCCGTCGGCGACAGCCTGGTGCAGCAAGTGCTCGGCCATGGACTGGCGTCCAAGCTCTCAGCCCGACTGGGTGAAGGCGTCATCAACGGGCTGATGACTGCCCGCATTGGAATCGCGGCAATGGATCTCTGCCGTCCGCTCGCCTTCCGCGCCCTGAAGCGGCCGGGAATCGGTGATTTCATCGGCGATCTCACCCCGTCCATGTCGCCGCGCGGCAACAATCCTTGAACGAAACAGCGATTCCGCAGCTTTCGACTCCCCTTGCGTAATGCCAGAGAAGTTTCAACAGATTCAATGATCTAGTGACGGGAGTTTAAAATCGCCGTCGCACGAAAGCCTTACGCCGCCTCGCATTTCGGCACAATTGAAAGGAAGGATTAACCATTCTTCGGCAAAACTTGCAGCCAGTTCGTGAGTGGTGTTTGCCAAGGAAAATCCATGTATTCGCGCAAGTTTCTCATCGTATGCGGCTTGGCCGCCGCGGCATTGTCTCCCGTCGCAGATGTCGCTCCGGCAGCCACTGCTGCAACCCGTGACAAGGCCTTCTTCGATTCCGTCGCCGGCTCATGGAAGGGCCCCGGCGAAATCGTCGCCGGCAAATATAAGGGCACGAAATTCACCTGCAACCTGATCGGTGAGCCCACAGGCGACAGCAGCGCCGGCATCAAACTCGACGGCACCTGCCGCGTCGGCGTCTTCAAGCAGCCGATGACCGCCGTCATCTCGCAGTCGGGCTCGACCTACAAGGGCAAGTTCCTCGACGGCGCCGCCGGCAAGGGCCTTGACGTCGTCTCCGGCGCCGTCTCCGAGGATACCGTCGTCGTCGGCATCAACCGCGCCAAGCTGAATGGCGCAATGATCGCCCGCGTGCGCGACGACAAGACGATGAACGTCACCGTTTCGGTCAAGGTCGAAAGCCAGATGGTGCCGGTCATCGGCCTGACGCTGACCCGCCAGGTCGACGAGATGGCCGTCGGTTCCATCGAGTAGGCAAATCCTACAGCGGATTTTCCTGAAGCGGCGGGTTCCCGCCGTTTTGCGTTTCAGGTCCCCTTGCTTCAGGCGCTCAGCCACCAGTCGCGACTATCGTCTGCGACCTCGATTCCGGTCACCTCCGCATCCGACAGCCACTCACTCACCGCCCTGCCCCTGACGAGCAGACCCGGCGCTATATCGGCAAGCGGCATCAGCACGAAACCGCGATCGGTCATGCGCGGATGCGGCAGTTCCAGCCGCGGCGCGTCCTGGACCACATCGCCATAGGTCAGCACGTCGATATCGAGCGTGCGCGGCCCCCAGCGCTCGATGCGCTCGCGTTTCATTTCGCGTTCGATCGACAGGCAGACATCGAGCAAAGCCTCAGGCGCCAGCCTGGTCTCGACGGCGGCGCAGGCGTTGAAGAAGAAGGATTGGTCCGTCTTGCCCCAGGGCGGCGTGCGATAGAGCCGCGAGACCGCCGTAACCCGACAGTCGTCCCGTCCGTCCAGCCTCTGCAGCGCCGCCGCCATCGCCTTTACGGGATCGCCGATATTGCCGCCGAGACCGAGTGTGGCGGATTGCAATGCGGCCTCAGGCAAAATGCTCAACGCTCACCTGCACGAAATCGAGCACGCCAGGGACCGGCGCGTTCGGCTTGCGCACCGTAATCTTCGCCCGCCGCACCTGCGGGAATGTCTCGCAGAGCCCCTTGGCGATATCGAGCGCCAGTGCTTCGATCAGGTAGCGCCGTTTTCCCGTGACGATCTGCTCGATCACGGTGAAGGCGACACCGTAATTGACGGTATCGTTGATCGAATCGCTTTCCAGCGCCTCGCCGGCGACGACATCGAGCTCGGCATCGACGAAGAAGCGCTGACCAAGGAATTCCTCCTCGTCATGCACGCCGTGGCGCGCGAAGAAGGCGCAGTTCTGCAGCGTAATCGTGTAGGTGGTCATGTCGGCCGCTTCCTCTCGAATTCCTGGCGCGCATTGAGCATAGCATCGGCGATATCAAGCGCATCCCTGTTGATTGCGACATTGTGCACGCGGAAAACCGCAGCCCCTTGAAGTCTGAGCAGCGCGCTGGTCGCAGCCGTCGCTGCATCCCTGTTCTGCGCCTCACGCCCCGTCACCGCGCCGAGGAAACGTTTGCGCGACGTACCGGCGAGCAGCGGCAGACCGAAGCGGGAAAGTTCGGAAAACCGCGCCATCAGCTCCAGGTTTTCTTCCGCAGTCTCCTTGGCGAAGCCGAAGCCCGGATCGAGCACGATGCGATCGCTGTTGACGCCTGACGAAGCGGCGATCGCAAGCGACCGCTCGAGGAAATGCACCTGATCGGCAATCACATCGACAAGTTTTACTCTGTCGCGACCGGTGTGCATGATACAGAGTCCGGCTCCGGTCACCGCGGCGATATCGGCGATATCGGGCTCCTTCTGCAGCCCGAAGACGTCGTTGACGATATGGGCGCCGGCACTGATTGCCAGCCGCGCCGTCTCGGCGCGATAGGTGTCGATGGAAATCAGCGCCTGGGTGCGGCCGCGCAGCGCCTCTATGACGGGCAGCACGCGCGCCTGCTCCTCGGAAGGGCTGACGGTTGCTGCGTTCGGCCGGGTCGATTCACCGCCGATATCGACAATCCCGGCACCCTCGCTCACCGCCCGCAGCGCCTGTTCGACTGCTGCATCGACGGTTTCAAAGCGTCCGCCGTCGGAGAAGGAGTCCGGCGTCACGTTGATGATCGCCATGATCGTCGAACGACGGCCGAGTTCGATCTCTCGGCCATGGCCGACACGCCACAATCTGCCTTCGAGCCCTGTCACCAGACTTATCCCATTGGAGACGAAAAAAGCGCCATCCGATATTGCGCTTGCGGTGGCTATGCCCCAAGCTCCCGTCGATTTCAACACGGGTTGCGTTCAGAATGCCGCTTGCAGTGCGTTATATGGTCCTTCCTATCGCCTTTTCCATTGCTCTTTCCCTCTGCAGCCCCGTGGCAGCCGAAGTGATCGCATCGAAAAGCTATTCTTATTTCGACATTCGCGGCAAAACCGCGGATGAGCTCGACCGCGAACTCAGCCGGCGCGGGCCGACAGCGAGCGGCTCTTCGGCGCGTCATCCCGGCGCCACGAAGATCCGCTTCGGCGGCGAGGCAACCTACATTCAGGATAACGGGCGCTGCCGCGTCGGCAACGTCAAGGTCACGGTCCACACCCAGATCATCCTGCCGCGCTGGAGCAGCCGCAAGGGCGCCAGCAAGGAGCTGTCGATGATCTGGGACGCTCTGTCGAGCGATATCAAGCGCCACGAGGAGCGCCATGCCGAGATCGCCCGCGATCAGGCCCGCGCCATGGAGCGCGCCATCCGGGCGCTGCCGCAGCAGCGCAGCTGCGAAGCCATGCAGGAACTCGTTTCCGGCGAATCAGTTCGCGGTATAGAGGAGCACGATCGGCAGCAGGCGCGATTCGACCGCGTCGAGGCGGTCAATTTTCAGAAGCGCATGTTGAGGTTGCTGAACAATCGAATCAATGGTCGAGCCGGCGCAAAATAAGGCTTTTTCAGTCTTGTTGCGAGCGGAAAACCTTAGCTGCACAACGAAACTTGTGCGAAACTTGCACCCTCCCCAGCGATTGAATGGTCATTTTTCATCCTGGCAGACTCAACCGGAACGCGTTAATATGAACACATTCGAAAGTTCAGGTACGGCATCTGCACTTTCATCGCTGGGTTCTCCTGGCGCGTTCCGAAGCCGCGGATGTTCCTCCCTCATCCGTAGGTAATGCGCCCGCCTCGCCTCGCTCGCTCTAGCGCGCGAGGCGTCTTTTTTGATATCGAATTTTTCGGCGACGTTTGAAGCGCTGCGCTTCAGGCCTGGCGTTCCGGCACGTGCACCACGAGCCCGTCATAGACGGCCTTCATTCGGATCTGACAGGACAGCCGCGAGGTCGGGCGTACATCGAAGGCGAAGTCGAGCATGTCCTCTTCCATCGCTTCCGGCTGGCCGACCTTCTCCGTCCACTCCTCGTCGACATAGACATGACAGGTTGCGCAGGCGCAAGCGCCGCCGCATTCGGCCTCGATGCCGGGCACCGAATTGCGCACGGCATTCTCCATCACGGTGGAGCCTTGGTCGACGTCGAGGTCGAAGCGCGTGCCGTCGAAGGCGACGATGGTAAGTTTGGGCATCAGAACTATTTCCGGTCTTCAGGTGGATGGGCGGATTTTCTTCCGACAATTCGACGCATCAGTCAACATTGGGAAATCCGTGACAGCCTCGCAGATCGGGCATTCGCCCGCCGTCTTCAAAGCGTCATCAGGGACGTCGCAAAAAGACCCGTGGTTCCGCAATGGAACAACGGGCCTCGTTCGAACGGTACCTCATGCATATCGCCCAAAAATATGCGGCGGTTTTGGCACAGCGACATGCGTCGGTGAAAACCTAGAGATCAGCCGCGGCAGAGCTTCAGGATGAAATTCTCGGCGTCGATAACGGCAGCGCCGAGCGCTGCCGTCGCGCCGGCATCACCGCCGGTTTCCTCGACGGCTTCCGCCGTCTGCGACACGCGGAACGCGCCGACGGAGCTTGCCGCACCTTTCAGCCGGTGCGCGGCTGCACCAATACGGATGGTTTCGCCGCTTGCAATATCCTGGAGGCAGGCACGGGCCTGGCGCGCAAACATCTGAAGGACTTCGATTTCCAACGTCTTGTCGCCCATCGTCTGCTTTGCGAGATGGACCAGATCGATCGGCCGGACCTTCGAAGGACACGGTCCCTTTGCATTATCCGGCGCCTCGAATACGATGTTCAATGCTGCCATCTGGGCTGCCATTGCCAATTCTCCCGTCTCTATCGTCCGCAGTTGCAACAGTTCTGCGTCCGGAGAGTGGCCATCACGTTAAATTCGGGCACATTCAGGGCGGAAATCTCGCCATATGGTTAACGTCCGTTAAATATCCCTAAATTATTGGTTTTTAAGCGACGCCTCGGATTCAAAGATGTTAACAACGGGTTAACGAGCCGTGAATCTCAAGCCTTCATTAATTGTGTGAGGACCTCAGATGTGTCACTACGATACTGGTGGAGCGGGTTTATGGTACGCGCCTTTGCCGAGCGAGTGGATAATGGTAGTGTTTTGATACCTTCCGTTTGAAAAAGCGGCTATCTACTCTGAAATGACATGCTTATCCGTCCTTCGTTGGGATGGAAGGCTGGAACGGCAAAGTTGTTCCCGGGTGAGGCGGAAGCCAGGGATGCGCGGTTGGGCCGGCTGACAGTAACGAGGCATACCCGAATGGCGAACAACAAATACAACGAGTCAATTGAGGACAAGGCGTTCAAGGCATTGGACGAGGCGCTCCAGATCGACTTTAGCAAGGATAACGTACCGTCTCGCCGCGGCGACGCGCCCCAGGCCCCGGAGGCTAATGTGTCTGATCCATCGAATGCGCGTAATCAGCAGGCTCAGGACGAAGCGCAGCGCCGCAGCCGCCGCGGTGCCGCCGGCGAGCAGACTTCCAGGGGTCCGGCCTTCACGCCCGCCAACGATGCCAGCCGCAATACGCCCGCCTCGATCCTGAAATCCTTTGACGGCGCCTCCAGCCGCTCGGCGGTGCGCACCGCCACCTTGTTTTCCGTGCTTTGGGTCATGGCCGGCCTTGGCCTGATGTCGCTGCTTTATGCTCCGCAGATCTGGCAGATCCGTTCGCTCGCCGACCTCGTCGCCCTGCCCGGCGTCATCGCCGGCCTCGTCGGCATCATCGTTCCCGTGATGATGTTCTACGCCTTCGCCATCATGATCTCCCGCGCCCAGGACATGCGCAACGCCGCCCGTTCCATGGCAGAGGTGGCATTGCGCCTGGCAGAGCCGGAAACCATCGCCTCCGAGCGCATCATGACCGTCGGCCAGGCCGTGCGCCGTGAGGTCTCGGCCATGAACGAGGGCATCGAGCGCACCATCGCGCGTGCCTCCGAGCTGGAAACGCTCGTCCATTCCGAAGTCAATGCGCTTGAACGTTCCTATGCCGACAACGAGTTGCGCGTGCGCGGCCTCGTCCACGAACTCGGCTCCGAGCGTGAGGCGATCGTCAACCATGCCGATCGTATCCGCACCTCGATCGGCAGTGTGCACGACCAGCTGAAGGAAGAGCTGTCGCTGGCGACCGAAGAGATCGCGGTGCGGCTTGCCACATCCGGCGAAGCCTTCGCCTCGCTGATCGATACGCGCGCCGCGACGATCCTGGAAAAATCGGACAGCGCCCTGCAGTCGATGGGCAGCCTGCTCTCTGCCAAGACAGATACCCTGCTGCAGACCCTGAACGCATCGGGTTTTGCGCTCGCCACAGAATTCGACAACCGCCTCGAAGCGCTCTCCGTCAATCTCAACGACCATGGCGAAAGACTGCTCAGCCAGTTCGAAACGCGCGCCTCGACCATGGACAGCAGCACCGAGAAGCTGAATGCGGCGCTGAACGAGCGCACGCACCAGCTCAACGAGATCCTGATCGCCCGCACCCGCGAGATCAACGAGAGCCTGACGTCAGGCGAACGTACCATCGGCGGCACGCTTGACGACGTGCTGTCGAAGCTGAACAGCGCGCTCGACGAAAAAGGCGCAAGCTTCCGCCAGAGCCTGCAGACCACCGCCGACGACGCCGTCATGGATCTCGACGTGCGCTCCGGCTTCTTCGAGGAGCGGCTGCAGACGACCGTCGCCCAGCTGTCGACCGCCTTCGACGAACGCGTCGCCGAGTTCACCAGCGCCTTCGACAAGCGAACCGGCTCGCTCGACACCAAGCTGATGGAAAGCCTCGCTCGTATCAACGAGACGCTGACCGGCGGCTCGGATTCGATCGACGGCATCCTGAATTCCGGCATCGACCGGCTTGGTTCGTCGCTATCAGACCAGTCGCTGGCGCTCGCCACCGCGCTCGCTACCGGCCACGAAGTGCTGGAAAGCACGCTCGGCAGCCGCGCAGATGAAATCACCACGGCACTCACCAGCCGCACCGGTGAACTGACCTCTGCGCTGCAGAGCGCGACTTCTGAAATCGCGCTGACCCTTGCATCGGGCACCTCCGAACTGGAGAACAACCTTCAGACGCGCTCGGACGAATTCCGCGACACGCTGCGCACCACCACCACCGATCTGACGACTGCCGTTGCCGCTGGCACAGAACAGGTGACCGCTGCCTTCGGCGGTCGCGCCGAGGAGCTCAGCGGCGTGCTTGCTGCGCGTGCGGCCGAAATCAGCGAGGCGCTCGGCACGGCCCACGGCCGCATCGACAGTGTCATGGCAGAGCGCGGCGGCGCACTGGTCGAGGCGCTGACCGCCCATCACGGCCGCTTCGAGGAAACGCTGGCAACCCGCTCCGATGCCATCATCAATGCCGTCTCCGGCACCCATGACCGTCTTGCCGAGACGCTCGATGAAAAGTCGATGGCGCTTGCCATCTCTCTGAACGAGAGCCATGCCCGCATCGAGGATACACTTGAGACGCGCTCCGAGGCCTTTCTCAACGCCGTGTCTGGCACGCATGATCGTTTGTCGGAAACGCTGGACAGCAAGGCGGCGGCCCTTACGACCTCGCTCGACGAGCGCCATGCCCGCATCGAGGATGCGCTTGGAACACGCGCCGAGGCACTGTTGAACACTGTATCCGGCACGCGCGACCGTCTTGCCGAGACGCTCGACGAGAAGGCGATGGCGCTGGCCATGTCCTTGAACGAGAGCCAGGCCCGTATCGAGGAGACGCTTGAAACCCGTTCCGCCTCTCTGCTGAACGCCGTCTCCGGCACCCATGACCGTCTCTCCGAGACGCTGGAGGGCAAGGCGGCAGCTTTTGCCACCTCGCTGAGCGAAGGCCACGCCCGTATCGAGAATACGCTCGAAACCCGCTCCGCGGCCCTGCTGAACGCCGTCTCCGGCACCCATGATCGCCTCTCCGAGACGCTGGACGAAAAGGCGATGGCACTCGCCATCTCGCTCAACGAAACCCAGACGCGTATCGAAGACACGCTGGAAACCCGTTCGGCAGCCCTGCTGAATGCGGTCTCCGGCACGCATGACCGTCTGTCCGAGACGCTGGACGAGAAGGCGATGACGCTCGCCATCTCGCTCAACGAGAGCCAGTCGCGGATCGAAGACACGCTGGAAGCACGCTCCGAAGCCTTCCTCAAGGCCGTGTCCGGCACGCACGACCGTCTCTCGGAAACGCTCGACGAAAAGGCGACGGCGATCGCCGCCTCCCTGAACGAGGGCCAGAGCCGCTTGCAGGATACTCTGGAGAGCCGCTCGGAATCCTTCCTGAATGCGGTCTCTGCCACCCACGACCGCCTGTCCGAGACACTTGACGACCGGGCGATGGCGCTTGCCATCTCGCTGAACGAGAGCCAGAGCCGTCTCGAGGAGACGCTGACAACAGGCGCCGATGCGATCACCAATGCGGTTTCCGGCACGCATGTTGGCCTGAACGGTGTACTCGACCAGAAGGCCGCCTCCCTCGCCACTTCGCTGCGCGAAGGCCAGGCCCGCCTCGAGGAAGCCTTGGGGCACCGCACCGCCGCGATCATCGGCGCCGTGACGGCAACCCACGACCGGCTCACCGATACGCTCGACGAAAAGACCATGGCGCTCGCCATTTCGCTCGACGATAACCAGAGCCGCTTCGACAGCGTGCTCGAAGCCCGCAGCAACGCCATCATGGAGGCCGTCTCCGGTGCCGAGGCACGAGTCGCCGGTGCCTTCTCCGACAAGACCGATGCGATCCGCACCGCCTATACCGACAATCAGCAGCGGCTCGAAAATGCGCTTTCCGAACATAGCGCCGCCCTCTCGGGTGTTCTCGATGCCGGCGGCGCCCGCTTCGAGGATCTCGTCGGCGGCTTGACCGGCCGTATAGAAGGCCGTCTGACCGATGCACATACACGGCTCGGCGGCCTTGCCGACGAAGCCGCGGCGCGCATCGAGGGCGGGCTTGCCTCGGCCCATGAGCGCATCCGCACGACGCTCGAAGACCGCGCCAACGCCATAGACCTATCGCTGAACCAGGCCCATGCACTGATCAGCGATACGCTGGCCGAACAGGCGACCAGCATCGGCACCTCGGTGGCGACGAGCGTCGGCATGCTCGAATTGTCGCTGGAGCACCGTGAAGCCGCGATCCGCCAGGCGATCGATGCCGGCGCCCAGACGTTGGAAGATCGCATGCATGCCGGCGCCGGCCAGATCGCCGGCCGCTTCCAGGAGGCGGCAAGTGCGATTTCGAGCTCCACCCAGGATTTGTCCACCCGTCTCGACCGGTCGGTCGAAAACCTGACGGGCCGTTTTGATGAAACCGGATCGCGTGTGGAAGCCGGTCTTGCGGCGATCGAAACCCGCATCCGCGACGGCGTCGGCGGTGTTGCCGAAAAGGTCGAAGCGGCCAGCGGCCAGCTGTCCGGCGTGCTTGCCGACGGCGTCTCTCGTCTCGGCGCGCTCAGCGACGACGCCACACAGCGCATCTCGGCGACGCTCGAAGGCAGCGCCGCAAACCTCACTCAGGCGATCGACAGCCGCACCGCCAATCTGGCCGAGACGCTGGACAGCCGCACCACCAGCCTGACCGGCGCTATCGATGGCCGAACCGCGAGCCTCGCCGAAACGCTCGACCGCGGCAATGAACGCATCGAGGAACGCCTCTCCACCATGGACCGTGCGTTGACCGTCGGCCTCGATGCCGTCAACCGCACCATCGAAGGCAAGGCCGCTGGTCTCGCCTCGACGCTGCGCAGCGCGGTTGCCGACGCGGCCCAGGGAATGGAAGGCGAAGCGACGAGAACCACCGAACTGCTTGGCAAGACAGGCCAGCAATTCGCCGAGGATCTCAATGTGAAAAGCGACGAATTCACCCGCACCATGGATGAGCGCTCGTCGCAGATCGTCACCCGCGTTGCCGAAGCTCAGAACCGGCTGGCAAGCCAGGCCGCTGCCGTTGCCCAAACCTTCTCGGAAGCCGGCAACGCCATCGTCAACAAAGTCGCCGAGGCTGAGACCATCGTCGGCACGCAAGTCAATGCCATCTCCAAGGTGCTGTCGGATGCCAGCCAGTCTCTGGAGTCACGCGGCAACGCCATCCGCTCGACGCTCACGGGCGCCGGCAGTGAGATTTCCGCAACCATGGCGGATGTCGACCGGGCGCTCGAAGCGCGCAGCAGCGCCATTCGCACCAATCTCGAGGAGCGAGCCCGCGAGATCGATACGACGTTCTCCGAGATCGACCGGGCGCTCGAAGCGCGCGGCAACTCGATCCGCTCGACGCTCGAGGAGCGCACCCGCGACCTCAACTCGATGTTATCAGGCCGTTCGGTCGAATTGACACGCATCCTCGACGAGACGGCCCGCCCGATCATCGACCGCTACACTGATGCCGGCGAGCAGGCCGCCGCCCGCATCACCGCCGCAGCCAACCTCAGCGCCGACCGTCTGCGCGCCGAAAACGAAGCGCTCGCCAGCGCCGTTGCCGCCCGCACCGAGAATGTCGCCAATGCCGTCAGCGCCATCGAAAACAGCCTGGTCGGCAACGTCAACGGCCTCGTCCAGCGAATGTCGGAAAGCAGCGCGGCGATGGCGATGATGATGAACCGCGCCGCCGAGCAGCTGACCAGCGTCGACGGTCGTCTGGGCGATACCACTACGCGGTTTGCCGACTCCGCCACCAAGGCCGCCGAGATGGTCTCCGCCTCCACCAGGCTTCTCGAAGGCAAGATCGACCGCCTCTCCGACATCTCGGGCCAGACGCTGGCGCAGGTCGGCGGCATCATCGGCCGCTTCGACGAACACTCCAAGGTCCTGACCCAGGCCTCGCAGCTTCTCGGCGCCGCCCAGTCCAACCTCGCCTCGACGCTCGAGGAACGCGAGAGCGCGCTGCAGACACTCTCTGTCGGCCTCGTCCAGCGCTCCGCCGAGATCGAAAAGACCATGCAAGGCCTCGGCGGCATGATCGAGACCGTGTTCGAGCGGGCAGAACAGCGCTCCAGCCAGGTCACCGGCAATTTGCGCCAAGGCGTGCAATCCTCCTTTGCTGACATTGGCCGCATTCTCACCGAAACCGAGAAGCGCGCCCAGGAAGCGGCAGAGACGATGCGCGAGGCGATCACCCGCGCCGGCGACGAGGCCAATACGACGATCGACGGCACTTTCGCCAATGTCGAACGCCGTTCCGGCGATCTCTCCAATCGCATTCGCGGCGGTCTCACCGCCTCGCTGTCGGACGTCGAGCGCATGCTCGGCGAAGCCGGCCGCGCCTCCGACGGTGCCGCCCAGCACATGCGGGAAGCGCTACGCGAGGCGATCGACGATGCAGTCGGCCGCTTCTCCGGCGCCACCGAAGATATCCGCCGCTCTGCCGCCGACATCCGCAGTGAACTCGACGCGACCCGTGCCGAACTGAAGCGCGGCGCCTTCGATCTTCCCGAGGAAGCCAAGGAAAGCGCCTCGGCCATGCGCCGGGCGGTCGCCGAGCAGATCAAGGCGTTGCAGGATATCTCCCAGCTCGTCGGCCGCTCCAGCCAGCAGCTTGAGATCTCCGAACCTGTCGCCCGCACGCTTGCCCAGGCGCAGCCGGCCCCGCGTCCCACCCAGCCGGTCGCAGCCCAGCCGCCGCAGCCGGCAGCGCCGCCGCCGCTTGAAGCGACGGGCCTGCGCGGAACGATTGCACCGTCTGCGCCGGCTGCCGCCCCTCCGCGCGGCGCGCCGCAGCCTGCCCCCGCTCGCCAGGAGCCAGCCCGCCAGGAACCGGCGCGCGCCGAAGGCGGCGGCTGGATCAGCGATCTCCTGCGCGGTGCATCGCGTGACGAGGCCGCCGACGAAGCGCCTGCCCGCGCCCCGGCCCGCCAAGCGGAAACCGCCGCCCCTGCGACGCGCAGCAACAGCGATAGCCGCAATCCGCGGCACGTCGTCGAATCGCTGAACTCGCTCTCGGTCGATATCGCTCGCGCCATCGACCACGACGCCTCGGTCGATCTCTGGCGCCGTTATCAGCGCGGCGAGCGCGACGTCTTCACTCGTCGCCTCTATACGCTGAAGGGCCAGCAGACTTTCGACGAGATCAAGCGCAAATACGACCGCGAACCGGAATTCCGCACCGCCGTCGACCGCTATATCGGTGATTTCGAAAAGCTGCTCGCCGACGTCGCCCGCACCGACCCGAACCGGACGGTGACGCAGTCCTACCTCACCTCGGATACGGGCAAGGTCTACACCATGCTCGCTCATGCCGCAGGCAGGCTCGGCTGAGCCTGACTGGGACCTGCGATTTGGAAAGCCGCTTGAACACGTGTCAGGCGGCTTTCGTTCTATATTGCGAGCGTGACCAGGCATCTCTGCAGATATACAAAAGCAAAGCATTCCGAAACGAAACCATCCACCGTTCAGTTACGGAAACCTCCCCGAAATGACCAAGGCCCTTCTGATCATCGACGTGCAGAACGCGATCCTCGCCGGCAAAGCCTCGCCTGAACGGCAGCCTTACATCGATACCGCACTCGACGAGACCGTTGCGCGCTTGGCAGTGTTGCAAGAAAAAGCTCGGCAGGCGGGCGCGCAGGTCGTGCTCGTTCAGCATGACGGCGACGTTGGCCCGTTGATTGCCGATGGTCACATGACCGGCGACACAGCGACCTTCACCTTCTCCGAGATCATTGCCCATCACAATGAAACGCTCGATGGTTTCGATGCCGGCAAGGCAACGGTAGAAATCCGCCCCGCTGCCGAGATCGAGTTTTCATAAATTCTCAAACCACATGAGAACCGGGACCGCCTGGCAGCACCGGATTCCGATATCTCACCGATCGGCGGCTATGCTCCAGTTATAAATGCACCGATCGAGACCTATGGCGATCTCAAGCACGAGCACGTCTTGGTCGAAGGCAGCTCCCTTCTTCGGCTGCGACCGGTAACGCTGCGGAAAATCCGTGCGTCGCGAGATCGAGCAGACCTCCATCCACTTGTCGCCATTGTCGACCTCGATATCGACAGTCACCTCGGAATAGCCCGGCAGCCGGTCGGAAGGTACGATCCGCGTCGGCAGATGGATCAGCGATGCGATCATCCGACGGACCGGATCGAGGCATGCGGCGTGATAGTCGTTACCGCTATCGGCCGTGAAGGCGCATTGGAATTCAAGCTGCCAGAATTCCTTCAGCCGCATGTGTCTGGTCGGCTGTTCCTGCTCGCGACGATAGGATCTGCCCGCTTGCCAGACGCAGAGCGGCAGCCGTGTCTTGGAATGATTGCCGAGGATATGCTGCATATAGATGTAGGTCGACGGCGTGGTGTCCGGTCTCAGCACCAGCGCGGTATCGCTGGTGGAGAGCTGCTCCTGGACCCAGATATCGGCGTTCGAATAGGCGCTTGAAACAAGTGACCGCGGCATCAGCGCCGGCGCCTCAACCCTCCTGACATCCCAGGCCGGATTGACGGATCTGAGAAAACTGCGGACCTCTTGCGAGAAGAAGCGGATCATATGATCGCGCAGATGGATCTCGCGCTCCTCCCAATGGACGAGCGAATTGACATGATAAATATTGAGCACGGTGCCTGTCTCCCTGGCAGCCTCGATTGACGTGGTGAGGGGTTTTACGTCCAGCAGCGCGCCGGACGTCGATAGCGCCCGTACGTCACAGCAGGACGCGGAGACCTCGTCCGTCAAAAGCGCGCAAGATCGCAACCTGCGGGCAGGTGCGGATATGACGGGAGATGGGCGCGCGCTTCGTGCTCATGGCGAAATTCTCTACGTTCCCAGCCGGACATTGTCAAACGGCCGCAGCGAGCCGGACGTCGGTCGAAGGACATGGTGAGACAAAAGGGATCATCTGTGGATGACCCTTTTTTGTTGCCCCCGCTCCTTCATTCCGTCACAAACCTTTTTAATCCCCTTGCGTTCAAGCTAATGACCAAACGATAGAGACAGCAACATTGATGACCAAGACGACATCCAGGCTCCTTGCCACCGCGCTCGCCTCTGCTTTCCTGATGGGCGCCGTCACGCTGGCTGAGGCCGGCCAGGCAAGTTTCGTCGTCGATGCGCAGTCCGGCCAGGTCCTCGAAGGTTCCAATCAGGACGATCTGAACTATCCCGCGTCACTGACCAAGATGATGACGCTCTATCTCGCCTTCGAGGCCCTGCATGACGGACGCCTCAACTGGGATCAGAAGCTGACCATGTCGGAAAATGCCGAAAGCAAGGAGCCCTTCAAGCTTGCCGTCGGCGCTGGCCGCAAGGTGACGCTGCGCGAAGCGGTGGAAGGGATTGTCGTGCTGTCCGCCAACGACGCTGCTGTCGCAATCGCCGAGCAGCTTGGCGGCTCCGAAGAGGCTTTCGCCAAGGCGATGACCGACAAGGCACGTCAGCTCGGCATGAAGGATACGGTCTTCAAGAACCCATCGGGCCTTCCCGATCCTGAGCAAGTCACCACGGCGCGGGACATGGCGACACTTGGCGTTTCGCTGATGCGGGACTTTCCCGAGGAGTTCAAGCTCTTCTCCATGCGCGGCTTCCAGTTCCGCGGCATGAAGCTGCGCGGCCACAACAACCTCATGTATCGCTATGACGGCGTCGATGGCATCAAGACCGGCTACACCGACGCATCGGGCTACAATGTCGTGACGTCGGCGTTGAAGGATGGCCGCCGCGTAATCGGCGTCGTCATGGGCGAAAAGACCGCGAGCATACGCGACGATAAGATGGCAAGCTTGCTGGACAGCACCCTGTCGCCGTCATCGACTGCCACTGCTTCCACGACACCCGGCAGCCAGCCGGGAACGACGATGACGGATTCGCAACCGACGAAGTAGCTCGAAAACTTAGATGGTCTTCAGCGTCCAGCTGACGATCTCGCTGGCGACCGTTGAGAAGGCGCGGTCGAGGCCCTTGACGAAGCCGTCATTGTCGCCGCCGGCCGGCGCCATGGCGCGGAACACCTCCTGAGCGCGCACCGAGCCGTTGCGGTCATTGAGGATCTTGGCGGAAATCTCGACCACCGCGTGGTTGCCGTTCGAAGCATCGATCTCGAAGGAGCGGATATCGGTGACGATCTGGTAGTCGATCGCCAGCCCCTGCCCCGGCATGCCGACGCCGCCGAGCTTGCCGGAGTTCTCGAAGGCTTCCACCAGCTTCGACTGCACTATGCGCGGCAGCTTGTCGCCCCACTGCGCCTTCGAGAGATACTGGATTTCCGAAGGCGAAACACGGATGACGATCTGCTCGCTGTCGAGCGACCTTAGCGCCGTCGGGCTGGCGATCAGGATCTGGCGGGATTTGGCCGCGGGCCCGCTGCCATCGACGGCGGCGGGCAGGTCATAGGTGTCGTTCTTGGCCGCGGTGCCGCACCCCGAAAGGATCAGCGCCGTCAGCGGCAGCGCGATCACCGTTCCCCTGATCCAAGAACGGCGTGACGACAGATGCGATGCGACCATATTCGGCTACCCCTGACTTCCCCAGTTTAACGCCGCGTCCGGCCGTCATATTGCTTGACCGTTTCCCCGCCGAAGATCAGGCGTTGCGGATTGCGGTCGAAGTTGGTGATCGTGTCGTTCAGATTGCTGACGGTTCCGCGCATGTCATTGACGAGAGTCTGCACGTCGCGCAAGCCGCCGTTCGAGAATTTCTGCAGATTGTCGGCGATCGGCCCGATGCGCGAATTCAGGCTGTCGGCCACCTTCTTGAAGGATTCCAGCGTCTCGCGCGCCTCAGTGAACAGCGATTGCGTATTGTCGGTGCCGAGCAGCGCATCGACCTTGATGAGAATGCCATCGATGCGGGTCGAGGCCGAATTCAGCTTGTTGGAAAGCTGCGACACGTCCTGGATCGTCTGGTCGATATCTTTCTGACGCGCCGAAACCGTGCTGGCGACATCGCGGATCGAGGCGACGGCAGCGCGCGCATCCTTGGTCGCCTGCGCGATATCGTCGACCGAACCCTTCACCTTCTGGGGATCGATCTGGGCAACGAGCGTGTCGACGCGGTCGAGTGTCGCCTGCGCCTGCTTGCCGAAATCGTTGAAGGTGGTGGCCGTCTCGTCGAACTTCTGGATCGCGCCCTTGAGGTCGCCCGAAGCATCGGCGACATTGGCGGTAATCTTGTCGGCATTGGAGACGATGTTGTCGATCTTCTGTGCATCGACCGCCTTGACCAGCTTTTCGACGGCTTGAAGCGTCGAATCGACACGACCGGAGACCGCCTTCACCGTATTGGAGAGTTCACCCACGCTCTGCAGGAAGGAGTCGATATTGCCGGAATTCTTGGCAAGCGCATCCGAGAACGTCTCGGCATTCTTGAAAGTCTCGGTCAGCGGCCCGCGCGAATCTTCGATGAAACCCTGAAGTTCACCAACCGCGTCGTTGGCACGATCGAGGATCTTGTCGGCCGTTGCCAGAAGATTGGTGACGCTTGACTGGTCGGCGACGATGACGGCGCGTTTGCCGTTGTCGATCGCATGCTGGAGGATGCTTTCCTCGCCCTTCCGGCCGCCTGACAGTTCGATATAGGCAGCGCCCGTCAAGCCCTGGATTTCAAGGGCGGCCTTGGTCGAGGGATAGATCGGCGCATCGGTGCGCACCTGGGTGAAGGCCAGCGAATATTGCGGATCGTCGGCATCGATCGACAACGTCTGCACCGAGCCGATCTGGATGCCGTTGAAGCGCACCGGCGAGCCGACGCTGAGGCCGTTGGCCGAGCCCGGAATACGCACGATCAGTTCCGTCATCGGGCCGCCGCGGCCATATTCGGCCATCCAGTAGACGAAGCCGAAGGCAGCCGCGATCACCAGCACCGTGAAAAAACCGACAATCGTGTAGTTGGCTTTGGTTTCCATCTTATCCGGTCACTTTCCGCCGCTGTCGTGCCGCGCGGCAGCATCGTTCTGCGGCACGATCGACCGCGCGCGTTTGCCCTTGAAATAGGCCTGCACCCACGGATCGTCATAGGCCAGCATGTCGTCGATCGTGCCTTCCACCATTACTCGCTTCTTTCCGAGCACGGCAATACGGTCGCAGACCGAAAACAGGCTGTCGAGGTCGTGCGTGACCATATACACGGTCAATCCCAGACTATCGCGCAGGCTGGCGATCAGTTCGTCGAATTCGGCCGCGCCGATCGGGTCGAGGCCGGAGGTTGGCTCGTCCAGGAAGACCAGTTCCGGATCGAGTGACAGCGCGCGGGCCAGGGCTGCGCGCTTGATCATGCCGCCGGACAGTTCGGATGGATATTTGTCGGCGGCGTCGGCTGCAAGCCCGACCATACGGATCTTCAGATGCGCCAGCTCATCCATCAGCGAGGTCGGCAGGTCGAGATATTCGCGCATCGGCACCTGGATGTTTTCCTTGACGGTCAGCGACGAAAACAGTGCTCCCTGCTGGAACAGCACGCCGAGCCGCATGTCGAGCGCGTTGCGCTGCGGCTCGTCGAGTTCATCGAAATTCTGACCGAGGATCTTGATCGTACCGGAGCGGCGCGGCAGCAGCCGGAGCACAGTGCGCATCAGCACCGATTTGCCGGTGCCCGACGCACCGACGAAGCCGAGGATCTCGCCGCGGTAGATATTGAGGTTCAGATTGTCGAGCACGACCTTGGAGCCGAAGCCGACGGTGACGTCGCGCGCCGACAGCACGATGTCCCTTTCGTCCTTGCCTTCCATATCGATCGGTTTCTCGTCCACGCGGTCCGCCATCCTAAAAATCGATCGCTGCATAGAACATCGCAAAAAGCCCGTCCATCAGGATGACGACGAAAATCGCCTTCACCACCGAGGCTGTCACATGCTGGCCGAGGGATTCCGCGCTGCCACCGACCTTCAGCCCCTCGACGGCGGCGACGATGCCAATGACCAGCGCCATGAACGGCGCCTTGATCATGCCCGACAGCACCGTCGACAGCGTCACCGCTTCGTGCAGGCGCGACAGGAAATTGGCGAAGGTGATGCCGGAATATCCCCAGGCGACGGCGGCAGCACCGCCCAGCGAAGCGAAATTCGCGAGCACCGTCAAAAGCGGAAGCGCGATGGTCAGCGCCACCAGCCGTGGGAAGATCAGCACGCCGATCGGGTTCAGGCCCATCACTTTCAGCGCATCGATCTCCTCGCGCATCTTCATCGAGCCGATTTCGGCGGTGATCGCGCTGCCCGAGCGGCCGGCGATCATGATCGAGGTCAGAAGCACGCCGATTTCGCGCAATTGCAGAATGCCGACCAGATCGACGACAAAAACCTCAGCGCCGAAGTAGCGCAGCTGAAAGGCGCCCTGCTGGGCAATGATCGCCCCGATCAGAAACGACATCAAAAGAATGATCGGGACGGCGCGAACGCCCATATGGTCGATCTGGTTGACGATCGAGGCCGGTGAAACACCGCTGCCGCGGCCGAATTTCATCTGGGCGCCACGCACCGCCGAGCCGAGGATATACATGGCGGCAGCGAAATTGTCCCACACCTCATAGGTCATTTTGCCGATCGGTGTGAAGATGCGTGCAATAAGAGAGACTTTCTCCGTCTGCTCTGGCTCGGGCTTGGCCGGCTCCTCGGAAAACATCTCCAGCATTTCGTCGATATGCGGATTGGTGCCTTCGAAGCGAACCACCCGGCCGCCCGCCTCTTCTTGTTTCTTCAGCCGGCACAGCAGCCAGATGCCGGCGGTGTCGATATCCGAAACGGCCGAGAGGTCTACAGTCAGGTCACCGGTCTTTTTCTGCAGCAGCTTTTCGAAATCGCGCAGCACCAGATGGATGTAGGCGCTGCGCCAATTTCCTTGAAGACGCACACGCTGTCCCGAGCCATCAGCCTGGTCGTCCACATCAAGGGAGGCAGCGTTGCGATTCTCGGCGTTCAAGATACTTGTGTCTTTCAGGTCTTATAGTGACATTGCCGAATCGCGAAGCAGATCCTTCGTCGCCCGGCGCGTCAATATACAGAAGCACCGTGCAATTTCCATGCTCGTAGGAGAGCAAAAATGCCGCGCACTCTCGATATCCAGATGAATTCCTTTCCGATTGCCGGGACCTTCACCATCTCGCGCGGGGCAAAGACCGAGGCGGAAGTGATCACCTGCACGCTTGTCGAAGAGGGTGCGCAGGGGCGCGGCGAATGCGTGCCCTACCGCCGCTACGGCGAGACCTTGGAGAGCGTTTTCGCCCAGATCGAGGCCGCGCGACCGCTGATCGAGGCCGGCATTTCGCGCAGCGACCTGCTGTCGGCCATGCCGCCGGGCGCGGCCCGCAACGCCGTCGACTGCGCCCTCTGGGACCTCCAGGCGAAGCAGACCGGAGACAGCGTCGCCGCCCGCCTCGGCCTTTCCGATCTGAAGCCGCTCACCACCGCTTACACCATCTCCCTTGGCACGCCGGAGGTGATGGCCGCCCAGGCGCGCGAGCATGCCGGCCGCGCCCTGCTGAAGGTCAAGGTCGGCACTGGCGACGATGAAAGCCGCATCCGCGCCGTCCGCGCCGCCGCGCCCGATGCCGCCATCATTCTCGACGCCAATGAGGGCTGGCCGGAGGCCGTGTTGGAGCGTCATCTCCATATCGCCGCGGAAGCAGGCATCGCCCTCGTCGAGCAGCCGCTGCCGGCTGGCGGCGATAGGCTGCTCGCCGAAATCCGCCGCCCGCTTCTCGTCTGCGCCGACGAGAGCGTCCACCACACCGGCGATCTCGCAAGCCTTGCCGACCGCTACGACGCGATCAACATCAAGCTCGACAAGACGGGCGGCCTGACGGAGGCGCTGTCGATGAAGGCCGAAGCCGAACGGCTTGGATTCGGCATCATGATCGGCTGCATGGTCGGCACCTCGCTTGCCATGGCGCCCGCCGTTCTGCTCGCCCAGAATGCCGATTTCGTCGATCTCGACGGTCCGCTGCTGCTGGCCCGCGACCGCGAACCCGGCCTGCATTACGCCGCTTCCCTGGTCTTTCCACCCGAAAGCACCCTCTGGGGCTGAAGATAATAGGCTGAGATGACGAGGCCGAGTCCGGAGAACGCGACCACGGCCATGACGTAATAGCTGACGACGCCAAGCCAGGCATAGAGATAACCTGACGCCAGGGTCATCAGCGCCATCGCCATGCCGACATAAAAGAAATAGGCGCCCTGCGCTGATGATTCCTGCGTCTCCTGCACCGTCGCCATGATCCGCCTTTGCACACCGGTATGCACGAAGGCGTAGGTGAAGCCGTGGAAACATTGCAGCAGGAAGAAACCGGCAAAGCCGGTATTCATCGGAAACAGGATCCAGCGGCAGACGCTGACGGCGCAGCCGAAGCGGATCAGCGTCCAGGCGTCGAAGCGACGGTTGAGACGCTTCGACAGGAAGAACACCGTCACTTCCGAAGCGACGCCGGCGCTCCAGAGCAGCCCGACCTCAGTGCCGGAGAAGCCGAGCTGATGCCAGTAGATCGAGGAAAAGGCGTTCAGCACCGCGTGGCTCGACTGCTGGATGGCGACGCCGATCAGAAGCAGCAGCAGGTGCGGCTCGCGCAGGCCACTGCCGGTAGCGGCCGGAATGTTGATCGGCTGGCCGCGGCGCCGCGTCGGCCCGATGCGCGGACAAAAGATCGCCATGATAACCGTCATGACAAAGCCGAACACCATGACGTCAAGCACCATGCCGCCGCCCCACCGGCTGATCATCTGGCCACCGACCAGCGTCGAGACGATGAAGGCGATGGAGCCCCACACGCGCATCGACCCGTAATCGAGCCCCCAGCGGCGCACGCCCGAGATGACGATCGATTCGACGATAGGCACATAGGGTGCGAAGGTGGCGCCCTGCAGCGCATAGATGATCGTCACGGGCCAGAAGGTCGTCGTCCAGAAGAGCGCGATCGCCGTCAGCAGCGACAGGCCACCCGACCAAAGCAGCACGTCGGCGCGCTCCTTCAAGCGGTCGGCGATCATGGCGACGACAGGCGCCACCAGCACGCGAACCACCATGGGTATCGCAAGGATGATGCCGATCTCGTGGTCGCTGAAGCTGTGGGTTGCGAGCCAGACGGGAAAGAACGGCAGGACGATGCCGTTGACGAGCAGCGGCGCGCAATAGGAAAGCGCGCTGAGCAGCCGGAAGCGCGACGGCGCTCCCTCACCCGTCGAGAAATTTTGAGCGGGAATCATAGGTGGACCTGAAGGAAACTGGACGTTGTCCTAACACACCACCCTGGAGGCGACTATTGCGAGAAATAGCCGTTCTGAAACGTTTTAGAAAAAAATAGGGCCTGTCGCCAAACGATAACGGCCAAATACCCACTCTATTATTTTAAGTGTTTACGGCGTCCTTTACGCGTCTGAAAAGACGCGCGGTGCTCTAGGTGTTTAGTCCCGGCATTTGATGGATAGGATCGATGATGAATCGATCTGGCTCGGAAGTCCACCTTTTGCAGATGAACTCGAAGGGGGTGAGGCCCTTTAGTGTCTTGAGCCTGCGCCCAAAATTGTAGGCGTCGATGAAGTCGGCGAGATGCTTTTTCAGTTGTGCGTGATCGTCGTAGTGGAAGCGCTTGACAGTCGCTTCCTTGATCGTCCGGTTCATCCGCTTGACCTGCCCATTGGTCCATGGGTGCTTAACCTTTGTCAGGCGATGCTCGATCTCGTATTCCTCACAGACTCGGTCGAAGATGTGCTGGAAAGCATTTTGGTCACAGGCCCGGTTGGTGAACTGGATG
>NZ_JBIXJN010000040.1:0-30760 GCF_052871115.1 Rhizobium sp. LARHSG275 | reverse complement strand
GAACTCGTTATGGCGTGTGACAATCCCCTTTGAGACCAAGCCTGTCCGTCGCCGGGCGGGCAGTGGCAACCGCGCGAATGGTGCGCATGCAGGTGAAGAAAGGGGCGGTTCCTCACCTGCGTGCCTGACGGTGTTTACTGGAGCTGCGTGGTCCAGGTCCCGTCAGATTTCAGGCTGACGTTGCAGACAGAATAGCCGCCGGTGAAATCCGAAAGCGCCGCGTTCACGCTCGATTGCGTGAAGTTCATGACGACACCTGGCGTGTAGGCCCCGGTCTGGACGTAGTATTTCAGGATCGGCTGGCAATCGGTGTTGCTGGCCGGGTTTGCCTGCACGAAGTTGGAGAGCACGATGCCGCCATTGACGGCAACCGCCGAGCCGACATTGAAATAGGGCGGCGAGTTGAAGACCGGCGTGGTGATGCGAAACGCGCCAGGCTGCACACCTTCCCCGTAGACCGGCGAGGAAAGACCGAGAGGGTTGACCGTCGCAGTCGTCCAGTCGTTCGGTTTACCACCGCCACCCGGACTCGGAGCAAGATCGATGGCGCGGCTGGCTGACGAGTAGCCGGATGAAGCGCCGATTTGCGGCGGTGTGTTTGCCTGCTGGATGCCGGCATAATATTGCAGGTTGACCTGGAAGGTCAGGATCGCACCGGTGTTGTCGTAGTTGCCGAGCGATTGCGAGAACAGGCTATTCGAATAGACTTGCCCGCCGCCGGTGTAAATCGCCGGCTGCTGGAAGAAGTAGAAGTTTTGCGTCTGGGATTCGTAATTTTTCACGTTGATCGTCAGCATCGTTGACATGGTCGGCAACCCTTCTGCGTTTGAGAGTGAATACGAGGGTCTTCACCGCGGCGAGGGCTGGTGCGCTAGCTTTGCTACCGGTGCCGTGGTTGAAACCCTAACTAGAAAGATCGTTTACGGCTGCGGATTATGCAATCTGAAGCTGTTGCGCGCAACGTAAAAAGCCGTGCGAAATTGTGCTTAGCGTAATGCGTGCTCCCGAGGGATCGATTCGAGCAGCCCGATGAGATTGGACTGGGCCGCCGCAGACCGGCCGCGCAGCGCCATGACCCACAGCAACTCCGTGGCGGAGATCGTGCTGTTCTTATGGCCATCTATGGCGCCTCGCCCAAGGAGCAGCCAGTCGAGTGACACGTCCAGAAGGCGGGCGAGAGCGCAGGCGCTTTCCAGGGACGTGTGGCCGCCATTCTGCCAGCGGGAGACGGCCGCGACCGAGACATTCAGTTCGGCTGCGAGAGCGTGTACTTTCCGGAAGTTGCCCCGAGAGATTGCTTCTCGAATACGTTTGCCGCGCGCTGGGTCGAAGGTCATGACCATTCTTCCTTTGGATGTGTTGAATTGGCAGCCACAGAGCTTGGGATCGGCCAGGCTATGGAAAATTAAGTGGAAATGAAAGGCAAAGCGAAGCACCGGTCAACCTGGTGAAATATCCAGATTGCTCCCGGTCGGCATCCTGTTGTGATACGTCAGCACATCAGGAGGGATGGATATGTTGCGACTACTCACCAAAGACATGCTCGACACCGATCGACGTGCTTTCGACGAAATGTTTCGGGCACGCACCGCCGTCTTTCGCGATCGGCTCGGGTGGCGGGTCGATGTCCGGAACCAGTGGGAGCGGGACCGATACGATGAGGCGGAAGATCCCGTTTATCTTGTCACGCAACGACCTTCCGGCACACTCACAGGTTCGCTGCGTCTGCTGCCGACCACGGGAGGGACGATGCTCAAAAGCGAGTTCCGGCATTTCTTCAATCAGCCTATCGACGTTGACAGTCCGACGACTTGGGAATGTACCCGCTTTTGCGTTCACCCGTTTGCCGGACACATGGAACAATCGCGCACAGTCGCCACGGAGCTACTCTCAGGGCTTTGCGATCTTGCGCTCGAAACCGGTATCGAAAGCATCGTCGGCGTCTATGATGGTGCGATGGTCGGGGTGTATCGCAGAATCGGCTGGAGTCCGACGCCGCTTGCCCGATCACTTCCTGAAATGGGCAAACTGTATGTCGGCCTGTGGGACGTGACTGTAGACACTAGTCGGACACTTCGGACCAACCTGTCCCGACTTGTGGAGCAAGCCTCTCCCTGTCCCCGCAGAGCCCTTGCCGATGGCGGCATACGGTAAGCGCAGTGGCTGTTTGGCCATCTCGCAATCTCTTTAACCTGTTCTTCATATCGCGTCCTGGTTGCTACAGATTATGCTGTTCTCGGAAGCCGCGAAATGTTACCATGTTGGCAGCCAGGGAAACACACAACCGCGAGTCCATCTCATGCTGAGCAGTTCTCGTTTTTTCTACAGTCTGGACCGTATCTCCGCATCGCCGACATTTGGGGACCTTGAGACGACGCTGGACGAAGTCCGTCACATCTATGGGATATCGCACATGGTTCTGCATGTGACCCGCTCCTCGAGCGCGGCGACCACCAATCCATTGCTGATGCTCACGTACCCGCCCGAGTGGGTCAAGCAGTATGTTGCCCGGGATTACTTCAGTATCGATCCCGTCGTACACCTCGGCCGGCGCGGCTTCCTGCCCGTGGAATGGTCTGCGTCAAAATGGGATTCAGGGCAGGCGTATGGCTTCTTCAAGGAGGCGATGGCCTTCGGTATTGGCCGGCAAGGCGTTACCTTGCCGGTGCGGGGACCCCACGGGGAGCGATCGTTGTTTACCGTGACCTCCAACCATCCCGATGCCTACTGGAAACAGTTCCGCATGGAGAGCATGCGCGACCTGCAGTTTCTCGCTCACCACCTCCACGACAGGGCGATGATTCTGTCGGGCACGCGAAAAAGTACGGACTTTCCGAAATTGTCCCGCCGCGAGCTGCAATGTTTGCAGATGACTGCCAACGGCTTCCTGGCAAAGCAGATTTGTGCCCGTTTGTTCATTTCGACGAGTGCTGTGCAGCTCTATCTCGCATCGGCTCGACGGAAGTTGACAGTCGCGACGACGAGTGAAGCGGTGGCCAAGGCAACAGCACTCGAGTTGATTTAGGCTCGAGGACGTCACAAAGGTTCTCAATGCCTCCAAGCACCATTACCGGATACACTTCGATAGCTAAGAGCGAGTAGCCCCACCAGCGCCACATAGCAGTGGCCCAAGATCTTCTTCCAGTCCGGAGGATCAATGCCGCACCTCGAGCAGGCCTGCAACGCCGGCCCAGCAGCCACGATCTCTATATGGCCGAAGAGCTCGGGCCGTCTCTCACCATAACCAAGCGCTTCCGGAAGATGGCGGAAGTCCAAGGAACAAACGCATTATGAATGTCGGCGATGCGCTGAACCGTCTCAGGCTCGGCGGAAAAGCTGGACGCCGCGGTTTGGACAGCAGGAACTGGCAGGTTCTAGCCAGAAATCGCCGAGGGATTATTCTACACCCTCCAAGACCATTCTTGCCGCGGAAAGTCATGGTGATGAAATGCATCTCTTCCGCATTGACTGGTGCGATCTTCATCTTCGGCATGTTCGAAACTGCTGGTCATTTCGCAGCTCCGTGAGGCAAGGTAGGCGACCTCCCCGTGGGCCGATAGATAGCTGCCGAGAAAGCGACCACGTCGACGTTCTGACTGAGCCGCGACATGCCCTTAAAGCATTCCTGATTTGGTCGCTGCGCGACTTGATTCATTCCCAATATGATCCAGCAGATGAGTTTCTCAAACCGCTCCCAAGAAGCGGTGAAATCGGCTCGGCCTGGTAGCGTTCGACCGTCCAATCGGGCTGGCTCTTCTTGATGTGACTGAGCGCGCACGCTGTCGCTCCGGCACAGAGATCTTATGGCGTCATGCAAGCTGCCGTCGGATCTGGTGGCTTCGCAAAACCGGCAATCGCGAAACCCAAGTTTTGACATAGACGTCGCCCATCGCAATCGCATTGGCATTGGCATTGTACGATTGATTTTCAAGTTACGGTTTCGAAATTTAGTGCTTTCACAAACAAGCAGAATCGGGCACGTCACTAGCGATGTGATGATTTGATTGATTCGGAAGTTTGAGCATGGGCACAGCCGAGACGACGCCGTCGGAAAGATATAGGTTCAAACGTGAAGCGCAGGGCGAGAAACAGGTGCTTCTATGGATTGAAGCCGGTCTGACGACACTTTTGGACGAACTGGTCAAGTCGGGAGACTTCCGCAATCGGTCTGAGGCCGTTGCGGCTGCACTCAAAAAACTGATTCAGGAACGATAGCAAGGGCTTAAAACGCTGAAGGCTCCAGGACGGCAATCCCAGAGCCTTCGAGATTAGATAGTGACCGTTGGGACACCAGAGCTAACATGCACTTCTGGCTATCCCAAGTCACGCTGATTTGTCAACGCCTACTTTGAGGCGAACGGCGAAGCGTTGCCCTATGAAAGGGATAACTATGAGAAGCGCACAGTCGTCCGGCTGGCGCGCTCAAAAGCCGATGCTATCATCGGCCGCAGAGCCAGCTACAGCGGACAAGCAAGCCCTCTATCAGGCAGCGCGCGTGGCTGCCCGCGCGTTGAAGCTGCCGTCGAACTGCAGGTTCGTCCTCGACCAGCTCGTCGGCGTCTTCGGCGGAGAGCTAGTCGAAAACCAGATGCTCGTCTGGCCCTCGAATGAATTCCTAGTCAAGCGCACAGGGATTTCGGAGCGGTCTGTTCGCTATGCTCTTAACCGGCTGCACACCGAAGGAGTGATCGGCGCGAAGGACAGCCCGAATGGCAAACGGTTCGCTCAGCGATCGCGGGGCAAAATCGTGAAGGCATATGGCTTCGATCTCTCCCCTCTTCTCGCAAGGCTGCCTGAGCTTCGCGATCAGCTCCAGGTGATCGAAGACATAGAGCGCGAGCGGTCAGCGGCCTTCGACGAACTCACCATCCATCGCAGATCGGCCAACGAGGCGCTCAAGACGCTTGCAGAGACTTTCCCGAGCATCGACGTCAGCGAGCTAAGAGCGCGTGCCCGTGAGCTTGCCAGAGTAACACCGCGCAGGTCCGGAGCGAGATCGGCGGACGACGCCCGAGATGCCTGGCGCACGATCAGGGAAGAGGCGGAAGGAAAATTTCATGCCGCCTCTGCCGGCAAATTATGCCGCCACAAAGACAACAACAAATATGCCCCTGACGAGTCTTGTAACAATGGCAATGATAATCCGAAGGATCCGGAACGGACGAGTGTGAGCTTAAACGCCGGCGATTTGGGGACAGCTTGCCCCGATGCGATGGAGTTTATAGGCGACGTGCGCAGCGACCGAGACCTGATTATGGGCGTGTCGCGCATGCGGGGCGCTTTTGGGGTGTCCGCGCAGCCGCTGCGCGCAAAGGACGGCAAGGCCGTCACCCAGTTCGCCTATGCGCGGGCCGGCATCATCACGCCGGAAATGGAGTTCATCGCCATACGCGAAAACCTTGGCCGCAAGGCGCCGGCGGATGCCATGGTCCGCGACGGCGAAAGCTTCGGCGCGCATACTCCGGACCATATGACCGCGGAATTCGTCCGGCATCAATCATCCCGAAGCCGAGCCGATCATCATAGGCCGGAATTTACTGTGGACGAGTGTGAGCTTAAACGCCGGCGATTTGGGGACAGCTTGCCCCGATGCGATGGAGTTTATAGGCGACGTCCGCAGCGACCGAGACCTGATTATGGGCGTGTCGCGCATGCGGGGCGCTTTTGGGGTGTCCGCGTCCGGCTGGGAGGAAGCAACCCGTGAAATCGGGGCGCTCTGTGCGTCTGCCACGCTCGTTTACGTGGTGCAGATGCAAACGCGGCCAGCGCCAGGATCTGATCCGATCAAGAACGCCGGCGGCTATTTCCGAGCGATGGTCCGACTGATCAAAGCCGGTCAGGTCGATCTCCCGAGGGAAATCTTCAAGATGAAAACCGTACATCTGTAAAGGTAGGCTGATCGCGCCTGTTGATTTCTCACCAATAGCAAACGGCGCCCGCGTAGGCATGCTATATCACCTCTTCAATGGAGATTCGAATGGACAAAATGAGCAGCAAGGCAAGCGGTTTGTGGTCATCGCCAGCTTTCCTCCAACGCAAGCGGGGCGAACGAAGCAGCCCCCAGAAAAGCATCCTGCTTCCCGCCACATGCGACGATTTCTGACGCCGAAAACGGGTGCTTCGATGCTGGCCTTTGAGAAAGAAAGCAAGCGTCGGATCCAAAACCTGTCGGAAACGAGATCACGCGGTTACCGAGGGTCGCGCCCGTGATTTCGCTATGCAGGCGATGGCTCCTCGTTTCGAAATGCATTGAAGATGAAGCTGCTCTTCACACTGTTTCGCTTCTTTTGAAATGCGCGTTAAGAATGCACAGGCGCTTGCAGTGACGGTCAATCAGAAGTGATCCGACCACGGTCCAGACGATAAACCATATCGAGCCCCTTTCCGGCGTGACGGAGATCGGCGCCGGAAAGAAGGATGGAAAGACCAAGCGGCCGCAGGGATGCGATGACCTCGGAAATGCGCTTGGAAAGCGCAGGCGCGACGCCTTCGAAGGGCTCGTCCAGCATCAATAGCTTGGTGCCCGTCATGCGTGCACGACCTATGGCCACAAGTTTTTGCTGGCCGCCTGAAAGCTGCAGGGCACGGCGATGGCGGAAGTCGGCTGCCTCCGGAATGAGCGAATAGACATCGTTGAGGCGCTTCTGCGCATCTGTGACGCCGGCTGCCCATGCCGGAATAAGCAGGTTTTCCTCAAGCGAGCGGACGAAGCCGACGATCAGGGCACCGACGATGGTCGGCGCTGTGAAGGCGCCGCCGAGCGCGGCGAGGATCGAGCCGACCACAAAGGCCGACACTTTCCAGCGGCTGGCATTGATGCCCATCGCCAGCGGTGCTTCCGGATCGTGGATGACGGCGCGCAACTTGGCAGTGAATTGCAGAAACCACGTGAGAAGACCACCACTGATGATCGCCACGACGACGATAATGAGATTGTAGGTCGGGTAGACAAGGGGCCGAGATGGACTTGCCGAAAGCCCACACCGGGTCGGAGGCTATCCATGGATCGACACCCCAGATGAGCTTCACCACGTCTTCCAGAATGAGGAAGAGCGCGTTGGTTACCACTAGCAGCACGACCGGATCGCGCCCCGCGAAGAAGCGCAGGACGCCCCGTTCGACGACGAGGCCGACAACCGGGCCGGCGATCAGCGCAGCGACAACGCATTCATGCCACACGCCGTTTCGAAAGGAGGGGCGGGATCCATCTTCGATGCCAGTTGGCGCGCGAGGAGTGAAAACCGCTTCAAAGGGATTGTGGCGCCAAACGCGCGGGAAAACCCCGCGCAAGCGATGCCGCGGTGAACATTTCCCGATCACTTCAACTTATTCTTGATCCACTCTTGGCAGGTCATGCCTTCCGGTGGGTTCACCTTTTCTGGAGCGTAGCGAATCACATCGACGAAGGTCAGCTTGCCATCGACGGTCTTGGTGCGGCCATAGACCATTTCCTGCACAGCCTGGTTGCCCTTGCCCAGCGACATCTTCACTTCGCCCGAGGGACTCTGGAAGGTGGCGCCCTTGAGAGCAGCGACGGACAGCGTTAGGGTCAAAGAGCCGCCGCGTTGCTCAAACTGAGCCAACCCGACCCGGTCTCCTTCGGTCGGCGGTAAATTTCCGCTCTCTCCAAACGCTACGCTATCCTTCGACACGGACGCGTGATGAGCTGTTATGTCCCAATTGCTCGGAAAGAATGGCGGCTGACTTGCGCATCGTCTCTCCGAGTGACTCGATAAGCGCCGGAGTTGTTTCGCTTTCCAGAAGGCTGATGGCAATGCCGGCAACCGCGCATCTCGTATGATCTCGCAGAGCGGTGCCGATGCAGATCATCCCTTCTCGAACCTGACCGTTATCGATCGAAAAACCGCGCATACGTATGTCAGCCAGTTCCTGCCTTAGCGAGGCAAGGTTTTTGACGCTTCTAGAGGTGAGGGGCGAAGGAAAGTTCGCTCTGAAGAGAGCCTCGAGCTTATCATCGGGCATTTCGGAAAGCAGCATTTTGCCTGTCGCTGTAAAGGTGGCAGGAAGACGCATTCCAATCCGGAAAGTATGCCCCAGGGGCTGGTCGGAATTTCGGCAATCAACATAGACGACCTCATGCCGGTCAAGAGTCGTCAGTGTGACCGTGTAGGGAGACAGTGTGATATCGGAAGCAAAATAGTTCCGGAAAACTGAGACTATGTCCATTTCGGATAGAAAGCCGTGTGCCCAGCGCATAGGATGTGGGCCGAGCCGGAATGTGCCGCCCTGTTTGCGAACAAGGAGGCCAAGCTCTACCATGACGCCAAGTAGGCCGTGCGCCGTACTTTTTGGCAACGACATAGCCCGTGTGATGTCGGCGGCCGACATTGCGTCGCTGGAATTGGTGACAAGATCGAGGATCGAGACCGCGCGCCTGAGCGCCGGAACAGAATCGACGGATTTTCCGATAGCAGTGTCTTCCACTGGGGTGAGTCTTGCACTTGACACCTCCGATACCTCCTGTCAGGTTAGTTCAATATGGCGATATTGGTTCATCAAATTGAACTTTATGCTTGGGAGAGGTCATGGTCAATCTAAAAAAAACGGAACTGCTACGCGATCGATGCCTGATAAATGGCAAGTGGGTTGCGAGCTCTCAGAACAACGTAACCGTCAAGAACCCCGCGACGGGGGAGATTGTCGGCACCGTTCCTGCGCTGGAGGCGGCAGATATTGAGCACGCAGTAGCAGCGGCCGATATGGCGTTCCGATCGTGGCGCGCGCTTGCAGCGAAGGAAAGAGCGGCCGTCCTGCTTCGCTGGTTCGGTCTCATAATAGAAAATGCAGACGATCTCGCCGCCCTTTTGACGGCTGAACAGGGCAAGCCCCTCTCCGAAGCCAGGGGGGAAATATTCTATGCTGCCTCCTTCATTCAATGGTTTGCCGAGGAGGCAAAGAGAGTCTATGGGGACATCATACCCGCACCCACCACCAACAAGCGCATCCTGGTTTTCAAGCAGCCGATAGGTGTCTGCGCTGCAATCACGCCGTGGAACTTCCCGGCAGCAATGATCACACGCAAGGCGGCGCCTGCGCTGGCCGCCGGTTGCACAATGGTAGTTAAGCCGGCTGAGCAGACACCCCTCACGGCTCTTGCTCTCGGCGTTCTGGCCGATCAGGCAGGTATTCCCGCCGGCGTTTTCCAGATTGTGACAGGAAAAGCACGCGAGATCGGCAAGGTGCTGACGGAAAGCGACATTGTCAAAAAACTCTCTTTCACCGGATCGACCGAGGTGGGGCGAATTCTCATGGCCCAGTCGGCACCGACGATAAAAAAACTATCAATGGAGCTAGGCGGCAACGCACCCTTCATTGTTTTCGACGACGCGGACGTCGATGCCGCCGTCGAGGGTGCCGTCGTTTCCAAATACCGTAACGCTGGTCAGACCTGTGTCTGCACAAACCGTATCTACGTGCAGTCCGGTGTTTACGCCGCCTTCGCTGAAAAGCTTGCCGCGAATGTTTCTGCACTGAAAGTCGGAGAAGGTACGCAGATGGGCGTAACGATCGGGCCGCTGATTGACGCTGAGGCCATTGCCAAGGTCGAGGACCACATTAGCGATGCGGTCGCGAAGGGAGCGAAAGTGGTCGCAGGTGGCAAGCGACACAGCCTTGGCGGAACATTCTTCGAACCGACCGTCCTGACGGGGGCGACACAGGCGATGAAGATCGCCCGCGAGGAAACATTCGGGCCAGTCGCTCCTCTCTTCCGCTTTGAGACAGAGGAAGAGGCGGTCGCTATGGCCAACGATACGGAATTCGGATTGGCTGCCTATTTCTATACTGAAAACATCCGCCGAACATGGCGAGTGGCCGAAGCGCTGGAATACGGCATAGTGGGTCACAACACCGGTCAGATCTCGAACGAGGTAGCGCCATTTGGCGGCGTGAAGCAGTCCGGCCTCGGACGGGAAGGCTCCCGTTACGGAATCGATGAATATCTGGAAATCAAATATCTGTGCTCGGCGATCGCTTAAGCGGCTGACGACAAGGGAGGACTTAATGACGATCAATCCATTCGAATTTCGAACTGTCCCATCCATTGAAATGGCCTGGGGCGGAGCTAAGCGATTAGGTGAAATCATCGCTGCGCGTTTTGCCGCGCGCAAGGTGCTTTTGGTCACCGATGCGGGCCTTGTGAAGGCTGGGTTAATTGCGCCCATTGCCGCCAGCCTGGAGGCGGCTGGCTTCAGCGTGGCGATTTTCGATAGGGTTGTGCCAGATCCACCGGAAAGTGTTTTGTATGGTTGTGTCGAGGAGGCGCGGCAAGTCGCAGCCGATATTGTCATTGGTCTCGGTGGTGGCTCGTCCTTGGACATAGCAAAACTCGCGGCGGTGCTGCTCTCGTCGGCACAACCGCTCGCCGAAATGTATGGCATCGGCAAAGTTCAGGGGGGGCGTGTTCCACTGGTTCTCGTTCCGACAACTGCGGGCACCGGTTCCGAAGTCACCAACATTTCCATCATCACCACCGGCGAGACGACCAAGATGGGAGTCGTGTCGGCGCGACTCTATGCGGATTTCGTGCTCCTGGATGCGGAATTGACCGTTGGTTTGCCGCAGGTTCACACCGCAGCAAGCGGCATCGATGCGATGGTGCATGCCATCGAAGCCTATACAAGTAAGCATAAAAAAAACCCGCTTTCGGACGCGCTTGCGCGCGAGGCGTTGCGGCTTCTCGGCAGCAATCTAATCGCTGCCTGCAAGGAGCCGACAAACCGGGATGCTCGCGAAGGCATGCTTCTCGGTGCAATGCTTGCGGGCCAGGCTTTCTCCAATTCCCCGGTGGCTGCGGTCCACGCGTTGGCCTATCCGCTGGGTGGACATTATCACATTACGCATGGTCTTTCGAACGCTCTGATGCTCGGCCCAGTCCTTCGTTACAATGCACAGGCGGCTGCCCCGCTTTACGCCGAGCTTGCCGATGTGCTTGGAGTCAAGGGAAGCGGCGACACTGCGGCCCGTTCCGAGGACTTCGTTACCCATATGCAGGTGCTAATGGATAAAAGCGGCGCGCCGCGCCGGCTCCGCGATGTCGGGGTAACCGACAACAGCCTCGCCATGCTGGCCACGGATGCGATAAAGAACCAGGGGCGCCTGCTCGTCAACAATCCGGTCGAGGTTCGAGAAGAGGATGCGCTGGCGCTGTATCGGGAAGCCTTCTAAATATTCCGCAGAAATTCACCGTTCATATCACTAGGGGAGGATCCAACGTGACGGATATCCGGCTTTACATGCTTCAGTCCGGCACCCTGAAATGCAAAGTGCACAACATCAAAATGAATCAGGGAAATGGTGCGGATTACGAAATCCCGGTTCCTTTTTTCCTGATCACCCATCCCGACGGTCACACCATCATCGACGGTGGAAACGCCATTGAAGTCGCGACGGACCCGCGCGGCCACTGGGGCGGTATTTGCGATGTGTACTGGCCGGTGCTTGACAAAGACAAAGGATGCGTCGATCAGGTCAAAGCTCTCGGCTTCGATCCGGCGGATGTTAAATATGTCGTGCAGTCCCACCTGCATCTCGACCATACCGGCGCGATCGGCCGCTTTCCGAATGCCACGCATATCGTGCAGAGAGCCGAATATGAATACGCCTTCACGCCCGACTGGTTCGCCGGTGGCGGCTACATCCGCAAGGATTTCGATCGCCCGGGTCTGAAATGGCAGTTTTTGAACGGCACTCACGACGATTTTTATGATGTTTATGGCGACGGAACGCTGACGACGATCTTCAGTCCTGGCCATGCGATGGGCCATCAATCCTTTCTCGTCCGCCTTCCCAATAGTGAGCCGCTGCTTCTGACGATCGATGCCGCCTACACACTCGACCATTGGGAAGAAAAGGCGCTGCCCGGCTTCCTCGCATCGACGGTGGATACTGTTCGCTCTGTACAGAAGCTGCGCACCATAGCGGAAAGGACGGGGGCAAACGTCGTCACCGGTCACGACCCCGATGCGTGGTCGACCTTCAAGAAGGCACCAGAGTATTACTCTTGAGAAGTCGCTACGGTCTGGACGCGACATGCTCCTACAGGGGCGAATAGGCCCCTGGAAACTGAGAAGTTTTGACCTGGATCAATGTGAAATCCGGTGACCAGGATACGGCTTTGAAAGGCTGAGGCCACCGCTTTGTTTCGTTGGTAATCCCGACCAAGGAGAAAATAAATGCGCCTGAAAATACTTATCACTGTCGCCATGATGGCCGGCCCGGCATTGGCATATGAGCCTTTGGTTGAGAAGCGCGAATTTACCCTAAAGAACTTCGTGACAAGTGGAGGCAGGACGGTTCCCGAAATGCGGCTGGGGTACGAAACTTATGGCACGCTGAACGACGCCAAAGATAATGCCATCCTGATTCCGCATTATTTCAGTGGAAACAGTCACGCAGCGGGAAAATATAAGGAGGCGGATGTAAGCGCCGGCTATTGGGATGCGATCATCGGGTCCGGCAAGCCCATCGACACGGACAAATACTTTGTCGTGTCGGCCGACACACCGGTCAATCTCGGAGCCAACGATCCGAACGTCATCACCACCGGACCGGCGACGATCAATCCCAAAACAGGAAAGCCTTGGGGTATGGATTTTCCAATCATGACGATCGGCGATTTCGTGGACACGCAGAAAGGTCTTATGGACCAACTGGGAATCGAGAAATGGCATGCGGTCATGGGCGCCTCCATGGGGGGGCTGCAAAGCTTTGAATGGGCAGCACGCTATCCTGACAAACTGGAGCGAGTGATTCCAGTCATTTCCTCTGGTTGGGCAGATGCCAATCTGATCGCGTGGCTGGACGTCTGGGCGTCGCCTATCAAACTGGATCCAAACTGGAATGGTGGAGATTATTACGCAGGCCAGGCGCCAAAAGCAGGGCTGGCTCAAGCCCTGAAGACTTTAACACTGCAGGCAAATTCGGCAGAATGGACCGACGGTACATTTGGGCGGAACTGGGCCATAGAAGGTGCAGATCCCGGGCAGAGTTGGGCGAATGACTACAAGGTCGTCACGAAGCTGAACGAGGCGGGCGCAGCACGCGTTGCCCAGTCAGATGCGAACCATTTCCTTTATCTGGCGCGGGCCAATCAGTTGTTCGTCGCTGGACAGCCCAAAGACAGCCTGTACAAAGGGCTCCTGGATATCGATGTACCAGTGATGCTGATCTATACCGATGAAGACCTGATTTTTCCTGGAAACGCAGTGCGAGAGACTGGAACGATTATCAAAACCGATGGTACGCCGGTCGAATTCGTCGAACTGGAAGGTACGCGAGGGCACATGGATGGCTTATTGAGCATTGCTCAGGCGGGAGAGCGAATTCGAGCATTCCTTGAGGTCAAATAGGAGCGGGCGCGCGGGCCCTCACCTTTTGCTTAAGGCGAGCCAGCGGACGTTGCCATCCTCGTGGCGGGGTTCGGCCACGCCGCTGTCCTCGGAGTCCATAAACAGAAAATAGTGGCCGCGGCACGTCCAAGACATCCAAGGGGTCCGCGATGGTCTCACTCGCGGCGAGGCGCCATGGAAAACGATGAACGCCGGGTTGCCGCCACGCTCGGCGCCGCGTTTCATGATCTCGTTGACGCCCGGAAACATCAGGATCTTGCCGGCTGACTGATAAATTCGCTAGCGTCGCTGTTGCGAGTGATCGAACACATGGTTATGAAATCCGGCACTGATTTGACCCGCCACGGGGTACTTTTATCGAAATTCACCCGTGTCTTCCCTTTACGCGATTTGCAAACATTGCAGCTTCACGACGCTTGGGTCGAGCGTGTCTCTAACCGGCAAAATTGCGCAACAAAAGTGCCGAGATGAACCCGAAAAAAATCTACACCATTGCGGAAGCTGCACGTAGTGCGGGATCTACTCCATCGACGCTTCGGCTTTGGGAAAAGGAGGGTCTCGTTTCACCGGATCGCACCAAAAAGGGCCACCGGCGGTACGACGATGACCACATTGAGCAGTTAAAGCGAATCGCATCGCACAGAGCAGAGGGGCAACTCACCATCGCGGGGATCCGCGAAGATTTCGGGAACTCTTCACCAGAAGCGGGCACCCCTCGGGACGCGAGTGATGCCACTCCGGAAATGAAGAAGCCGGAGCACCTCGAAGACGATAACACCCGGTTGAAACGGATGGTCCTAAGCGAGATGTCGGCGATCCGCGAAATCGTCGAAGTCGAGGCGCCTTCGCCAGAAGCGGGCACGCCTCGGGACGTGAGTGATGCGACTCCGGAAATCAAGAAGCTGAGGCAGTTCGAAGACGAAAACGCGCTGTTGAAACGAACTTTCGCAGAGCTGACGCTGCTCCGGGAGAGGTGGCAGGAGGTCCGGCGAAAGCTCTAACGCCCGCTCTGAAGCGGGGTGTGGTGAAAGACATGTGCCGAGATCGATGGTCGCGATCCGGCATGCCTGTGGAACGGTTGAACTTCGGTCGGTGTCTACTGCCGCAAACAACCACTGATCAGCTAAGATGGATCCAGCAGCTCAATCAGCCCCGCGTCAATCGCTTCTGCGCGGATTATCCCAACGACCCGGCTCGGCGCTGACGAGCCTGAGCGACGCACATCGCGACCTCCTCGCGATCAAGGCGTAGCCGGAATGACAAACAGGGCGCGCCTAATCCCAACCATACGTGCTTGCATCGTCCGATCTTACAAAGCGCACAGTCTGAGAATAGTTACTGTCGTCAATATTCGCGAATATACCCTCGCCAGCGGGCCAATGTCATCTTAGAGAAGCGGGGGTGTTTGATGCTCTCATCGGTGCCAGAGCGGAAAATGCTGTATGTGCGAAGCCTGTTGCTCATGGCTTGGCTCACCCTGATCATGTCTCTTTTTTGGGATCCTTATTCCGCTGGACTGACGGGGCCTGTCAAGGAAACCAGCCCTTTAAGCGTCGCACATCATGCTGTCATCGTGCAGGGCGTGGAGCTTCGTGTTGAGCCGTATGCCCTCGGCACTCGGGTCTTCTGGACAATCGTGATACCGATCATGCCGTTGTTCCTTATCGTATTCGGACACGAAGCATGGCGCCGCGTGTGTCCTCTATCGCTCGCCTCCCAGATACCGGGGCTCGTTGGCCTGCAGCGTTATAGCAGGAAAGTAGATCGCCGCACCGGCGCCATTCGCAAGACCCCGCAAGTGATCAGCCGGCAGAGTTGGCTAGCCCGCAACAGTTGGTATGTGCAGTTCGGGCTGCTATTCATTGGGATTGTGGCCCGGATTCTCGTCATCAACGCGGATCGTAAGGCCATGGCCATCGCGTCGCTTTCGATCATCAGCGCTGCGTTCGTGACCGGTTTTCTGTGGGGCGGTAAGACTTGGTGCAATTATTTCTGTCCGGCTAATATCGTTCAGAAAATCTACACCGAACCTGGGGGGATCCTCGAAAGCCATCCCCATCATCTTCGCCCCAAGCTTCCCCAATCCATGTGCCGGAAGGCAACTGCGGACGGTGACATAGGCGCGTGTGTGGGCTGTGTGGCGAATTGCGGCGACATTGACCTGCAGCGCGCTTACTGGAGCGACGTGCTTGATCCACAGCGCCGGAATGTCTACTATATGTTCTTCGGCCTCATTATCGGGTTTTATGAATACTATTATCTCTACGCGGGCAGCTGGGATTATTACTTCTCTGGTGTTTGGACCCATGAAGAAGGCATATGGGAAAAACTGCTCAAGCCAGGTTTTTACCTCTTTGGTCAGGCTTGGCCCATGCCGAAGGTTTGTGCTGCGCCTCTAACGCTCGTTATCACCTGCACATTGTCACTTGTTCTGGGCCGCACACTTGAGAAACTTCACCGCCGGTGGCGCTCGCGCGACAATAGCAAGTCAGAAATACTGACTATCCACCATTGCCTCACAGTCGCTTCATGGTCATCCTTCAATTGCTTCTATGTTTTCGGCGGCCAGCCCAACATCATCCTGCTGCCTGAGCTGGCTGGCCGTGTCATCGATATCATTATCGTGGTATCGAGCACAATTTGGCTGTACCTCGTCGTTCACCAAAACCCATGTCGATACCAACACGAAAGCAGGACACGAACAGCTCGCTGACGCTATCGGCAGGCTAGCGTCGCGACTCGGAATCTCACCTGCGAGGCGGAAATCGCCAACGGGTCCGCAATGGTTAGTCGCTAAGACAAGTTCTAGATGTCTACCATGGGGCGGGATCGCGAATTTCGTGGGGAGAATTCTCTCTCCGGCGGTCCGGCTGCGCTTCGGCTGAAGTTTCGGTATTGGGGTCGAGAATTGCCACTTTGATGGCTTTGCCAGCCTTCCAGCAGCAGTATCTGTGCCGCATGGAGGTGCAGGTCATCGCCAATCGCCTTGATCTATCGGGAACCACCCACGCGCGCTCTTGCATGCACGAAATCCACTGTCATCGACCACGATGACATAGAAGGGTTCATGTCTCATAGGCTGACTTTTCCGACAACCAGGCGGACCGCCATCTCGCACGACTTCAAGACGCCGGAAAGATAATTGAGCGTTCCGGGCTCCGATCGCGCTTTTGGATTCCTCGGCCTTGCCCCGATTCCCCGTTCACGATCAGCGGGATATATCCGGATAGGCATCCTATCGCACGAACAGATTGTCGCGACGGTTTCGCGGGAGCAAATCTGATTTTTCATAGCAATCGCCTACTCGTCCCGTACCTTGAGCCATTTGGCTATGATTTCGGCGAGACTGCCCTGCGATTTGTTGGAAACAAACAAGCCGACATGCCCGCACTTAAGCCCAATCTCTTTATACTCGGTCCTGCCGATCTTGCTGCCGAGCGCCTTGGAGCAGGCCGGCGGAATAATGTGATCGTTCAGCGCGAAGATGTTGAGCACGGGCGCGACAATCGCGCGAAGGTCGACGATGCGGCCCGACAGCTCGAACCTGCCCTTGACCAGGAGGTTCTCCTGATAGAACTCCTTCAGCCATTGCCTACCGGCTTCGCCCGGGTGGTCCGGCCGGTCGGCCAGCCATTTTTCCATGCGCAGGAAATTCATCAGCTTGTCCTTTTCGCCGAATTTTTCGAGGAGGTCGACATTGTACTTAGTGAGCGAGCGCATTGGCGTCATGAGCGTGAAGATCGAGCCCATGAATTCGCCGGGGATGACGCCGCCCAACGCATCAATAATAAGGTCGATATCCTCGGGCGCAAGCGAGCGCGTCCAGGTATTGAGCAAGCCATGGTGGGCCGCCGCGCCGTCGATATCGGCGTGGAAGTCGATTGGCGTGCCGGCTAGGACCAGATTCTCGACCTGCTCCGCATGGAGCGCCGCATAGCAGGTGGCGAGGACGCCGCCCTCACAGATGCCGTGCAGCGTGACTCTGTCATGGCCCGTCGCGCGGCAGATCCATTGCACCGCCTCGTGGATATAGTCGTCGACATAATCGTCCATCGTCAGCCAGCGCTCGCCGCGGCCGGGCTGACCCCAATCGATCAGCCAGAGGTCGATGCCCTTGTCGAGCAGGCTGCGAACCAGCGAGCGGTCGGGCTGGAGGTCCAAAAACGTGTAGCGGCCGATCAGGCCGTAGACGATGAGAACCGGCGTGTCGACGGTGCGCTCGGTCGTCGGCTCGTAGCGGAATAGCTCCACCTTGTCGCGGCGCATGACGAGCGTCTTAGGCGTCGCTCCGATATCGACATCCACGTTGCCGATGCCGGCGAGCAAGTCCGCCGCCTTGTGGAACCTGCTGAGATTGTCGGCGCAATACTTCAGGAAGCTGTTGAAGGTGGTGTCGCGAGGTTCGGTCATGGCTTATCCCTTTCCTGGTTGTCCGGCGGCGCCGCATCTTCGACCGGATCGCGCTGCGCCCTAAGGCTGGCGCGCACCTCCCGCCTGAGTTCCGTGATCTGGCGCGCCAGCTCGTCGAAATCGTGTTGGGTCGGAACGCCGCACAGCCGGCCGACGCTGTCCCCCACTTCCTGCTGGCGAATGCGCAAGTCCAGGGCGGCGCGCAACAATTCACGCTGCGCGGCGAGGAAATCCCTCGAGCGCATGTTGCTGATCAGTTCCTTGTCGGCGATGTCGCGCCACGCTTCGAAGCCCTTGCGCCAGCCGAAATCCTTGGGGTCTTCTTTCTCCGTGTCGGCGAACGACGCGATGTAGCGTTCATAGGCTTTGCCCCACGGCACGGAGGCGATGGCGTGATAGAACGCCATTCGTTGGGACACGTCCATCCAGGCCGCCATCAGCGCGTAGAACTGCCGGTTGAGGTGGCACATGTCGGTAAGGCGCGGGGCTTCCACCATGCGCTTGATGATTTCCGACATCTCGTCGCCCTGCGCGACGGCAAACAGGCTGCTGTCGGCCGCGCGCGTGGTGAAGAAGGGCATCATTGAGTTGAACCACAATCTTTCGAACGTCACCTGCTTGCTCCATGTTGCCGCGCCACATTTCCGTGATGCGCAGCAGGTTATGAGAGAATTCCGGCCGGTCCTCCGAACTCGGGGCCGTGGCCGGCTCACTCGTCCGCGGCCGGGCCGCGGCCCGCAAGCGCCTTGGCATAGATCGCCCGAGCCTGGTTGTAGTCGAGCTCGCGCGGATTGTTGACCAGTAGGCGCTTCTCGTGCTTCATCGCATCCTCCGCCAGCTTGGAAAGATCGCCTTCGCCAATTCCGACTGCCGAAAGCGAACTTGGCACTCCGCAATCGCGGCAAATCGCCTCGATCTCGGCGACGAAGGCCGCAGCGTCCGCAGCATCGGACTGGCGGCGATAGCCGGGCTGGATAACCTCGGAGAGCTCGGCATAGAGCGCTTCGGCCGCCGGCCGGTTGAATTCCAACACGTAAGGCAAGACCAGCGCAATAGAGAGGCCGTGCGACACATGGAAGATCTCGCCGATTGGATAGGCGAGGGCGTGCACCGCGGCAACCGGCGAATTGGCAAACGCCATGCCGGCCAGCATGGAGCCGAGCAGCATTTTTGAGCGTGCTTCGAGGTCCAAGCCGTCCGCGCACACTTTCCTCAGATTGGCCGCCAGCAGCGCCAGCGCCTTGAGCGCGCACAGGTCGGAAATCGGGTTCTTCTTGTTCTTGCTGGTATAGGCCTCGATCGCGTGCGATATGGCGTCCATGCCCCCCTGGGCGGTAATGTTCGGTGGCAGGCCGAGCGTCAGTACGGGATCGAGGATCGCCCAGTCCGGGATGAGGCGCGGCGAGATCACCGCCTTTTTCTCGTTGGTCGGCGTCGTTACGATGGCGATCGGCGTCACTTCCGATCCAGTGCCCGCCGTGGTCGGCACCAGCAGCAGCGGCAGCCGCTCGCCGGTGGCAAGGCCGATACCATAGAGATCATCGAGCTTGTCTGGAGTTTTGGCGAGATAGGCGACGAGCTTTGCCGTATCGAGCACGCTGCCGCCGCCGATCGCCACTACAGCGTCGCAGCCGTGCTCGCGGCAGATTTCTGTTGCCGCTTCGATGACATGCGATGGCGGATCGGCGACCACGCCGTCGAAGACGGTGAGCGCAATGCCGGCTTCGGCAATCGCCGCTTCCGCATTGCGCGTCAACCCGTGCGCCCGCACGACCTTGTCGGTGACGAGCAGGACATGGGCGACCTTGTAGTCCTCGAAGAAGCCGGCGATCTCGCTGGACGCGCCTGCCCCGAAACGGATGTTGGGCGGGGTATGGAAAGTAAATGGCTTCATCTGTTTAGTCCTTCTGTTTGGCTCTCTCGGGCGGCAGGGCCTGCCGCTTCGAGAAGCGATCCTTGCTGTCGACCGCCCGCCGGGGCTCCCAAGGGAGGTTCATTCCGGGTCCCTCTCGCCGGCGAGCAGTCGCTTGTACTTCGAATCATCGACCCGCACTGCGACCACGTGCACCCCACCGCCCTCGAAAGCGGTTTTCAGCGCCGGCACCAGATCGGCCATCGTTTCGACGAGAGTACCCTTGGCGCCACAGGCTTCGGCCCACTTCACGAAATCCGGATTCTCAAACCTGGTGCCGTAATTCGGGAAACCTTTGCCCCTTTGCTTCGCTTCGATCATGCCCCAGCAGTCGTTGACCACGATGACAACGACGAGGTTGAGCTTGAGTTCGATGGCCGTCATCAGTTCCTGACCGGTCATCTGAATACCGCCGTCGCCGCAGACCGCCATCACACGGAGCCCGGGATTCAGTATCGCCGCCACGATCGCTGAGGGCAGGCCGGCGCCCATGGTCGCGAGCGTGTTGTCGAGCAGCAGTGTCTTGGGGTGATTGGTCCGATATCCGCGGGCGAACGGGATCTTGTATAAGCCATTGTCGAGCGCCACGATGTCTTTTTCCCCCATGACCTTGCGCACGGCGTGCACCAGCCCATCCAGCGTGACCAGTCCAATTTCTTCATCGGCGCCGTCGCAATTAAGGGCGAGGATCCCCTCGCGCAGCGGCAGCAATGCGCCGGCATTGGGCAGCTTGCCCTCGAGGCGATCTGCCAGCGCCGCGACAGAAGCGCCGATGTCGCCGATGACTTCGAGGTGCGGCCGATAGGCCTGCGTGAAGGACGCAGGCTGATGTGCGATGTGAATGACCTCCGGCCCGCCCTCAGACATGATGAACGGAGGCTTTTCGCACTTGTCGTAGCCGACCGCGATGATCAGGTCGGCCTTGTCGACGGCGACGTGGACATGGTCACCTTTGGAAAGCGCCGCCGTGCCCATATAGAGGTCGGAGTCCTCGGCCATGACGCCCTTGCCCAGTTGCGTGGCAAAATAGGGGATGCCGAGGCGGCGTGCGATGTCGCGGAGTTGGGCGATCGAGTGCTCGTCGAGGCGGCTTGCCGCCCCACCCACCATGATCAGCGGACACTTGGCTGCAAGGATCATTTTCGCCGCGCGATCGAGGGTTTTCGCAGTCATGATTAATTCTCCTCACCTTCTTCGGCCGCAATGTCTTCCGGTATCACAACAAACACTGGCCCCGGCTTTTCCTCCTGCGCGATACGGAATGCGTCACTGACGACTGGCCGGATCATTTGCAGCGACTCGATTTGGACTGCGAGCTTGGTCAGCGGTTTCATCACGGAGACGAGGGGGATGACCTGAAAGTGCCCATGGAAGCTGCTTTTGATCGGCTTCTGGCCGGCAATCATCACCAGCGGAAATCCGCCAAGATGCGCATACGCAGCGCCGTTGGGGAAGTTGAGCCCGCCCGGGCCGCAGGTGGCGAAGCAGACGCCTGGACGGCCGGTGAGCCGGCCTTCGGTGGCGGCCATGAGGGCCGCACCCCACTCGGTGCGGGTCGGCACGAACGTGATGTCCGATTTGCGCAACGACTCCACGAAGTCGAGGTTTTCCTCGCCGGGGACGCCGTAGACGCGCTCGACGCCCCGTTTCACAAGCACCCGCACAAGAATGTCGGACCCCTTGACCATGCGTTTCTTCGAGGACGTCATGCTACTTCCCCCTTGTTCCGTTAACGCGCTTAGGCGTGGGCGTGTAGGCGGCTCCCCACTTGGCGTAATCCGCCTTGCCGTTCCTCATTTCCTCACCCGCTTGACAAAGAACGCTTTCTTTCGACGCAGAGCAGCCATTGTCACTTCCTTCACGTGTTCGAACCGACCGAGGAGATGCCGCGACATCGGACGCGGCTGGTTCCGTCGCAGCCCGAGAACAATTTTCAAGCGTCGTGCCAGACTGGGCGGATTGATGTGGCAGAACGGAATTTGGTGCTGCCGCAAACACTTAGAGGGATAAAATACCGGACCGAAGAATCCTAAGACGTGTCACGAAGTCGACAAAGGAAACGACAATGTCGACACATGTCGTGTTGCTCCTGAAGAGGCAGCAGTGGGTCGGCTTCAATGCGCAATACTTCTCGGTCGAATGAGCTGCGCTTGATGCAAATGCTGGCTATGGAAAGCGGCCCGGTTCTCTAGCGAAATCGGTTGCGGTTAAAAACCACGCAAGCAGTGTTGCGCCCCTGCCAAGCGCATGCAGCGACCCGTGTCGCAAACCTGACAAAGCTGTTGCACTGTCGACGACTAGCCAACCCGAGTCCCCCCGAAATCCGCCAGCTGATCTCCGCGCAATCGGCTTGGCACGACGAGTGCTAGGACCGACCGAGACACAAAAGCTACATTCGGTTGGAGCCAAAGACAGCATGAATATCGTGGTCTGCATAAAGCAAGTGCCTGACTCCGCACAGATCCGGGTTCATCCGGTTACCAACACGATCATGCGCCAAGGCGTGCGGAGGGGACAACGATGAGGGACAAAATTTGCTCCGCCACCAAAGCCGTCGCGATGATCCGTCCAGACGCTACAGTTGTCATTTCCGGCTTCGTCGGCGTCGGTACGCCGGAGGCGGTGCTCGCCGCCCTCCAAAGGCGTTTTCTCGAAATGGGCGAGCCGCGCGCTCTCACCCTCGTCTTTTCCGCCGCCCCGGGCGATGGCAAAGACAAGGGCCTCAATCGACTGGCGCATGATGGGCTGGTGAAACGTCTCATCGGTGGGCATTTCAAGCTGGTGCCGGAGCTGACGCAACTGGCGCTCAGCGGCAAGTGCGAGGCCTACAATCTGCCGCTCGGTGTCATGTCCCATCTCTACCGCGAGATCGCCGGGGGCAAGCCCTGGCTGCTCACGAAAGTCGGGCTTGGGACCTTCGTCGACCCGCGCAACGGCGGCGGCAAGATGAATTCCAGAACGACGGAAGACCTCGTCGAGCTGAGGGAATTCGAGGGCGAGGAGTGGCTCCTTTACAAAACCTTCCCCATCGATGTCGCTATCTTACGCGGCACGACCGCCGATCCATCCGGCAACGTCACTATGGAAAAGGAGGCTGCGACGCTCGACAACCTGTTGCTCGCCATGGCGGCCAAGGCCAGCGGGGGTATCGTCATTGTGCAGGTCGAGCGTATCGCCCCCGCCGGCTCGCTGCACTCGCGTGACATCGAAATCCCCGGCCACCTGGTCGATTACGTCGTCGTGGCGCAACCTGAAGATCACATGCAGACCTATGGGACCCATTACAACGGTGCCTTCTCGGGCGAATTCCGGGCGCCGCTGGACAGCGCCCCCTCCATGAAACTGGATAAACGCAAGATCATCGCGCGACGCGCCGCCTACGAACTGCGGATGGGCAGTGTCGTCAATCTTGGCATTGGCATACCGGAAGTAATTGCGACGGTCGCGGCGGAAGAGAACATCATAGGGTCCGTCACGCTCACCACCGAAGCCGGTAGCATCGGCGGCATCCCGCAGGGCGGGCTGGACTTCGGCGCGGCCATCAACCCGGAAGCGATTTTAGACCAGAACCAGATGTTCGATCTCATCGACGGCGGCTGGCTGGACGTCGCCTTTCTAGGCTTCGGGGAGGTCGATGCGCAAGGCAATGTCAATGTCAGCAAGTTCGGTGGCGGCTTCCCCGGGGCCGGCGGCTTCATCAACATCTCGCAGAACACCCCACGCCTCGTCTTCTGCAGCACGTTCACCGCCGGTGGCCTGCTCATCGAGGTTCGCGATGGCAAGCTCGCCATTCTGCAGGAAGGCCGGCACATGAAGTTCGTCGAAGAGGTCGAGCAGATCACCTTTTCGGGCAAATCTGCCCGCGACAGGCACCAGGCCGTGCTCGCCGTCACCGAGCGCTGCGTCTTCTCGCTGACCCCCGACGGATGGGAATTGATCGAGGTCGCGCCGGGTATCGATATCGAACGCGACATCCTCGCCCATATGAAGTTCCGGCCGATCATCCGCAATCCGCGAGAGATGGCGGTGGCGATCTTCACTGACGGTCCGATGGGTCTCGACAAGATCCATCCGACGCTTCGTAACCCTATCATTTGAGGAGAAACCAGCCATGTCGACATCGCAGACCCCGGATATCCAGACGCTAACCAACCAGATCAATGAGATGCTTGCCAAGTTCAACATGCCTGGCATCGATCCGGCAGCACTTGTTGAGGAACAGGCCAAGAATATCGAGGCCGTCGTGCAGGCCTACGGCATCGCGGAAAAGCAGCTGGAATTGTTCCACGCGGCTTCCTCACTGCTCCTAATGATTTTTGCTGATGCGGGACTTGCCAGCAAGGACCGCGTCGAACTGGCGAAACAGGCTTACGAGATGGCGCTGAACGGTTCGCGCGAGATCGCCAGCATCGCGGCCAAGGCCGGTGAGGACGCTCCGCCCTCCCAGCCTCTTGAAGGGCCAAGGACAATGAAGGGCAATAAAAAGGCGGCATGCGTCTATCCAGTTCCGAAGGAATGGGCCGAGCGCGCGTTCATCGATGCGCAGCACTACGAGGCAATGTACGCGGCCTCGATCGCCAACCCCGAGGAGTTCTGGCGCGAACACGGCAAGCGCATCCACTGGTTCAAGCCTTACAGCACCGTCAAGAACACCTCGTTCGAACCGGGCGAGGTCTCGATCAAGTGGTACGAAGATGGCACCACCAACGCCTCCTATAATTGCGTCGACCGGCATCTGCACGAGCGGGGCGACCAGGCTGCCATCATCTGGGTGGGGGACGACCCGACGGATGGCGCCTGCATCACCTATCGCGAACTGCACGCACGAGTGATGAAATGGGCGAACGTCCTGAAGTCGCAGGGCGTCCGGAAGGGGGACGTCGTCACACTATACCTGCCGACGGTCCCCGAGGCGACCTATGCGATGCTCGCCTGCGCGCGCATTGGCGCGGTCCATTCGGCGGTTAGTACAGGTTGGGCGTCCAATAGCCTGGCAAGCCGCATCGCCGATGCGGGGAGCAAGGTCGTGGTCACCTGCGACCAGGGCCTGCGCGGCGGGCACAAGTTGGAGCTGAAGGCCGCTTTGGACGCCGCGCTGGACAAGCTTCCTGGGGTGGTAACAAGCGTCATAGTGGTCAAGCGCACCGGCGCGCCCGTCGGCATGCTGAAAGGCCGCGACCACTATTATAACGAACTCTCCGACACTGTCCCGGAACAATGCCCGCCAGAGGAGATGAAGGCGGAAGACCCGCTATTCATCCTATTTACGTCCGGCTCGACGGCCAAACCAAAGGGCGTGGTGCATACGACGGGCGGTTATCTCGTCTATGCCGCCATGACGCACCAATATGTCTTCGACTATCATGACGGCGACATCTACTGGTGTACTGCCGATATCGGCTGGATCACCGGCCACAGCTACATGGTCTACGGGCCGCTCGCGAACGGTGCAACGACGCTTATGTTCGAGGGTGTCCCGACCTATCCGAACGTGTCTCGCTACTGGGACATCATCGACAAGTACAAAGTCAGCTTGTTCTACACCGCCCCCACGGTGATACGCTCGCTGATGGGATCGGGCGAAGGGGCGGTGAAATCGTATTCGCGTGCCTCGCTCCGCCTCCTCGGGTCGGTCGGCGAGCCGATCGACCCCAAAAACTGGGAATGGTATCACCGCGTCGTCGGCGACGGTCGCTGCCCGATCGTAGACACCTGGTGGCAGACCGAGACCGGCGGCATCCTAATCACGCCGCTTCCCGGCGCCACCGACCTGAAGCCTGGCTCCGCCAGTAAGCCCTTCTTCGGCGTAAAGCCTGAGATCGTCGACGCGGCGGGCGACGTGCTCCACGGCGTTGCAGACGGCAACCTGGTGATTGCCGACAGCTGGCCAGGCCAGACGCGCACACTGTACCGTGACCACGAGCGCTTCGAGCAGGAATATTTCTCCCTCTATTCCGGCAAATATTTTACGGGCGATGGCGCCCGGCGCGATGCAGACGGCTACTATTCGATCACGGGCCGTGTCGACGACGTCATCAACGTCTCCGGCCACCGCGTCGGCACGGCGGAAGTCGAAGCCGCCCTAGTCGCCCACCCCAGCGTTTCGGAAGCCGCGGTGGTCGGATATCCACACGAGATCAAGGGGCAGGGCATCTACGCTTACGTCACCCTTATCGACGGCGAGGCTGCCTCTGACGACCTGCGCAAGGAACTCGTTTCCTGGGTGCGCAGGGAGATCGGCCCGATCTACACAATCGACAAGGTCCAGTTCGCGCTCGGCCTGCCGAAGACAACCACGGGAAAAATTATTCGCCGCATCCTGCGCAAAATCGCCGAGGACGATTTGACCGCACTCGGCGACACCTCCACGCTCGCCGAGCCTTCGGTCCTCGAGCACCTGATCGACAACCGACTGAATTGGAATGATGGTGACGACAGCACAAGATGAACAGGTGGGTTCCGGCGAGTTGCCGCGCCGGGACCCACGTCGGGGCCAGAGAAGGACAGCCCGCGCCAGACGGACGTAGGAAACGATGAGATTGATCGTGGTTGGACCGCCGTCGTGATCATCGCCGGTGTAGCTTGCCTGACTACATTAACGAAAAGGGGCCTCCATGGTTTTTGATGCGATTTCCGTTGGCAAGAACCCGCCGGACGACGTGAATGTCATTGTCGAGGTGCCGGTCGGCGGCCAGTCCATCAAGTATAAAATGGACAAGGAAGCCGGCGCACTCGTCGTCGACCGCTTCCTCTCTACGTCGATGACCTACCCGGGTAACTATGGCTTCGTGCCGCACACTCTGTCAGGAGACGGCGATTCGATCGACGTCCTGATCTTTGACAGTCGACCACTCGTTGAGCGTTGCGTCATAAACGTGCGTCCGATAGGTGTTCTTGTCATGGAAGAGGATGGCCGCAAGGACGAGAAGATCATCGCCGTGCCGGTAGCGGATTTGACGCGCCTCTACGATAGGATTGAGAACTACACCGACCTGCCGGAAATCTCACTGAAGCAGATCGAGCACTTCTTTTCGCACTACAAAGATCTGGAGCTCGGCAAGCGGGTGAAGATAGCCGGCTGGAGGGACGTCAACGCCGCCAAGAAGATGATTAGCGATGCGGTCGGCCGCTACAATTCGCAAACATAATCGCCAATCGGGAGAGCCAAATAAGGTGGCGCGAACTGGTCAGCGGAGTCCTTGCGCGGCCTGGACCGGAGGCAACCTCGTTATGGTTCCATAAGTATGCTTACGCCACTTCTTTATGTAAGGGCTATTTAGTAATGCGACAGTTGGGCCAGTTAGAGATGCGACAGTCTCGCCTCTCGACGTACTGGTCAAAGCCAACGTTGGGAGCAAGGATGACGATCTTCAGCCTGGTCGAGACCATGAGCGGTCGGAGTCGTCATGTCCTTTATGATCACCATGTCGCAGAAAGAGTTGCATCGCCTCGAAGTCATCCAGAAGATCCGTGACGAACGCCTGAGCGTTGTCCAGGCCGCCGAGCTGCTTACGCTTAGTCGAAGTCAGGTCCATCGGCTGCTACAGGCCTATGACCGGGATGGTCCAGCCGGACTCGTTTCCAAGAAGCGATCGCAGCCGAGCAACCGGCGCCATAGCGAGGAGTTTCGCAATGCGGCGCTGGATCTCATCCGCGAACGCTATCTGGATTTCGGTCCGACGCTGGCTCGCGAGAAGCTGATCGAGCTGCACCGGATCTCGGTGGCCAAGGAAACGCTGCGGCAATGGATGACCGAGGCCGGCATCTGGGTTTCGCGTCGCGAGCGTAAGAAGCGGGTTTTCCAGCCACGCGGCCGGCGCGACTGCTTTGGCGAACTGGTGCAGATCGATGGTTCGCATCACTGGTGGTTCGAGAACCGCGGCCCCAAATGCGCCCTGCTCGTCTATATCGACGATGCGACCGGCAAGCTGCTGCACCTGCGGTTCGCCGGATCAGAGAACACGTTCGACTATCTGCATGCGACTAAGGCGTATTTGCAGCAATGGGGCAAACCTCTCGCGTTCTACAGCGACAAACATGGGGTTTTCCGTAGCACGCATGCGTCAGAGAAAGACCGGACGAGCGGCCTGACGCAGTTTGGTCGTGCGCTTTATGAGCTGAACATCGACATTATCTGTGCCAACACTCCGCAAGCCAAGGGCCGTGTGGAACGCGCCAACCAGACATTGCAGGATCGGCTGGTGAAGGAGATGCGGCTTCGCGGCATCGATACGATCGAAGCTGCCAATGCCCATGCGCCTGAGTTCATTGCGGATTTCAATTCGCGGTTCGGCAAGCAACCGCGCAATCCGAAGGACATGCACCGACCGCTGGCCGAGCATGAGAATCTCGATGGCGCCATGTGCCGGAAGGAAGTCCGCACGTTGTCGCAGTCGCTGACGCTCCGTTACGACAAGGTCTTGTTCATTCTCGATCCGACCGAGATTTCCAGGCCATTGGCGGGTAAGAAGGTCGTTGTCTGCGACTACCCGGACGGCCGCCTCGAGATCATGCACGAGAGCTTCACCCTGCCCTACAGAACCTTCGATACATTGCGGTCGGTCCACCGGGCAGAGGTTGTCGAGAACAAGCGTCTCGACGACATGCTTTCCATCGTCGCCGAGCTGCAGGCTGGGCGGGAACAGCAGCGCAGCAAGAGCGGCCCTCGCCGCACCGGCCAGACGGATCATATGTTCGGTATTCCCGATGGCAGCCAGGGCAATGGTTATCAGAAGCGTGGCCGCAAGCCTGGCCGGCGGACGGACTTCATGAATGATCCGGAGGTGATTGCCAAAAGGCAGAAGGCGTTGATGAGGCAGCCAGCGGAATGAAGTTCGTCAGTGCACGCCGATGTCGCTTTGCGTATCCGATTCCAACTGCAGGCAGGCTGCCCAAAGTGGCGTCTTGTGGAAGGATCCGTCCTGGAGAAGAGTGAGCCCCTCTCGTGCCTCATAGAGCAAGCCGAGCCAGCATAAGCGTCGAAAGACGCCGTACTGGAGATCGGATTTCAACTCCCAGGCTTCTAAGGTCATTTCCCTGTCCGACAGAGGCGCCAAGTCTGGATAGAGGATTTTCACAACGTCCATTGGCGTGCAACCTTCTCTGGCCTTGATATTGAGAAGATTGAGGAACATGCGCCACCAGCGTAACCGCGCTCGGACCTCCTCTTCCCGCTCGGTGGCGTGGACATACGAATAGAGATAATCCGTGGCGACCAGATCGAAGAAGGCTTGCGGGTTCACCAAAAACTCCCGGCCGCGTTTGGTTGGCAGCAGCACGTCCTTTTTTCGGCGAAGAAGTTTCAGATGACGGGCCATGTCGCGCACGACCCAAAGCGGCGGCATGTCGCTTTCATTGAGCACCTTGTTCATGCTGTAGAGGTCTTCGGCTGTGAAGCTTGGCCAGAGGAAGTGCACAGCAGCCCAATGCACGAACTTGCGGTTCATGGCGCCGGTCGCAGTCAATCCTATGCCACCCTCACCGTCAGCATAGGCAACCGAAAGAAGCATGCCGCGAAGAAGTGGTGACAGCGCGGCGACATCGACGTGCCCCTGCAGGTTGATTTCTGGAAGCATCGTGCGGCTTTGATCTCCAACCTGCGCCATGCAAGTGCCAGCGAGTATCGAGCGACAAAAGAACAATTGCCAGTGAGAAAGCTAAAGCCGAAGGGAGTGTCATCACCCGCCCCCGCTCCGCCCTTTCAACCCGGCCCAGCCGGCCGGATCGGGGGCTGACCGACGGTGCTAGTGTCGCGTTTCTAACTGGCTGGCGAAGTCGCGCCACTAATCAGCTTTGACACTTTATGTAGCCGGGGTGGGTTCAAGGATGAAGTGCGACTTGCAATAGATAACAACGGTTTATCCCTGCAAGGAACGAGATATGAAGCGCACCTACTCCCAGATCGATATGGAGGAACGCCGCAAGATTGCCCGCTGGCGCAAGGCTGGGATCAGCGTTGACGTGATCGCCGAGAAGCTGCACCGGCATCGCTCAACGATCTTTCGTGAGCTGCGCCGCAATACGTTCGAGGATCGCGAGATGCCGGACCTCAACGGTTACTACTGCGTGATGGCCAATGACATGGCGCGAGAACGGCGTGCCAAGCTGCGCAAACTTGCCCGGTTCTCGCAGCTGCGCCAATCGGTGATCGAGCGCATCATGCATGGCTGGTCGCCACAACAGATCGCTGGCCGATTGCAGCTTGAGCGCCATCCGATCTCCGTCAGCCATGAGACGATCTATAAGTTCGCCTATTCCTCGGACGGTCACGCCATCAAACTGTGGCGACACCTGCCGGAGCATCGTGCCAGACGCCGGCCGCGGCACGCCAGACGCCGCCATGGCAGGCGGTTCACCCCGGATGTCAACATTCTCTACCGGCCAGACGCCGTCGCCGAGCGCAAACAGTTCGGGCATTGGGAATGCGATCTCATCCAGTTTCGCAAGAAGTTCGGAAAGGCCAACGTGACGTCGCTGGTCGAACGGGTCAGCCGATTTGCCGTCCTGCTGCGCAACAATGACCGGCAATCGAGGCCGGTGATGGACGGCCTGATCCAGGTGCTACAATCCCTGCCCCACCTCGCCCGTCGCTCGATCACCTTCGATCGTGGCACGGAGTTCACCGACTGGCCTTACCTGCAGGCCAGCATCGGAGCGCAGACATGGTTTTGCGATCCGCAATCCCCGTGGCAGAAGGGCACCGTCGAGAACACCAATAGACGGGCCAGGAAATGGCTTTCGAGAGAGGTCGATCCACTGTCTCTCAGCGACCGCGATCTCACCGAGATCTGCAACCGCCTGAACGCAACGCCACGCAAATGCCTCGGCTACAAAACACCGGCAGAAGTCTTCCGCCAGAAACTCCTCGCGCAAATCAGGCGTACCGGTTAGCCTCTATCAGCCTGCAAGTCGCGCTTCGCCATGAATTCACAGTAATGCAAATGGTGCAAAGTAGCATCGGGCTTCAGCGGATTTCGAGCCTCCGGCTCGAGCAAGAGGGTGCTTCCTTGGATAGAATAGAGTTGATGATGCTTCCTCAAGCCAGACATGGAAGGCTTTGCCTGGATTG
>NZ_JBIXJN010000039.1:0-33887 GCF_052871115.1 Rhizobium sp. LARHSG275 | reverse complement strand
AGGTCTGCAAAACGCAACTTTGATAAAACAATCTTCTCTAAACAAAACAAACGGCCCATGCCGAACAAAAAGGGTCGCCCAAGCGGCCCTTTCTGCTGTAATATAATAACGCGGGGTGGAGCAGCCCGGTAGCTCGTCAGGCTCATAACCTGAAGGCCGCAGGTTCAAATCCTGCCCCCGCAACCAAATCCCATATACACATACTCAAAAGCCCGCCTCGTGCGGGCCTTTTGCGTTTCTGACCACCAGTGGGTCGAGACCTTGCCCCCAAGTTTTATCCAGTTTTGAGTTCGCTCCAGCGGTTTTTGGTTGCTGTTGTTGGTTCGGTAGCGGCGGGTTGCGGTGCGGAGCCATGGTCGCCATCATCGCGATCTGGATTGGTGTCGGTCTGATCACATGGACAATGATGCTGAAGGTTATCTCAGTTCGAGCCTGAGTTGCCAGGCATGCCTAAAGAGGCATGAAACCACCGAGCCACAACCAGAGGCCAGCGAAGACCATGGATAGGAGTGTGATCGGTACGCCAGCTTTCGCGTGATCCCGAAAAGTCAGCCGTACCCCTTGGGCTGAGGCACGCTCGGCCACGATCAGATTTGCAAGGCTTCCGACCAGAAACAGGTTTCCGGCCAGCGTCGAAAGAATGGCGAGGCCGATCAGGACCCCCTCCGGGATATCTTGCCAGACCTTCAGGATCATCACCACGGCGGGAACATTGCCGATCGTGTTGCTCAGAAAGAGCGAGATCGGCACAAGGAACGAAACTCGATCGGGAAGGAGGCCATGGGCGGCAAGCATCCGCACGGCCTCCTCCGGAATTCCCGTCCGCGCGAAGGCGTCGTTGACGACGAACAAGGCCGCAAACAGGATCAGCAATGGCAGATCGATTTCGCCGAAGAGTTGCCGGGTCGGAAGGGTGCGGCTTACGATCAGGCAGGCGGCGACCAAAAGAGCCGAGATCTCGCGTGGCAGCGGCGTGGCAAACAAGGCAAGCAGCGCAAGAAGGGCGACGGTACAGATTCCGACCTGAACGCGGTCGAAGGCTACAGGCTCGAGGGGTGCGCCGTCGTCTGCCGCTCTGAGACTTGATCGCCAGATGAACGCGATGCATCCGAAACTGAGAACAAGACCTGCGATCGCCGGGACGACGGCCTGCGTGAAATAGGGCCAGAACCCCAGCGCGCCGGCCTGACCGATAAGGATATTTTGTGGATTGCCGATCAAGGTGGCGGCCGAACCCGCATTGCTGGCCGCGGCGAGACCAAGCAGGAATGGCCGTGGGTCGAGTTTCCGCACTTTGAGGCCGGTGCACAGCAGCGGCGTCATGGCGAAAACAACGATATCGTTGACAAGGAAAGCGGAGAGGATGCCGCCGACCGTGATCGTCAAGGCGAGCAGGCGCAGCGGCCTGCCTGCCTGGCCCGCTATCCAAACCGACGCCGCGTCGTAGAAGCCGCTTGCACCAACACGCGCGGAAAGGATCATCAAGCCGCCGAGCAAAAGCAAGGTCGGAAAATGGATCGCTTCGCTCATCCCGTCGACGGGAACTGCCGCGAGAGCGACTAGCGCGACTGCGACGATCATTGCGATGCCGGCGCGGTCGATCCTAAGTCCTGGGACGCGTCCCAATGCCATCCCGAGATAGGTGAGCCCGAAGAGAATAGCGACGAGATTTGTCATTGTGTGAGGCCGTCCATCGCATCCGTTTTCGATCGCACCATTGTGTCGACAAAGGCCGGCAGCGGGTCAAGCGGCTCCTGACCTGCCCACGTCTTGTTTCGCTAATTTCCAACGCGGGTGGAGACGCTCTCCACTGCAGTTTCTCCGGCCTCGCATCGTCGCCTGTCATCTGATTGTGGTGAAGATCTCCGCTTATGATCTTGTAGAGCGCCGCCGATTTCAGGCGCGTTGCCCATCCCGCCCCAAACCATGCACCGAACAGGCTTCCACCGAGCAGGTTGGAAACGATAAGCCAGTTCTCAGCGAGAGCGGCGAAAGGCACTGTTCCGGCGCGGAACGGCAGGGCGGTTGCGACCACAACGAGGCTCATGGCCTTGTTAAGGATGGCCACTTCCAGGGCCGCGAAACTGAAAAGGCCGATCAGAAGAGGCAAGCGGAACTCCGCGCCGCCAAGGCCAACCAGCCTGCCGAGCGTGCCGATAATTGCGCCTCCGCCGAATGCAATGGGTAAGCTTCGAGACTGAGGTGCTGTCGTTGCGTTCATCGGTATTGCGGTCGATAGCGCCTGATGGAAATATCGACTCTGTAGCGGCTTTCGTTGGCCCATGCCAGTCACATACCCGCCAAGTGTAGCTAATGCTTCATCATCATCGGAAGCGTTCTATGTGACAACAGATAGCGAGTGACGCGGCCGAGCAGCAACTCCAAGAAATATCCGTGCTTGTAGGCGCCGATCAGCAGGCAGGTGGCCCTCTCGGTTTTCGCGAAATCGAGGATCGTTTCGCCGACAGAGCGGCTGCCTGAGTTGATCGCGATAACGTCACCGTCGAGTCCGAGCTGGGTCAGCAGTTCCCGCGCCGTGAACTGATTACTTCCGTCGGGTCTGTCGTTGACGCAGAGAGCGGTAATGCGATCGGCCGCGGTCAACCAATGTCTCGCCGCGACGACGGCGCGCTGCGCATGATCCTGCGGCTTCCAGCCAATCACGACATGGCCCACGAGGTTGCCGGCATATTGGCCGGGTGGCGGCACTAGCACCAACTTGTGTTCGTTGAACAGGATGTCGTGGAACGTGTCACGGGCATCCATGTTGCCATGGCACGGGGCAACGACGAGCGCCGTCTCATGGCATTCGGTCGTCACGCAACGATCGAGATCGCCGCGGCAGTCGTCGAGAAGGAGCCGGTCTCGACCAGGCTTATCTTGCTTCCAATCCTCGAAAGCGCGTGCGACACGCTCGAACCGCTGGGACGGCGAACCTTCATCGTGCTCTCTCAGTAGCTGCAGGTCGATCTCCTCGGCCGCAGCGATCATCCTTTCCGGATCCGCACCGACATGGGCGGCGGCCATGGTGCCATTGATGGCACCTGCGGCATCCTCGGCGATATCAAGGCAAGAGCGCGCTGTTGCCGGATCGGTTAGCAATGCGAGAACATCGGCATGGACGGTGATCTCATGGACATGGTCGGCGAAGATGACACCAGACGGTTGTGACGGCGGTCTCGACGGGCCGCCACTTGAGAGCACATAGTTCATGTCGGACCTCCTTCCACGATGCTTGCATCGCTCCTAGTCTACAGAACTTCATTCTACGTCCGCGTCGCATGGCTCGCAACGCCGCCGGCGGTGCAGGATTGTTCAAGGTCACCCGTTCGATTGACGGGCGCCTCCGGCCGACGCTGCGAAAATGTCCTAATATAGAAATCCCTCGCCAAAACTCGTGCGCAAAGGCGCCGCCTCGGTAAGCTTGAAACTGCGGGTTCCGTCGTCCCGGCGTTCGGCGCGCAGGAACGCCACGTCGGACCTGCCTTCCTCCGCGAAGCCGCTGGCGAACTCGAACATGTGGGCCGCTGCCCGCGGCTGCCAATACGTCGATATCTTCTGCGACGACGTCGGAACCTTCAATGTCTTCGATCGGTTCGTACGCGTAAAGTGGAGGAACTGATCATGCCCGCAAAAAACGCTGCCCCATCCGAGAAGGGCATTCCTAAAGACCAGCGCGTCAATCGCCCCGACCACAAGGAAGCGCCACCGGACCCTGACGATCGCAAAGATCCGCCCCGAGATACGAGGGAGGCGCCCGTGCCCAACCCAAACAGCGAGCCTGTCGACAAATCTTAGCGCCGCCAGATCGTCGCCAATTGACTTGAGGATTAGCGGAGCATTTGCCGAGGATCAGCAAAAGCAACGGCAATGGAGAGCGTTTGTTGAAGACGTTGCCCATAATCCGGGTGAATTGATGGATGTCATCACAGATATCGCCGCATTTCTGATGCCTCATGCCTCGACAGATGAGGCGTGCATAATCCTCGGATCAACCCATTTATCGGTTCTTAAGCAAAGAATGACAGTTTGGCTCCGATCGGTGGTGGGGGTGCATTCGTGGTAAATGGTTTGATGTCGCAGGTTCGCATTCAGACGAAGGTGCTGGTACTTTTGGCGCCATTCGTCATTAGCCTATGCGCAGTGGGGCTGACGGGCTATTACGCGGCCAGCCTTCTCGAAGGTCGGATGGAGATCTCCAACCATGTTTTGCAGTCCCTGAACGGGTTCAAACATGTTTCTTCCAGCATGACCGGCTTTCTGATGAAGCCGTCGCAGGAAGCCCGTGATACCGCGCTTGCGGATGCCCGAGAGCAACTGGGCAACCTGAAGCAGACGATCGAGAGCCTAAGGCCGACGACCGATGTGGGGCTTCTTGACCGGGCACTCGATCAATCGCAAATCATCCCGCAAAAGATCGAAGCGATCTGGCAAATCGAAACGGGGCAGCAGAAAATTCTCAGTGATGTTGACGCTGCTTCCGCGGCACTTCTTGATCTGCAAGGGCAGGTTGGCAAGCGCTCGTTCATGCTGATGGCTAGCGCGAAGAAGACGGAAAATGCCAACAAGGGCGGACTGAACAATTCCGTCTCCGTCAGCGCCGCCGCCAGTGTCGCGACAAAACTTCGCAATGACTATACGAATGCGATGACGCCGGCTGACAAAGTTAGCCTGTTAGCCAAATACGCGCCCGATTTGCAAAAGGCAAAGGAGCAGCTTTCGCCTGCGGTCGCGACCGACAAACAAGCGTTCGCCGCGCAGTATGCCGCTGCTGTGGACGTCATTGCCAACGCTTCGAAGGTGTCGCCTGACACTTTGGATGTCCCAGCAACGGATGCCACCGTTACCAATCTTGCTGCAACTGGCGACAGTCTCAAGGCGATTGGCGACGATCTGATGCGGACCTCCGTGCTCGCGCTTGCCGCGTCGGACAAGGATATTTCGCAGGCGACGAATGTCGGCAACGAACTGCGCGCCATCGTTAACAGCAATAACGAGATCCGCGTCGGCTTCGCCGAACTCGCCGGCAATCCAGACGATGCACGAGTGAAGAAAGTCCAGCAGTCGATCTACATGTATCAGACAGAGCTCGGCCGTCTTGCCGGCGTGGTGAACGACGATCCGGTCTTTGCCGAAATTCCGAAGAAGGCTCAACCCGTCCTCGATCTGCTTGCAGCAAACGCTGCGGCGCTCTCCGAAGGTGCGGCGCGCAAGCTGGCGGAATTCGACAGCGCTGCTGCGCAGATCGACAACACCTGGAACCTGCTTGCTCAATTCGCCGAGACGCAAAGGCAAAATGCTGGGCAGGATCGTCAACAGGCCAATAGGATATCCGGTGGCGCCATTGTGTTCGGCATCCTGATCGCTATGACCGCGGGTGCCGCGCTGGTCGTCACCCTGAAGGGACCGATCACCCAGATTACCGCAGCGATGCGCAAGATCGCAGAGGGAAGGCTCGATACCGCAATCACCGGCGAGGCACGGGGCGACGAAATCGGGGAAATGGCCCGGGCGCTTTCCGTCTTCAAACAAAATGCGCTGTCGAATGTCGACATGGAACATCAGGCCGAGATCGCGCGGAGCGATGCGGAATCCGAGCGCGCCCGTAACGAACTCGAGCGACGTAGCGCCAAGGTCCAGGTTGACGCCGCAATCGAGGCGCTTGCAGAAGGGCTCACGCGGCTGTCGCGCGGAGAGTTGAATTTTTCGATCGATACGCCGTTTGCCGCCGACCTCGACCGGATCCGTACCGATTTCAACATGTCCGTCGCGGGTCTCAGGGAGACGCTTTGCGATATCCGCGAGACGTCTTCCCTCATCAGCGACAATGGCCGACAGATGGCGGAAGCCGTTGATGACCTGGCCAGCCGAACGGAAAAGCAGGCCGCCGCACTTGAGGAAACCGCAGCGGCAGTGGAGGAGATTTCTTCCGCCGTCAACACCTCTTCAGGACGGGCAGCAGCAGCGCTTGCGCTTGTCCAACGCGCCAAACAGGGCGCCGACGCCTCGGCTTCAGTGGTCCAAAACGCGGTTTCGGCCATGGGACGAATTGAGGACGCGTCGGGCAAGATCGTTCAGATTGTCAGCGCCATCGACTCCATCGCTTTCCAGACCAATCTCTTGGCCCTAAATGCGGGTGTCGAAGCGGCAAGAGCGGGTGAGGCCGGCAAGGGCTTTGCAGTCGTGGCGCAGGAAGTGCGAGAGCTGGCGCAGCGATCGGCTCGCGCAGCCAAGGAAATCGGTGAGCTCATCAACAATTCCGTCCGAGAGGTTGCATCCGGCTCCGAATTCGTCGGTCGCACCGGCGATGCGCTGATGGAGATTTCCAGCGAGATCGTCCATATTGTCGGTCATATCGAGCTCATTGCCTCGTCAAGCCGCGACCAGGCGACGACACTCCATTCCATCAACGCATCGGTGAACGATATTGATCGTATGACGCAGCAAAATGCGGCGATGGTGGAAGAGACGAATGCTGCCACCAGACAGCTATCGTCCGAGGCGCTTGCACTTACCGACATGATTGCGCGCTTTCGGCTTGAAGGCCACGAGAGCGCGGCTTCAAGAGGGTACCAGACTGCGGCGGCATGACGGCAGCATGTATTCGCAGTACCTGTTAACTTGCTTTGAGATGGATGATTTCCGATCATCAGGCTGATGAGTGATACGTTTCCCTTGATCAGTTTTCAGGCGCACGATAGTTGCTAAAATAGCAATCTTCTAATATACGTGGAGCCGCCGTTTTAATATTTCCGCAGCGGCAAGCAACGTCCCTCCAACTGACGGGCGTTTATTATCCTATTCAGCAGGACGTTCGATTTCATGAAGTAGATTAGAGATTTATGGGGGGAGGAATAATGCGAAAATGGGCATCTTCTCTACTGACGGCCCCGCATGGAAGGCGTCTTCTTCTCTTTGCTATCTCGGGATTGCCAACGTTCTGCGCAGTGGTGCTCTTAGCTGGCGCCGCGTCCGCGCAGGCGCCGACCGAAGAGCAGCGCAATGCGATCAAGGCGGAATGTCGCTCCGATTTCATCGCGCAATGCTCAGGGGTGACGCCGGGCGGCATCGAGGCGCTCACTTGTCTGCAACAGCATAATGACACACTGTCGGCGGGCTGCCGGAAGGCGGTGTCGGCGGTGAGCAAACCCAAGTCGACATCCGCGGAGCCGGCCCCGGCTGCGCCCGCAACCACCGGGGCGACCACACCGGCGCCGGCGACGGCCGCACCGACGCAGGCGCAGCGCAATGCCGTCAAATCGGCTTGCCAACGCGATTTTATGGCGCAATGCTCTGGTGTCAAACCGGGCGGTACCGAGGCGCTCAGCTGCTTGCAACAGCACAGTGCCGCTCTATCGGCGCCGTGTCAGCAGGCCGTTGCGGCCTTGGGAGGATCAGCCGGGGGAGGATCAGCCGGATCAACCCCAGCCAGCGGCGGTGCTGCCGCGACGGTTGCGACCACGCCTGTTCCTCGGACCATGATGCCGGCCTTCTCGCCGCGCGAGGAACTGATGATCCTGCGCGAAACCTGCGGATCGGATTTTCAGGCTCTGTGCCGCACGGTGCCTTTGGGCGGAGGACGGGCTATCGCTTGTCTGCGGGACAATTTGCAACGCGTGTCGCCTGCATGCCACCGGGTCCTGACCTCGGGATTATAGTGTCTGTTCGAAACTTGCGCAGTGAAGAGACTCAACAGCAACCTGCCTCCGCGTGAAACCGCTGGTGATTGCGCGACAGGCTGTTGCAACAGCCTTACTGAACCTTCGGCATCTCCGCCTCCGCGACGGCTGCTGTCTTTATGCGCCCTTTCCAATATTCCTCGAGGCGCTGCAGCAGGACGTAGAAGGACGGTACGAAGAGCACGGCAAGGCAGGTCGAGGCGATCATCCCGCTGAAGACCGATATGCCGATCGACTTGCGGGCGGATGCGCCGGCGCCCGTCGCCAGCACCAGCGGCAGGACACCGAGAATGAAGGCGAAGGACGTCATCAGAATCGGCCTGAAACGCAGGCGGGCGGCCTCGACTGCGGCATCCAGAATTTCCATGCCTTCCGCCCGCTTTTCCCGCGCATATTCGACGATGAGAATGGCATTCTTCGATGCCAGCGCAATCAGCAGGATGAGCCCGATCTGCGTATAGAGATTGTTGGCAACGCCCGCTGCCGTCAGGGCCGCCACCGTGCCGAGGAGGGCGAGCGGCACGGCCAGAATGACCGCCAGCGGCAAGATCCAGCTTTCATATTGGCCGGCGAGCACGAAATAGACGAGGAAGATGGCGAGCGCGAAGACGAAATAGATCTGCCCGCCCACGGCCTTCTCCTGGTAGGATAGCGCCGTCCATTCGAAACCGGCGCCCGGCGGCAGCGTTCGATCGGCAATCTGCTCCATGACGTCGAGCGACTGGCCGGAGTTGAAGCCTGCGGCCGGCCCGCCAACGATCGTTGCTGAGGGGTAGAGATTGTAGAGGCTGATCAGGGAGGGGCCTTGAGTCGTCGTGACATCGACGACCGTGCCGAGCGGCACCATTGTCCCGTCACCCGCCTTGACCCTCAGCTTGCGGATATCATCCGCGCTGACTCGGAAATCGGAAGCGGCCTGCGCATAGACCTGGAAGGTGCGGCCGAATTTGTTGAACTGGGTCACATAGCTCGAGCCGACGTAGCCGGAGAGCGCCGAGAAAACCTGACCGACGGTAACCCCCAATGTCTCCGCCTTGATGCGGTCGACGGCGACTGCGAGTTGCGGCACGTTCGAGCGGAAGGGCGTGCTCAGCCTTTGCAGCGACGATTGGGCACTGCCGTTCTTGACGATCGTATCGGCAAGCGATTGCAGCAGCGGGTAGTCGGAAATGCCGTTCTTGATCTCGACCTGCATCGTGAAGCCGCTGGCATTGCCGACGCCCTGGATCGGAGGCGGCACGACCACCAGCGTCTTGGCGGCGAGCACGCTTTGCAGCGCGCCGTTCAGATGCTGGTAGATCGACAGCAGATCCTGCCCCTTCTGCTTGCCGCGCTCGTCCCAATCCTTCAGCACGACATAGGCGACGCCGGCATTCTGCAGGCTGGCATTGTTGTCGAGAACGGAAATGCCGCTGATCGTCAGCACCTGATCGACGCCAAGTGTGGCTTCGGCGATCTTGCCGACCTCGTTCATTACGGCATCGGTGCGCTCCTTCGAGGCACCGTCAGGCAGTTGTGCACTGATCAGCACGTAACCTTGATCCTCGATCGGCAGGAACGCGGTCGGCAGGCGGGTGAGACCCCAGACGGCGACCCCGATCAGCACAATTGCCGCTATGGCCATGACACCGGCGTGGCGGGTCATCGATCCGATCAGCCCGGCATAGCCGCGTTCGCCTTTGTCGTAGACCCTGTTGAAGCCGCGATAGAGGGCGTTGCGTTTCTCGGGCGGGACCGGTGGCCGCAGCCAAAGGGCGCATTGCGTCGGTTTCAGCGTGACGGCATTGATGGCACTGATCAGCGCCGTGGCGGCGATGACGAGGGCGAATTGCCGATAAAGCTGTCCGGTCAGGCCGGGCAGGAAGGCGGCCGGAATGAAAACGGCCATCAGCACCAGCGTAATGCCGATGACCGGACCGAGGAGTTCCTCCATGGCCTTCTCGGCCGCCTGTCGGCCGGACATGCCCGCCTCGATGTGGCGGGCGACACCCTCGACGATGACGATGGCATCATCGACGACGATGCCGATGGCGAGAACGATGGCAAACAGCGTCGACAGGTTGACGGTGAAGCCCAATGCCGCCATGGCCGCGAAGGCGCCGATAATGGTGACCGGAACGGTCGTCGCCGGAACGAGCATTGCCCGCCAATCCTGCAGGAAAACGAGAATGACGATGAGAACGAGAACGCCCGCCTCGATCAAAGTGACGTAAACCTCGTCGATGGACGCCTTGATGAATTTCGTCGTGTCGAACGGCACTTGATATTCAAGGCCCTGCGGGAAGCTCTTCGAGAGCTCCTGCATTTTTGCGCTCACCTCCTGCGCCACCGCAATGGCGTTGGCCTCCGGCAGCTGAAAAATGCCGATGCCGGCCGCCGGTCGGCCGTTCTGCATGAAGGACTGGCTGTAAGTCTGGGCGCCGAGTTCGACGCGACCGATATCGCGGATGCGCGTGACGCGGCCGCCTTCGCCGCTTTCGACCTTGACGACAATATTCTCGTAATCGGCAGCCTCGTTCAGCCGGCCGTTGACATTCAGCGTGTATTGAAAGACCTGCCCGTTCGGGACCGGCGGAATGCCGATCTGGCCGGCGGCGACCTCCTGGCTCTGCTGCTGCACCACGTTGACGATATCCTGCGGCGTCAGACCGCGTGCCTGCAGCAGGTTCGGGTCCATCCAGATACGCATGGCATACTGGCCGGCGCCGAACACGGTGACGTTGCCGACGCCCGGCAGGCGGGCGAGTTCATTCTGCAGGTTGATGACGGCATAGTTCGACAGGAACAGACTGTCATAGCGGCTGTCCGGCGAGGTCAGGCTGACGAAGCCGAGGATCGCCGTCGATTTTTTCTGTGTCGTGACGCCTTGAACCTGCACCGCTTCGGGAAGCGATGACATCGCTATGGCGACGCGGTTTTGCACCAGAACCTGCGCCTGGTCCGGATCCGTTCCGATGGCGAAGGTCACCGTCAGCGAATAGGTGCCGTCGCTGGCGCTCGTCGACTGCATGTAGAGCATGTCCTGCACGCCGTTGACCTGCTGCTCGATCGGCAGAGCGACGGTGTCGATAAGGGTCTGGGCGCTGGCGCCTGGGAAGCGCGTCGTCACCTGCACCGTCGGCGGGACGACATTCGGATATTGCGCCACGGGCAGTTGGAACAGAGCCACCGCGCCGATGAGCACGAGGACCAACGCCAGAACGTTGGCGAGTACCGGTCGCTCGATGAAGAAGCGCGAGATCATGCTGTTGTCCTTAGAGCAATTCCAGGAAAAGTGCGAAGCGGTTTTCCGTCCGGAATTGTGACAAAACAAAAGGTTAGAGCGGTTCTGCGCTTCCATGAAAAGCTGAACCGCTCTAGACGGTCAGGTGAAGCATGGTGGCGAATTCATTGCGTGGTGGTGGTCTTTGCCTTGGTATCGCCAGCGGCAGCTGCCGGCGGGTTCATTTCGATCTTCTCGGGCGTGACCTTGCTGCCGGGGATGGCCTGCTGGATACCCTGGGTTACGACCCAGTCTTCCGGATCGAGGCCGGAGTCGATGACACGGAGTGCACCTTCGCGCCGGCCGGTCTTGACCTGCTTCTGCTCGACGACGTCGTCCTTGCCGAGAACGAGCAGGTAGCTGCCCAGTTGGTTCGTTCCGATGGCATCGTCGCGCACCAGCAGAGCCTTGTCGTTGTGGCCGACCGGCACGCGGACGCGCACGAAGAGACCGGGCAGCATGGCGCGGTCCTTGTTGTCGAACAGGGCGCGTACCTGAAGCGTGCCCGTGGAGGCATCGAGCTGCGGCGATACGTAATCGAGATGTCCCTTGTGGGGGTAGCCTTCCTCGGTCTGCAGGCCGAGTTCCGCCGGAATGCTTGGAAGGTCCGTCTGCTTAAAGGTGTGCCCCTGCCTTGCCAGCGTTTCCTTGATCATCAGCACCTGGGTTTCGCTGACGTTGAAATAGGCATAAAGCGGATCCGTCTGAACGATGCTGGCGAGTTTGGTGGGACCGGATACGCCGACAAGCGCGCCGATATCGACGAGGTGATCGGTGACGGTGCCGTCGAACGGTGCAAGCACTTCGGTATATCCGAGGCTGATCGTTGCGAGATCGAGATTGGCCTGAGCGTTGAGGATGGACGCATTCGCCTCGTCGAGCGTCGCCTTGGCGCTGTCGACGGCGGTCTGCGTGGTGACCTGTTGCTTCGATAGATTGAGCTGCCGGTTGTATTCCTGCTGCGCGCCAACCTGAGATGCCTGTTGCGAGGCGAGCGATGCCTTGGCCTGATCCAGTTGCGCCTGGTAGGTGTTACGCTCGATTCCGAAGAGCTTGGTGCCCTTCGTCACCTTCATACCGTCCTGGTAGTCGATCGATTGGACATAGCCTTGGACACGCGCCTCGATATCGACGGAATTGAGCGGCGCCGTATTGCCGGTGAGTTCGAAATAGAGCGTTACCGGTTGCTGGACCGGCAGGGCGACGCGAACCGAAGGTGGAGGAGGGGCAACGTAAGTGTTGCCGCTTTCCTCACAGCCAGCGAGAATTGCTATGCCGGCGAGCACCACGGACAGGTGCAGACCCTGATACAATCTCACACGCATTGCCGCCGCCCCGATGTTTACGAGCAATTTCAAAGATCTACAGCATCCTTTTGCGCGTGTGAAAAAGACGCGCGACGCTGTAATCTCCATGCGTGCCTCGGCGGAGACGACCCTTCTCCGAAAAGTTCCGGGCATGCGATATTATGTCGCGGCATTGCTAAAAATTGCAATAGCTGCTGGTGCGCAATTAAACTGTGAGCTCGTCCTCGACGGACGTCGTGACGCGGCTACGATTTCCCGAGGGCCACGTAGGTCCCGCAGCCACCGCGATTGCTTGCAAGCTGTGCAATAGCACCCGTCATCATAGCGGAAGACAGACCAAGCGCGGAACTCTTAACTTTCCGGATCTTGTACGGCGGCAATCGGGCAGGTTTCATTGCTGGAAAATCAGCAGCACGTAAGCCAGGAAAAGCACCAGATGGACAGCGCCTTGCATGAGATGTGTGCGGCCGCTGGCAAAGGTGATGATGCTGACGGCAAGAGTAAGCAGGAGCATCACTAGATCCCCATGCTCCAGGCCGAGCGTCACGGGGTGTCCGTAGAGCTGACTGACAACGAGCATCGCCGGCACCGTCAGCCCGATCGTCGACAGCACCGAACCAAGGAAGATGTTGACGGAGCGCTGGAGATTATTGGCGATGGATGCACGCACGGCGCTGACTGCTTCAGGCGTCGCGACGAGGATGGCCATGACAACACCGCCAAATGCGGTTGGAGCATGCAGGGTTTCGATAATGTAATCGATCGGCCGGGCAAGCTGTTCGACGAGAAAGACGACAGGAGCCATATGGGCGAAAAGCAGAATGGCATGAAGCCAGACCGGTCCATGACGAGGGACACGTTCGCTGATGCGCTCGTGACGGTTGCTGTCGTCGGTGAAATAGTCCCGATGGCGGCCGGCCTGAAGAAACAGAAACGTGGCGTAAAGGCCGACCGATATTATACCCAGTATCAGTTGTCTCGGTGCAGATGGATGCTGACCCTCCGGCCCCGCAAGAAATGTCGGCATCACCAGGCTCAGGGTCGCCAGCGGTACGATGACCCCGAGATAGGCGTTGGCGCCCTGCAGGTTATGCTGCTGTTCCGGTCGCCGCCATGCGCCCAGCAGCAAGGACAGGCCAACCATGCCGTTCAGGATGATCATGACGACTGCGAAAAGGGTGTCGCGCGCAAGTGTGGGATTGTTCTCGCCGTGAAGCATGACGGCTGATATTGCCATCACCTCGATTGAGGTGATGGCAAGCGTCAGAATAAGCGTGCCGTAGGGCTCCTTCAACCGCTCTGCCAAATGATCCGCGTGCCGGACAACCGACAGAGCGGAGCCGAGGACGGCAGCGAACAGCCACGCGAAAACGACAGTGAACCAAAGCGGATCGGAAAGCTGCCCGAAGAACTGCTCCTGGAAAACAAGAAACGCCAAGCTCGTCGCGACGCTGACGCCCAGGAACCATTCCTCGCGTATCAGGCTGCTTGCGCCGACAGCGCGCAATGCCGGACCGTCGGTCATCGAAACCACCCGCCTTCTGGCAAATGCCGCCGCAATGCGATCATCAAAACCATTGTGTCCGCCCACTGTCTTGTGCCCGCCCCATGAGCAGGCGCAGACGAGGCTGCCTCAAGGTGAACCGAAGCTCAAGCCAGATCGTGTGTCACTGACTAAAACTTGCAGGTTCTGTATCTCATCATCCATTGCTCCCGACAAAGGGACTGCCGAAACAGAGGGCAAGCCGAGGCGCCCGGCCAACGCGCGGCGCGGGCGGTTGTAGTGCGTTGCGGCTGCTGCTCGCGCCGCGTCTTCCATTATTCGCGACCGGTCGCCGGGATTGCCGCGCCGGTCACGACAGCTGCGGCCGGCGAAATCAGGAAGGCGATGAGGCGGGCGATCGATTGCGGCGATACCCAGCCGTCCGTCTTCGCATCGGGCATGGCCGCGCGATTCTCAGGCGTGTCGATCGTCCCGGGCAGGATGCAGTTGGCGGTGATGCGGTCGTCGCGGCATTCGGCAGCGATCGCCTCGGTCAGCCGGATGACGGCGGCTTTCGAAGCGGCGTAAGCGGCCTGCTTGGCGCCGGCCTTCAGGCCGGGTGCGGCGGCGATATGAACGATGCGGCCGTAGCCCGCGGCCTTCATGGTGGGGAGAACCGCGGCGCTGATCGTCAGGGCAGTGCGGGCGTTTGCGGTCATCATCGTCTCCCACTGCGCGGGGGCCTCCGGTCCGACTGGTCCCATCTGGAAACCGCCGACGGTGTTGACCAGCGCGCTAACGCCGCCGAAGCGCTTGACGGCCCGGGCGACAGCGGCGGCGCAGGAGGCATAATCGGTGAGATCCGTTCCCGCGATCGTCAGAAATTCGGTGGAAGCTGGAAGATCGCCGGCCAAGGCTTCCAGCTCATGGCCCGAACGGTTCATGCAGACGAGTTTTGCGCCGGCGCTGGCAAGCTCGCGGACAACGGCGCTGCCGAGGTTGCCGCCGGCGCCCGTCACGATCACGGCTTTCTGTTCGTTCATGGCAATCGATCTCCTCACGGTGCCCGCGCTGGACGCTGCCGCGCATTGTTGATCCAGGCTGCGCGCCAGCGCAAGCCCGCCCAAGACAAGGTCAGATGTTTGCGGAACGGCCCGCGGAGCTATCCGCGGGCCGTTCGTCTCTGATCGTGTGTGGGATCTGAGATCAGTGATATTTCGCCCGTTCGCGGCCGAGGATGACAGGTGCGTCGAGGCCGGCGATCGGACGGGTGACATCGGCCGGGATGTCGCCGGTGAGCTGCAGGTCGAGATAGCGAGCGCAGCAGACCCGCAGGAAGGACGTGAAGTTGCCGAGATCGTGGCCGGCATCGATCGATTCATGATGCAGCCGGGTGATCAGCTGGACGACATTCATGCCGTCGCGCCGCGCGATTTCCTCCAGCTTCGCCCAGAAGAAGTTCTCCAGCCTGACGCTGGTGACCATGCCGTCGATGCGCAGCGACCGGGTGGCGCTTTCCCAGAGCCGCGCATCCGCCTTGATGAAGAGTTCACACATATCGTCCTCTCCGGTGCCGCCCTTCTCAGGCGGCGTTGGTTTCGAGCAGTGCTGCGGCATCGAGCACGGCCATGAACTGGCGCAGCCAGGACGGATGCGCCGGCCAGGCGGGCGCTGTGACCAGATTGCCGTCCGAGACTGCATCGCTGATGGCGATATCGGCATAAATGCCGCCGGCAAGTTCGACTTCCGGCCGGCAGGCGGGATAGGCCGAACAGGTGCGGCCCTTCAAAACCCCGGCAGCGGCAAGCAGCTGCGCGCCGTGGCAGATGGCGGCAACCGGTTTTCCGGCGTCGAAGAAGTGCCGGACGGATTTGATGACGTCGGCGTTGAGGCGCAGATATTCGGGTGCACGGCCGCCGGGAATGACGAGGGCATCGTAATCTTCGGCGCGCAGGCTGTCGAAGGTGGCATTCAGCGCGAAATTATGGCCGCGTTTTTCGGAATAAGTCTGGTCGCCTTCGAAATCATGGATGGCGGTGGCGACGGTGTCGCCGGCCTTCTTGCCGGGGCAGACGGCATCGACCGTGTAGCCGCAGGCGAGCAGCGTCTGGAACGGCACCATCGTTTCGTAATCTTCAGTGAAATCACCGGTGATCATCAGGATCTTTGAGGCTGGCATCGTTTCCTCCCATTGAAACCAACTGGCGGAGATTAGCAAAGAGCTGCTGCGAGCAGGTACTATGGGAATACTACAGGCGAAATTCGCACCCGATAAGGCGACAGCATTAGATCGTCCTGACCTTCACATCAGGCACTGCGCAAGCCTCGCCGCCACCGAAGAGGCGGGAGCGGGTCAGGAAGCGCTTCTCGCGGCCATTGTCGAGCGAGAACATGCCGCCGCGGCCGGGCACGACGTCGATGATCAGCTGCGTATGCTTCCACGCCTCGAACTGGCTAGCGCTGATATAGACCGGCACGCCGCCGATCTCGCCGAGCTTGACATCGCTGTCGCCGACCATGAATTCGTTAGCCGGATAACACATCGGCGAGGAGCCATCGCAGCAGCCGCCGGACTGATGGAAGAGAATATCGGGATGATCCCGCTTGATTTCCAAGATCAAATCGAGAGCGGCGTCGGTTGCGAGAACACGCGGTTTGCCGTCAACGGTGGTTTCCATGGTTCTTTCTCCGAAGTTTTGGGGAGGGGTTTGACACTCCCTCCCACCATGCGAGCGCTTCTCAGAAGAAGCCGAGTGCCTTCGGGCTATAGCTCACCAGCATGTTCTTGGTCTGCTGGTAGTGGTCGAGCATCATCTTGTGGGTTTCACGGCCGATGCCCGACTGCTTGTAGCCGCCGAAGGCGGCATGGGCCGGGTAGGCGTGATAGCAGTTGGTCCAGACCCGGCCGGCCTGAATCTCGCGGCCGAAGCGGTAGCAGCGATTGGCGTCGCGGCTCCAGACACCGGCGCCGAGACCGTAGAGCGTGTCGTTGGCGATTTCGAGCGCTTCCTTCTCGTTCTTGAAGGTCGTGACCGAAACCACCGGTCCGAAGATTTCTTCCTGGAACACACGCATCTTGTTATGACCCTTGAAGATCGTCGGCTTGACATAATAGCCATTCGCCAACTCGCCGCCGAGATCGTTGCGCGAGCCGCCGGTCAGCACTTCCGCGCCTTCCTGCTTGCCGATATCGAGATAGGCGAGGATCTTTTCCAGCTGCTCCGTCGAGGCTTGGGCGCCGATCATCGTCGCGGTGTCGAGCGGGTTGCCCTGCTTGATCGCCTCGACGCGTTTGACGGCCTTTTCCATGAAGCGGTCGTAGATGGATTCCTGGACGAGGGCGCGGCTCGGGCAGGTGCAGACTTCGCCCTGGTTGAGGGCAAACATCGCAAAGCCTTCGAGCGCCTTATCGAGGAAGTCGTCGTCTTCGGCCATCACATCGGCGAAGAAGATGTTCGGCGATTTGCCGCCGAGTTCCAGCGTCACCGGAATGAGGTTCTGGCTGGCATATTGCATGATCAACCGGCCTGTCGTCGTCTCGCCGGTGAAGGCGATCTTGGCGACGCGCTGGCTGGTCGCCAGCGGCTTGCCGGCTTCGAGGCCGAAACCGTTAACGATGTTGAGCACGCCGGGCGGCAGGAGATCGCCGACGAGTTCGGCCCAGAGCAGAATCGAGGCCGGTGTCTGTTCGGCGGGCTTCAGCACGACGCAGTTGCCGGCGGCAAGCGCAGGCGCCAGCTTCCAGGTGGCCATCAGGATCGGGAAGTTCCACGGAATAATCTGGCCGACGACGCCGAGCGGCTCATGGAAGTGATAGGCCACGGTATCGTGGTCGATCTCGCCGATCGAACCTTCCTGGGCACGAATACAGGAGGCGAAGTAGCGGAAGTGGTCGATCGCCAGCGGAATGTCGGCCGCCATGGTTTCGCGGATCGGCTTGCCGTTGTCCCAGGTCTCGGCCTGGGCGAGCAATTCCAGCTTGTCTTCCATGCGCTGTGCGATCTTCATGAGGATATTGGAGCGCTCGGCAGCGGAGGTGCGGCCCCATTTTTCCTTAGCTGCATGGGCGGCGTCGAGCGCGAGATTGATGTCCTTTTCATTGGAGCGGGGAATGTCGCAGAGCTTGCCGCCGGTGACGGGCGTGAGGTTTTCGAAGTATTTCCCCTCGACCGGCTCGCGCCATTCGCTGCCGATATAGTTGCCGTATTTCAGCTTGAACGGCGACTCGACGATTTTCTGATGAAGCATGTCATCCTCCCTTGATGATCCAGGTTCCCAAGCGAACCAGTGGGAGGAAAATGTGCATATTTTGGCGGAGGGAATAGGGCGGGTCTTTCATACCGCAGCGCACAGTGTCGCAGAGCTGCGACAGCATCGCGTCACGATTGCCCCAGGAGCGGAAACCTTTACCCTGATCAGTGGAGATCGAGCTTCTTCATCTTCCTGTGCAGCGTTGCGCGGCTGATGCCAAGCGCGATCGCCGCCTGCGAGACATTGCCGCTGGCGCGCGACAGTGCCCGCAGCAGTGCCGCCTTTTCCGCCTCGACGATCTCGTCCTGCTGGCAGACTCCAGCCTCGTGCAGGGCATCAGCGGCAGGAATGCCGGCGGCGATGCGCTTGTCGTCCAGCTGCAGCGCGATGCGGGCGGCGCGCGTCGCGCCGAGCACCAGATCATGCCTGTCGACGGCAAGCAGGGCCGCGGCGGAATTGGCGCCGGCCGGGACCATCAGGAAACGTGCGCCGGCAAAGGCCGAGCGGAAAAGGTTGAGCTCGATGCGCGTCGCCGCATCGCGCACGGTCTGCGTCAGGATTGCCAGCGTCATCTCGTTGACGTCGTCGCGGCATGTGGAGATGTCGAGGGCTGCTGCCACTCGGCCACGATGATCGCGGATTGGTGCCGTCGTGCAGCTGAGGCTGGTATTCGAGCAGAAAAAATGCTGATCGCGGAAGATGGCGACGGCACGCTCGTCGGCAAGTGCGGTGCCGATGCCGTTGGTGCCGATGCTGGCCTCGGTCCAGACCGAGCCGGTCCAAAGGCCGAGTTCGCGGAATTCCTTGTCGTCGCCGGCAGCGCCCCGGCGCTCCAGCGCGATGCCGTTCTTGTCGGTCAGAAGCAGGCAGCAGCCCGCCCTGCCAACGGTGGTAAAGAGACGATCGAGCTCTTCCGTCGCGCTGGCGATCAGCTGTTCGGACTGCTCGCGCGCACGGCGGAATTCCTGGTCGGTGAGGCGCAGTGGAGCCCGCTGGTCCTCGGGAGCGAGCTGATGCATGGTCATGCACCGCCGCCATGAGGCGACAACGGGAGAACTGGCCGCCGCAGAATCGCGCTGGGCAGACGTGTAGACGTGCTCGGCGTGCGCAGAGTGTTCGTGCATCGGCTCCTCCCACCGAAGTTCAGCACATTCTGATGGAAAAGCGGCTGGTTTGCAATCGGCCGGTACTGGCGGTCGTCGGCATGCGGCTCTTCCTGACGAAAGTGGCGGAAATCACATTTCGGTGTTTGGGAGGCCATGGCGTAACAAATGACCCCTCTCTCTCGTAGTTCTGTACGGTAGAAGGTTTGCCAGATGAGGAGATCCGACCATGCTGAATAGACGATTGTTGCTGATGGGCGCGGCTTTTGGGGCGTTTGCGGTTCACCTGGGCCTGGCCGGCAAGGCGATCGCCGCCGAGACGTTTGCGGTGACGCACACCGACGAGGAATGGCGCAAGCTGCTGACGCCGGATCAATATGTCATCCTGCGCCGGGCGGGGACGGAGCAGCCCTTCACCAGTGCCTTGCTGCATGAGGAGCGAAAGGGCAATTTCGCCTGCGCCGGCTGCGACCAGGACCTCTTTTCCTCGACCACCAAATTCGACAGCGGCACCGGCTGGCCGAGCTTCTGGGCGCCGCTCGAAAAAGCCGTCGGCACCACGAGCGACACGACTTTCGGCATGGTGCGCAACGCCGTGCACTGCAGTCGCTGCGGTGGGCATCTCGGCCATGTCTTCGATGACGGCCCGAAGCCAACCGGGCTTCGCTACTGCATGAATGGGCTTGCCATGACATTCCGTCCGGCCTCGGCCTGATCCAGGGATGACGTTACTCGATGCTGATGACTGCCTGTTCTAAATTAAGAGTTGGAGCATGGTGTCGTCCGAAGACCGATCACACTTTTCGGCATCATGCTCTGCGCTGCAACCAGGCTTCGATGCCGCGCGCTGCCGCCCGGCCGGTCGCCAGGCAGGCGGTGAGGAGATAGCCGCCGGTCGGGGCTTCCCAGTCTAGCATCTCACCGGCAACGAAGGTGCCCGGCAGCGCGTTCAACATGTAGCTGTCGCCGATGCTGCTCCAGCGGATGCCGCCGGCCGAGGAGATCGCTTCGGCGATCGGGCGGGTTTCGATCACCGGCACCGATAGGGCCTTGATCATACCGGCGAGACGCTCGGGATCGGTCCGATCGCGCTCGGGGGCGAGTTCGCGCAGCAGCGCCGCCTTGACGCCGTCGAGGCCGGCACCCTTGCGCAGGCGGTTTGAAAAGCTCGATTTGGCGTCCTGCCGGGCAAGGTCGCGGCTCAGCCTCTCGATGGTGCGGCCGGGTGCGAGGTCGAGCGTCAGGGCAGCGCCGCCGTGGTTCAGCAGCCGGTCGCGGAGGCTGGCGGTGTGGGCATAGACCAGGCTGCCCTCGATGCCGCTCCCGGTGATGACGAATTCGCCGGGAAACGTGCCGGCCTCGGATGTTGCGGTGACCGACTTTACCGGCTCGCCGGCGAAACGTTCGCTGAAGCTTCCGCTCCAGCCGACGGCGAAGCCGCAATTGGCGGGCTTGAAGGGTTCGATCTCGACGCCTCTCTCCGATAGCCGAGCCAGCCAGCTTGCATCGGAGCCGAGGCGCGGCCAGCTTGCGCCGCCGAGCGCCAGCAGGGCTGCGTCGCAATGGACGATGCTGCGCCCTTCGGGCGTTTCGAAAGCATAGCCATCTTCGGCAAACCCGCTCCAGCGGTGGCGGGTGCGCAGCGTGGCGCCCTGCGCCTCCAGTCGCCTGAGCCAGGCGCGCAGCAAAGGCGAGGCCTTCATCACCTTCGGGAACACCCGGCCGGACGAGCCGACGAAGGTCTCGGTCCCGAGCCCTGCTGCCCAATGCCTGATATCATCAGGGGTAAAGGCATCAAGAGCGGGGCGCAGACGGGCGGAGGCCGCGCCGAAGCGTGTGGTGAAACGGGCATAATCCTCGGAATGGGTGATGTTGAGACCCGACTTGCCGGCCAGCAGGAATTTGCGGGCGAAGGTCGGCATGGCGTCGTAGACCGTCACCGCATGACCGGAACGGGACAGCAGTTCGGCAGCCGCGAGACCCGCCGGGCCGCCGCCGATGATCGCAATCCGTTTCTGGTTCATGGATGTCTTCGCCCGATTCTGTCTGCATTCAGTTTTGGCGCGGGCGCGGACCGCCTGCAAGGGCAGCGGTCAGTGGTGCGGATGTGTGCACTGGCCGTGGTCGGCGAGCACCTCGATGACTCGGCATTGGTCGACGCGGCCGTGGCCGCAGCCTTCCACCATGGTTTCCAGCTCGGCCTTCAGCGCCGTCAAGCTGCGGATGCGCTGCTCGACTTCGACGAGACGCGCCTTGGCGATGGCGTCGGCCGAGGCACAGGACTGGTACGGATCATCCTGCAGGGTGAGCAGCGTGCGGATCGCCTCGATCTCGAAGCCGAGTTCGCGGGCGTGGCGGATGAAGGCGAGGCGGCTGATATCGGCGGGCTCGAAGGAGCGCTGGTTGCCCTCGCTGCGGCTCGGCGCCGCGAGCAGGCCGATGCTCTCATAATAACGGACCGTCGGCACCTTGACGCCGCTTTGGCGAGCAGCTTCACCAATGGTGATCTTTTTCATGATTTTCCTCTTGCACCTCTAGTCGCTAGAGGATGTAGGAGGGATGCTTCTGTTTGACAAGGAAGCGGATGATGGCTGAGAGCGAGACACGATACCGGGTTGGCGGCATGGATTGCGCCGGCTGCGCAACCAAGATCGATACGGCGGTCAGACGCGTGGCGGGTGTCGCCGATGTTTCCGTCTCGGTGATGGCGGGCACGATGACCGTCCGCCACGATGGCAGCAGCGATCTCAAGGTGATCGAGAAGAAGGTGACCGGGCTCGGCTATTCCGTCGCGCCGCTTGCCGGAAGCGCTGCGCCGGCGCACACCCAGGGCTCGCAGCATCGTCACGACCATGGACATGACTGCGGCGATCACGCGGGCCATAGCCGTGACCATGCAAGTCATGACCACGACCATCCTCACGATCACGGCGAGAAGGAAATCGAGGGGCTGCACGGGCACGACCACGCGCCGATGGCGGGTCTCTGGTGGCAGAGCCGGAAGGGCCGGCTGACCATCCTTTCGGGTGCCGCACTCGTTGCCGCCTACGCCGTCGGCCATCTCGTGCCGGCGATTGCGTCCTATGCCTTCATCGTCGCCATGGTGGTCGGGCTGGTGCCGATCGCGCGGCGCGCTATCATGGCCGCCCTGTCAGGTATACCGTTTTCGATCGAGATGCTGATGACGATTGCCGCCGTCGGCGCCGTCATCATCAATGCCGGCGAAGAGGCGGCAACCGTCGTATTCCTGTTCCTCGTCGGCGAGATGCTGGAAGGGGTGGCGGCCGGCAAGGCGCGCGAAAGCATCCAGTCGTTGGCGGGTCTGGTGCCGAAGAATGCGCTGCTCGAAGACAATGGGCAGACGCGGGAAGTGCCGGCAGAAAGCCTTGCCGTTGGCGCGACTATCATGGTTCGCCCTGGCGACCGTATCTCTGCGGACGGCATCATCATCTCAGGCGAGAGTGCAATCGACGAGGCGCCGGTGACGGGCGAGAGCACGCCGGTGCGCAAGGGGGTCGATGCCGTCGTTTTTGCCGGCACGGTCAATGGCGATGCGGTGCTGAGGGTTCGCGTCACGGCGGCGGCCGCCGACAACACCATCGCCCGTGTCGTCAAGCTGGTGGAGGAAGCGCAGGAATCGAAGGCGCCGACCGAACGCTTCATCGATCGGTTTTCGCGCTATTACACGCCCGGCGTGGTCGTGGTTGCAGCACTGGTCGCGGTCGTTCCGCCGCTGCTGTTTGCCGGCCCGTGGGGCGAATGGGTCTATAAGGGCCTTGCGATCCTCTTGATCGGCTGCCCCTGCGCACTCGTCATTTCGACGCCGGCGGCAATTGCCGCCTCGCTTTCATCAGGTGCGCGGCGCGGGCTGTTGATGAAGGGCGGCGCGGTGCTGGAAACGCTCGGCAAGGTGACGATGGTCGCCTTCGATAAGACAGGCACGCTGACGGATGGCAGGCCTCAGGTCACCGATATCATCTCCTTCGGATTGAGCGAGGCGCAGGTGCTGTCGCGCGCGGCGGTGCTGGAGCAGGGTTCCAGCCATCCGCTGGCGCTGGCGATTCTCAACCGCGCCAAGTCAGACGGCGTTCCCGTGCCGCCGGCCTTCGAGCTGGAAGCGCTGCCGGGCAAGGGCGTCAGCGGCAAAGTCGGCGGCGAGACGCTGGACCTGCTGTCGCCGCCCGCCGCCTGTGAGCGCGGGGCGCTCAGTGCTGAACAGGATGCACGCATCGCGGCGCTGAACGACGAGGGCAAGAGCGTGTCGGTGCTGCTCGTCAACGGTGTTGCGGCGGGTTTGATCGCCATGCGCGACGAGCCGCGCGAGGATGCCGAGGCCGGGCTCGCTGCCCTCAAATCAGCAGGCGTCAAGGCGATGATGTTGACGGGCGACAACAAACGGACCGCGGCAGCCGTTGCCGGCATGCTCGGCATCGACTGGCGCGGCGAGATGATGCCTGAGGACAAGCAGCGGGTCGTCGGCGAATTGAAGCACCAGGGCTTCATCGTCGCCAAGGTCGGCGACGGCATCAACGATGCTCCGGCGCTGGCTGCTGCCGATATCGGCATTGCTATGGGCGGCGGCACCGATGTGGCGCTCGAGACGGCGGATGCCGCCGTGCTGCACGGACGCGTCGGCGACGTGGCGCGGATGATCGAACTTTCCAAACGCACGATGCGCAACATCCTGCAGAATATCACCATCGCACTCGCGCTGAAGGCGGTGTTCCTGGTGACGACGATCGCCGGTATCACCGGGCTCTGGCCGGCGATCCTCGCCGATACCGGCGCCACCGTGCTGGTGACGATCAACGCGCTGCGGCTGCTTCGGATAAAAATATAACATTCCTGACTTCCTCCTCCGGCGCTCGTCACCGGCGGGATGTCCCATCGACGATTCGAGCCAGGTCTCGAATCGAAAATCGCGGGACCGGCCATAGGTCGGCTCTCATCGTGAGGGCTTTCTCCACAGCTTGCTTTCTTTAAGCTTTCGTTATCCATCTTCTTCACAGGAACGTAGCGATTTCAAACCTGTCGTAACGCAATGCACAAACCATCCGTTGACGCGAATTTGGATTGGCGTACTATATCTAGTGTTCGAGGTTCCATCGATTCGTGAGGATCGGCGGCTAAGACGGGAATACGGTGCGCCTCGCCATCATGGCGCGGCAATGCCGGAGCTGCCCCCGCAACTGTAAGCGGCGAGCAACTGTCCGATTTCAGGTCACTGGAGCATGATGCTCCGGGAAGGCTGGGGCAGGGTGCTTTGACCCGTGAGCCAGGAGACCTGCCTCGAACGAAACGTCCACGGGCGGGGTGTCCGGAAGGTCGCGTTACATGGCTGCGGGGAATCTCCGCATCACGTTTCGCAGGCCTGAGCCTCCGCCCCCGAAACCTTCGCATTGAGCCACTTCGGGGTGAAGTCATGTCAGTATCTCAGTTCAGGCCGCCACCCGCTCGAGGTAGAGGGCGGAGCACGCCCAGCGGCTAAACGGCCGCATAGCTCAAATCACCAGAGATTTTTCGACGGATATCGGCAGATTTCCGATCGATGTCCTGCGTCCCAATCGCGTCACGAGGAATATCATGACCATTACCGTCTACAGCAAGCCTGCCTGCGTCCAGTGCACCGCCACCTACCGTGCCCTCGACCGCCTGGGTGTCGATTATGACATCGTCGATATCTCTGAGGATGCCGAAGCGCTCGATCGCGTCCGCAGCCTCGGCTACATGCAGGCGCCTGTCGTCATCGCCGGCGAGCAGCATTGGGCGGGCTTCCGCCCCGACATGATCAGCGCACTCTCCTGATCGAGAAAAGCGATGGGGCTGATCGTCTATTATTCCAGCCGATCCGAGAACACCCATCGGTTCGTCGCCAAGCTCGGACTGCGCGCAACGCGCATTCCGGCAGGCGCAGCTGACGCGTTCCATATCCGCGAACCCTTCGTGCTTGTTGTGCCGACCTATAGCGGCGACGGCGGCAAGGGTGCCGTTCCCAAGCAGGTGATCCGTTTCCTCAACGATGCGGAAAACCGAGGACACATCCGCGGCGTGATTGCCGCGGGCAACAGCAATTTCGGCGAGACATACGGGCTCGCCGGCGACGTGGTCTCGCAGAAATGCCAGGTGCCTTACCTCTACAGGTTCGAGCTGCTGGGCACGGAAGCGGATGTCGCCAACGTCAAACACGGAATGGAACGGTTTTGGACACGGGAACAACTCTGACGCGGGATGCGGGCGCAAAACCGCATAACACTTTTGCTCATCCCGCCGGCGAACGCCCTTTGAAAGCGGCGGAAACGCTCGACTATCACGCGCTGAACGCGATGCTGAACCTCTATGACGATGAGGGACGGATCCAGCTCGACAAGGATCGTTTGGCTGCCAAGCAGTATTTCCTGCAGCATGTGAACCAGAACACGGTGTTCTTTCACAACCTCCGGGAAAAGCTCGATTACCTCGTCACCGAGGGTTATTACGAGCAGGAGGTTCTCGACCAGTATTCCTTCAATTTCGTGCGCGATCTGTTCGACCAGGCCTATGCCAAGAAGTTCCGTTTCCCGACCTTCCTCGGCGCCTTCAAATACTACACCAGCTATACGCTGAAGACCTTCGACGGAAAGCGTTATCTCGAGCGCTATGAAGACCGCATCTGCATGGTGGCGCTGGCGCTCGCGCGCGGCGACGAGGGGCTTGCCCGCGACATGGTCGAGGAGATCATTTCCGGCCGCTTCCAGCCGGCGACGCCGACCTTCCTCAATGCCGGCAAGAAGCAGCGCGGCGAACTGGTTTCCTGCTTCCTGCTGCGCGTCGAGGACAATATGGAATCGATCGGCCGGTCGATCAATTCGGCGCTGCAATTGTCGAAGCGTGGCGGCGGCGTGGCGCTGTCATTGACGAACATCCGCGAGGCCGGCGCGCCGATCAAACATATCGAGAACCAGTCGTCGGGCATCATCCCGGTGATGAAGCTGCTCGAAGACAGTTTCTCCTATGCCAACCAGCTCGGCGCGCGGCAGGGGGCGGGGGCCGTCTATCTGAACGCCCACCACCCCGATATCATGCGCTTCCTCGATACCAAGCGCGAAAATGCCGACGAGAAGATCCGCATCAAGACGCTGTCGCTCGGCGTCGTCGTGCCCGACATCACCTTCGAACTGGCGAGGAACAACGAAGACATGTACCTGTTCTCGCCGTATGACGTGGAGCGCGTCTATGGCGTGCCGTTCACCGAGATTTCGGTGACGGAAAAGTACCGCGAGATGGCGGACGACGCCCGCATCTCCAAGAAGAAGATCAAGGCGCGCGAATTCTTCCAGGTGCTTGCCGAAATTCAGTTCGAGAGCGGCTATCCCTACATCATGTTCGAGGACACAGTGAACCGGACGAACCCGATCGCCGGGCGCATCTCTATGAGCAATCTCTGCTCGGAGATCCTGCAGGTGAGCGAGGCTAGCGAATATCATGACGACCTCTCCTACAAACATCTCGGCAAGGATATTTCCTGCAATCTCGGCTCGCTGAATATTGCCGCGGCAATGGATTCCGCCGATTTCGGCAAGACGATCGAAACCTCGATCCGGGCGCTGACGGCCGTTTCCGACATGAGCCACATCTCTTCGGTTCCTTCGATCGAGAAGGGCAATGACGAGAGCCATGCGATCGGCCTCGGTCAGATGAACCTGCACGGTTACCTCGCTCGCGAACGCATCTTCTACGGCTCCGACGAAGGCATCGATTTCACCAATATCTATTTCTATACGGTGACCTACCACGCAGTCCGCGCCTCGAACCTTTTGGCGGTCGAACGCGGCACGAGCTTCAAGGGCTTCGAAAACTCGAAATATGCCTCCGGCGAATATTTCGACAAATATACCGACCGGCTCTGGGAGCCGGCGACGGAGACGGTGAGGGCGCTGTTCGAGACCTCAGGCATTCACATTCCAACGCAGGAAGACTGGGCCGCATTGAAGACGGCGGTGATGGCCTCCGGCCTCTATAACCAGAACCTGCAGGCGGTGCCGCCGACGGGCTCGATCTCCTATATCAACCACTCGACCTCCTCGATCCATCCGATCGTCTCGAAGATCGAGATCCGCAAGGAGGGCAAGATCGGCCGCGTCTACTATCCGGCGCCGTTCATGACCAACGACAATCTCGACTATTATCAGGACGCCTATGAGATCGGGCCGGAGAAGATCATCGACACCTATGCGGCGGCGACCCAGCATGTCGACCAAGGCCTGTCGCTGACCTTGTTCTTCCGCGATACGGCAACGACGCGCGACATCAACAAGGCGCAGATCCACGCCTGGAAGAAGGGCATCAAGACGATCTACTACATCCGCCTTCGCCAGATGGCGCTCTCCGGCACCGAGGTGCAGGGCTGCGTGTCTTGTACGCTGTAAGTTGATTTCGGCCGCGAGCCAGAAGCCCCCTCACCCTAACCCTCTCCCCGCTGGGGAGAGGGGACTTGGTTGGGGATGACGCTGCCACAAGTCTCTTCTCCCCAGCGGGGAGAAGGTGCCGGCAGGCGGATGAGGGGGCGCCCAGACATATTCCTCAAGAGGGACGACCTAATGAACATGCAAATCAAACCCGCCTCCCGCGTGCGCGCCATCAATTGGAACCGCATCGAGGACGACAAGGATATCGAGGTCTGGAACCGGCTCACCGGCAATTTCTGGCTGCCGGAAAAGGTGCCGCTTTCCAACGACATTCCCTCCTGGGCAACGTTGACGGCGGCCGAGCAGCAGTTGACCATCCGCGTCTTCACCGGATTGACGTTGCTCGACACGATCCAGAACGGCGTCGGTTCCATCCGGCTGATGGAAGATGCGGTAACGCCGCATGAGGAGGCAGTGCTTTCCAACGTCTCCTTCATGGAGGCGGTGCATGCGCGCTCCTATTCCTCGATCTTCTCGACGCTGTGCTCGACGCCCGATGTCGACGATGCCTATCGCTGGTCGGAGGAGAACGAATTCCTGCAGCGGAAATCGGCGCTGATCATGGAGCAGTATCGCTCCGGCGATGCGTTGAAGAAGAAGGTTACGAGCGTCTTCCTCGAAAGCTTCCTGTTCTATTCCGGATTCTACCTGCCGATGTACTGGTCGAGCCGCGCCAAGCTGACCAACACGGCCGACATGATCCGGCTGATCATCCGCGACGAGGCGGTGCACGGCTATTATATCGGCTACAAGTTCCAGCGCGGGCTGGAACGCCTCGGCGACGAGCGGAAGCAGGAGATCAAGGATTTCGCCTTCGAGCTGCTGCTCGAGCTCTATGACAACGAGGCGAAATATACCGAGGCGCTCTATGACGGCGTCGGGCTGACCGAGGACGTCAAGAAATTCCTGCACTACAATGCCAACAAGGCGCTGATGAACCTTGGCTATGAGGCGCTGTTCCCGGCCGAGGCCTGCAAGGTCAATCCGGCGATCCTGTCGGCGCTTTCGCCGAATGCGGACGAGAACCACGACTTCTTCTCCGGCTCCGGTTCCTCCTATGTCATCGGCAAGGCGGTCGCGACGGAGGACGAGGACTGGGATTTCTGAGGCTTGATCGCCGTCTGCCTCTTATCATTTGCTCTCTGATCGCCCACATTCAGCGGAAACTAAATTCGGTCCTCGCCGATGATGCGGCATAGCGGGAGTTTTTGATGTCGTCTATTTTGAACAAGGCCGGGACTGCTGTCGAAGCGGACGAAGGCGTCTGGCCGATCCGCAGAAGACGGATTCTCGACTGGCTGGTGAACGAGACGCGCGGCGAGCGGTTCATCGACAATATCCTGGTGGAGATGTGCGAGAAGCTTTTGGCATCAGGAGTCCCGGTGGCGCGGGCGACATTGCATTTCAGGACGAACCATCCGCAATGGGTCGGTGCCCGCATTCTCTGGAAAGAAGGCCTGGCGGAAGCGAAGATCGACACATTTGCCTATGGTGTCGAAAATACGCCGGAGTTCCTGAACAGTCCCGTCAACGCGATCCATCAGGGTGCGGAGGAGGTGCGCAGACAGCTGGAAGGCACAGCCAACGGCGACGAGGATTCATTCTATCAGGAATTGCGCGACGACGGCCTCACGGAGTATATCGCCTGGCCCCTCGAGCATACTTTCGGCAAACGGCACGTCGCGACATTTTCCACCCGCCGGCCCGGCGGTTTTACCAGCGAGCACGTCGATTTCCTGCGGGACCTGCTGCCGGCCCTGACTCTCGTCAGCGAAATCCGGCTGAAGAACATCATGGCCCGCACGCTGCTGCAGACTTATGTCGGACCGCATGCGAGCGAACAGATCCTGTCAGGCGTCACGACGCGCGGCAGCGGTGCGACCGTTGGTGCGGCCATCATGATCTGCGACCTGCGCGACTTTACGGCGATCTCCGATCTCTGGCCGCGCGACGATGTCATCCACCTGCTCAACGACTATTTCGACGCCATGTCCGATCCCATCGAGCGGCATGGCGGAGAGATCCTGAAGTTCATGGGCGACGGATTGCTGGCGATCTTTCCGCTGAGCAAGGACACGGCCTGTCATGATCTGCTGCAGGCGATCCGCGAAGGGCAGGCGTTGATGGCGCAATTGAATGAGCAGTATGCGGGCAACGGACGCGAACCGCTGCGCTATGGCGTCGGCGTGCATGTCGGCGACGTTATGTACGGCAATATCGGCTCGCGCCGGCGGCTGGATTTCACCGTCATCGGCCCTGCGGTCAATGTCGCCTCTCGGCTGGAAACCTTGACCAAGGAGGTCAAGCGTCCAGTACTCTTATCGCGGGCCTTCGTCGAAATGGCGGACTGCGCGAAGGACATGGATAGCCTCGGCACTTTCCCGCTGCGCGGGCTTGGAGAGCCCGTCGATGTTTTCGCCTTTCCGGAGCGTGTTGCTGCATAGTTTCAGTGCAGGCAGGCTCATACGCCTCGCTTGTTTCCCCAGAGCAGCACGTGCAATTGGGGCAGTACGCGTACCGAAAACCATTGGTCGGCCGTCACCTTATCGACAAGCCAGTACATCCGATCCATCACGCCGTCGATATCAATGCGTGCGTCATCGTCATCGGGCGGCGGCGGCGTATGATTGCCGGGCTGAAGGAACAAGGGAATTTGGGGATAGCGCTGCCCCGCCCCTTGGGCGAATTCGTAGTCGGCATCGTCGAAAATGACAATCTTCAGCATGACTTCCGGTCCGTCGGCGGCCAATTGAAGACAGTGATCCACCTGGTCCCAATCCGTCAGCATTCCGCTTGATGGCGGTTTGGGGCTGACGACCAGGACGTCGAGATCGCGAAACCATGCCTGGGCTACGCTTCCCTGTGTTTCCAGGGCAAAGCGGTATCCTTGCGAATGGCCAAGCTCGATCAGTGGCCTTAAGGGCTGTATCGCCGGATTGCCGCCGGAAAGGGAAACCGTCAGTGGCTTTCCCCCAGAGAGTTCCGTGACTTTATGCCAGACTGCCTCAGTGGACATGGGAATCCATTGATCCCGGAACGCGCTGTCGACCGCGTGAAGGCTGTCGCACCAGGCGCACCGATAGTCACAGCCGCCTGTCCTCACGAACACCGTCGGCAGCCCGATCAAGGCACCTTCACCCTGTATGGTCGGGCCAAAGATTTCGCTGACGCGAATGGTTCCGACGCTCACGGCCTGTACTCCGCCCAGGTTTTAGGGGTCTCGCTGACGCGAACGGATGATGTCTCCGGGAAGCGCTGCTTGCACCAGTCGTAAAAGTGCCTTGCCAGAAATTCGGAGGTAACTTTCGAATGGCCGAAGACATCGTTCAGGTGACGATGATCGAAAGTTTCGTCGATATAGCGTTTGAGCGGCGAGAGGTCGTGATAGTCACGGACGAAGCCATCATCATTCAGGTTTTCCGCAGCCAGTTCGACGACGACGACGTAGTTGTGACCGTGGAGCCGAGCACATTGATGGTCGGCAGGCAGGTGATCCAATTGATGGGAGGCGGAGAGATGAAACTCCTTGGTGATGCGGTACATCAACGCACCTCCGTGGCCGAGTATCGCGAGATCGCCGCTTTCCAGAAATCCCGGTCTTCGTACTCGGTGGGATCGGGGACGCCGGCAAAATGGAAAGCCTCACGGCGTTCCACGCAGGTGCCGCAGCGCCCACAGTGGAGCTCGCCGCCTTTGTAGCAGGACCAGGTTTCCGAAAACGGCGTGCCGTGTTTTTCGCCGTCAACAACGATCGCGGCTTTGGAAATATCGACGTATGGGGCCAGCAGTTTCACGCTGGCGTAGCCGTCCAGCGCTTCGTTCTGCATGCGCTGGAAAGCATCGATGAAGCCAGGCCGGCAGTCCGGATAAATGAAGTGGTCGCCGCCATGCACGGCGACGGCAACGGCATCTGCTTTTTGCGCCGCAGCCAGACCGAACGCGATTGCCAGCATGATGGCGTTGCGGTTGGGCACGATGGTGGCTTTCATAGTCTCCTCGGCGTAGTGGCCATCCGGAACCTCGACATTATCAGTCAGGGCCGATCCGCTGAGATGGCCGCCGATGCCGGCGATGTCGATGATATGATGGGGAACGGAGAGGCGTAAGGCACATCTGGCGGCGAAGTCGAGTTCCTTGCGATGCCGTTGGCCGTAGTCGAAGGAGACGAGACCGATAAGTTGTTTTTCCGTCGCTACCTTGTGGGCAAGCGAAACGGAGTCCAGTCCGCCGGAGCAGACGACGATGGTTTTCATATTTTGGATCCCTTGTTTTGACCGGGTGGGCTGCGACCGGATTACGCGGTGCTTCTAGGACAAATCACGCGTCATGGAAACAGTTTTGAAGCGTGAGCGTCATTAAACGATGAGATGACGTTGATTTCACGCCTGTTTTCATGGGTTCGGGGTACTAACGCCTCCCATAGCCGAGTAGCCTAACCGATCGGAAAGTTGATCTGCGGTGGCAGCAGGAGCTGCAGATCCTCGGCGTCCGGATTGCTGATGCGCTGCAGCAGCATGCGTCCCAGATCCTCGCCAGCCGCCGTCAGGTCCTCGTGGATAGTGTCGACCTTCGGCTGCAGCTGGGTGAGAAGGCGGGACGTCTCCTTTGCGACGATGTCGTAATCGACGGCGAGTATGCGGCCGGCATCGCTCATGCCGCTGATGACGGCGAGCGCCGAAACTTCGCCGGGACAGATGAAACCATCAGGAGCATCCGGGGCATCAGCGCGGCTGCGGATGAAGTCGCGCAGCACGTCTGCCGGTGTATCGAGATCGACTGCCTCGGGGATTTCATAGGCAATGCCTGCCTCCCGCACCGCCGTCATGAAGCCGTGCAGGATATGCTGGCAGAAGGTCAGCCGTTTTGGCGGCAGGATCACCATTACCTTTTTGCGGCCCTTGGCGATCAGCCGGCGCGCCGCCTCATAGGCAAAGGTGAAATTGTCGTAGTCGACATAGGGGTGCGGCGTCGAAAATTCGGTGCGGCCGTGGCAGACAAAGGGAAAGCCGGTTTCGAGCAGCAGGCGGACGCGGGCATCGAGCGGTTCGGTGCGCGTGAAGATCAGCCCGTCGGCGAGATGGTTGCGGATGATGTATTCGGCGGCCTCGATATCGGTCGTCGACAGGAAGTTCGGGGCGACGACAAGATGGTAGGAGGTCTCCTTCAGCGCCTTGGCGATGCCGTACATGATCGAGGTACTGAAACCGACCACTTCCTCGTGCGAATCGAGCAAGATGGCGATGACGTTGGTGCGACCGGTCTTCAGACGTTGCGCGGCGCGGTCGGGGAGGTAGCCGATCTCGCGGGCGATGCGGTGCACCCGTTGACGGGTATCGAGCGAAATCTGCGGCGCATCGGAAAGCGCCCGTGACACCGTCGTCACCGCAAGGCCGGCGATCGTGGCGATCGTTCGCAAGGTCGGCTTGCCGCGCTTATGCGTGATATCGAGATTTTCGCCGCGCTGCGGTCGGGACGGTTCGGTCACCCTTAGTTTTCCATGCTGGATTTGCCGACACAATAACACGACGTTTTCAGCAAGCAATCGACGAATGAAAACGTTTTAAATTTTAACGTTTTGTTAGTCACGAATATAATTCATAGCAAATTCAATAGAATGGCGAAATAGCCATATTTTTCTCGACTGTCGAGAGAGGGCTTGACGGCCAATGACTTATAACGTTTTAAATTAGCAACCGCGCGGAGGAGTGCGGCCGTATGCTGACCGCTGCAAGAGCGGGAGGCATCGGGCGGCAGGGAGGTCCCGCCGCCGATTTGCAAACGGGAGGAAATTCATGCGCAAGTTTTTGAGCTCGGCAGCTGTTGCTGTCGTGATGATGGCTGGCCTCAGTGCGGCCCACGCCGCCGACGTCAAGGAAGTACAGATGCTGCACTGGTGGACGTCCGGCGGCGAGGCAGCGGCGCTGAACGTTCTGAAGCAGGATCTTTCGAAGGAAGGGTATGCCTGGAAGGACGTGCCGGTTGCCGGCGGTGGCGGCGATGCGGCGATGACGGCGCTGAAGGCGATGGTGGCGGCCGGCACCTATCCGACGGCCTCGCAGATGCTCGGCTATACCGTGCTCGATTATGCCCAGGCCGGCGTCATGGGCGATCTGACGGAGACGGCGAAGAAGGAAGGGTGGGACAAGTCGGTGCCGGCAGCCCTGCAGAAGTTCTCCGTCTATGACGGCAAGTGGGTTGCCGCCCCGGTCAACGTCCACTCGGTCAACTGGCTGTGGATCAACAAGGCTGTCATGGACAAGATCGGCGGCACCCAGCCGAAGACCTTCGACGAACTGATCGCGCTGCTCGACAAGGCCAAGGCTGCTGGCGTCATCCCGCTGGCGCTTGGCGGCCAGAA
>NZ_JBIXJN010000038.1:0-34363 GCF_052871115.1 Rhizobium sp. LARHSG275 | reverse complement strand
GCTGGGCGGAAGGCTATTTTGGGGGCGAGAAGGGCAAGGCCCTCGGTTCCCCCACCAGGCAAACGAACTCGCGCAATCGCGCGTCATCTCCCGGCAAGGATGCCGGATGCACGAAGGATCGTCACCGCTCGTCGGCGGAAACCCGAACCGGGGCTCCGTGGAGCTGCGGCACGGCCGCGGCGGAATAGAGCCTGGTCACGGAGAGACGTGCCCATGAGTTTTCCGGTGATGATAGGTTGAGGATCATTATACCCACTTGCTCTTTACGCAATTTTTTAATATATAAATCCTGTATTTTGCAATTCGACGCGGAGCGCACTGTGGAGCACTATATCAAAAGACGGTTCCCGCCGGCCTTGTTCAAGAATCTCTTCCTCGATCTGGAAGACCGGTTGAGCGCTTCCGCACTCAAGGCCTTTACGATGGTACGCGACCACGCAGGCCTCGACCCCAAGCCAAGCCGAGAACTGGAGGGGCATGCCCGCTTTCGCATGATGGAGAAGGCGTTTCGGGAAACCTGTGAACTTCACGGTGGCAAGTTGCTCGAAAACGGCATCATCCCACTCACCGATTTGAAGATCTTCCAGCCTTTCATGCGGTTTGAGGTCAACGGGCAGGGGATCATCTTCGGTCTTGCAGCCATGCCGGAGCCGAAAGCGCTGCCCGTGAAGAACGTGTCGCGCAAGGCTGGCGTAACGCTCAACTACTACCTCTCCCCGCGCCTCGACCTTGATGGAACAGGGCCCAAGACCGGCGACATTTTTGTCCTGTTCCTTGTGGCTCGTGACCGTGAGCGGGGCGGAAAGATCAGCGAATTCGCCATCGGTGTGATCGATGCGGCCTACGAGCAATATCTTTTCTACGAGCCGCTCGACAAATACCTTGAAGGTTATGCCGATGAGCCGGTAATCGCTCCGGCGCCGTCGTCTGGTGCTGGTGCGAAGAAACCGATCATCAGTTTGAAGAAGACGATCAAACCATTTGTACCACCAGAGCAGCCTGACGGCGCCAATGACAACGACAGAGATACGAAGTGACCCGTGCTGATAAAGCCGGGGAAGGAAATGCATGCGTGTAGGAACTCCGGGATTCGTCCCTGAAAGATTGATCGAGGCGAGAGCAGCACGAAGAATTATAAGCAAGAAGGCATTGGCCACCCTGATCAGCGTCAACCCCAGCACGGTCACCCGCTGGGAGGACGGGACCAGCGCCCCTGATGCCGATGCCTTAGCTGAGTTGGCAGCTCACCTTCACGTTCGCAGAGAGTTTTTTCTTAGACCGGTCGCCAACAGCGACCGGCCTCTGTTTTACCGCACCTTGGCATCGACCTTGGTGAAAGATCTGAACTACCAGGAATCCCAGATGCACTGGCTGCAGGAAATCAGCAGTATCGTGGAGCATTATGTGGATTTCCCGGAGGTCGATATTCCGGACGTATTACAGGGTGCCTCCTATAAGCAGCTCCGCGACGAGGACATCGAGCAGATCGCCTCTGACCTGCGCACGCATTGGAGCGTTGGTGATGGACCCTGCATTGATATGATGCCGCTGCTCGAGCGGATCGGATGCATTGTCGGTTCCATTGAGATGGGGACTTCAAAGCTGGATGGCCTGTGCAGCTGGGCTCAAGGAGGCAATCGGCCGCATATTTTGCTGTCCACGGACAAGATGTCGTTCCCGCGCCGGCAGATGGATGCTGCGCACGAACTCGGTCATGCGATCCTGCATCGCCACGTTTCCGAGGAAGAGCTGAAAAAGGATCTCAAGGAAATCGAGCGCCAGGCGTTTCGGTTTGCGAGCGCATTCCTGATGCCCGCAACGACATATTCCTATGAGGTAAAGAGCGCGTCGCTTGCGTCTCTGCTGTCCCTGAAGGAGCGCTGGCGGGTTTCGGTAAAAGCGCAGATACGGCGCCTTTCGGATCTGGACATCATCCCTACTGACCATGCGACGTCACTGTATAAGCTGTATTCGGCCAAGGGATGGAGCCGGGAAGAGCCTCTGGACAAGAACTGGCCAATCTCGGAGCCGACAGTTCTTGCCAACGCCCTGCAGCTGATCGTCGACTCTGCCGTGCGCAGCAAATCGGACCTCCTGAGCGTAGAATTCACCATGAAGGCAGGCGACATAGAAAACCTTACCGCCTTGCCGCCAGGATGGTTCTCAAGAAATGCGGAAGTCATAGGCCTCAAGCTTCGTGATACCGCTCCGGATCGCATCCCTGGTGAAGCTTCAACCATTTTGCCCTTCCCATCGCGGAAGTGATAGTCCCGCAAGATAGGAAGAAACGGTGCTTTCAGGATCACCCTTTTAGCAACGGGAAGGCTAAGTCGATGACGAACTAAGTTGGAACTTTAGGGCGCGATCTGACTTGTCTCTTGCATTTGTATCTCAATTGAGATACAACGTCGGCACCAAGGAGACCCAAATGAGCACTCAAACTTCAATGCTTCACGTTCGTATCGATGATCAGCTGAAGCAAAATGCCTCAGAGGTACTGGCAAACTTCGGCCTTACAATCTCAGACGCGGTAAGGATTCTCCTCACCCGAATTGAAAAAGAAGGCGCGCTCCCAGCAGGCCTAACGACCGACCCTGAGACTTACGACCAGTGGTTTCGTAGCAAAGTTAGGGAGGCGATGGAGGATACGAGCCCAGGCATACCCCACGCTGAGGTCGCAGCAGAGATCAGAGGCATTCTCGCAAAGAAAAGAAAATGAGAAGGTTTTGGCGCGTGCTCACGCGCCAAAACCCCATTTTTACGGCCACTGCTGAGCAGAGTGCAGAAGGCGGAAAATGAAAACGTCTGTCTCGCTGACCGTGTAGATCACCACATACTTTCCAACCGGCATTTCACGAGTGCCGGGTTCACGACCGGATCGATAACTAAGAGGGAAGGTGAGCAGACGATCGACGCTTTCCAAAATCTGTTCAGCCAGAGCTTCTGCAGCTGGCGGATTAACTTCATCAATAAACTCAATGATCTTCCTGAAATCATTGCGGGCATTGTTACCCCACTTAAGCGTATGGGCATTACTGGGCATTACGTGTTTCCATGTCAGGTTTCCTTATGTTGACATTTGGGTTGACAACACTGCCCCGATATGCAAGTTAGTAACTGCTACGAAACGACTTGCACCGGCACAGGATGCCATGCTACGACGCTGACAAATAGGCAGACGTCGATTTTTCCATGTTAAACTATTTTTAACTGAAAGTCAATAGGCTTGAGGAAATATTCCTAAGCTGATCGCTCGCATTCATATCAGAATCCGCTCTACCTCGTTGAGGCTCACCTCATCACTGCGCCGATCGTAGAGCTGCGTTGTTCTGGTCGAGCTATGATTGGCCATATGTGCAGCTTGTTCCAGCGTACCGCCGTTTTTCAGATAGGTTGTGATGCCGGTAGCACGGAACGTGTGGCAACACACGACTGTGTCGATTCCGGCCGCCTTGGCGCGGCGCTGGATCATGACGTAGGCGTTGGCCTGCGGTAGAGGGGTCTCGGTGAGATTGCCGGTGCCCCGGCCGATCGTCCGAAACAAGGGGCTGCGCGGATGATCCTTCAGGCCCCCGGCCTCCATATAGTCCTCTAGGTACTGCTCAAGACTATGATGGCAGGGCATTTCATGCAGCTTGCCGCCTTTCTCATGCAGCCGCACCCACAGGCGCCGGTTCTGCAAATACACATCTCGGACTTCCATTGACAGCGCCGCGCCGATCCGCGCAAAGGAATAGGTCATAAGGCCGATCAATGCCCGATCGCGCTTGCCCGACACGGTGTCTGCCGGGATGCTCGTCAACAACCGCCGCGCCTCCTCTGGCGACAAAACCGGGGTCTTGCCCTTCTTGGTCGAATACGACGGTCCACGTACGGCGTGGGCGGGATTAGTCGGCATCACATGGCCCGTCACCATCCAGTCAAACAGATGGCGGAGGGCGGCCAGACGCTGTTTGACGGTTGGCACGGCATGGCTGCGGCCCAGCTCCTCGATCCAGGCGGAGACGTGCATTGGCTGGATAGCGGGTAAGGCCGTCACGCCCCGCGCTTCGCACCAGTGCAGAAAGTCTGCCGCCGATCGCGCATAGGCCTTGCGGGTATTGGGATTGCGGATGTTCGCGGTGAAAAATTCCATAAACCGGCGTTTTGTTGGTGCATCGACCACGATCGCGACAGGTAGGGCGATGGTCGCAGCGATTATCGGTAGCATCTGCTTCATACAGCAATGACCTCAGCCAGTATCGGGCGGCAGATTGCCTCCATTGCGGTGACGGCTTCCGTAATCATGACCGCAACACGATCGGGATCTTCCGTACCCCACCAGATGTCAGCCTCCATCCGCTGCCATAAAGCCAAGTTGTTGGCGCGGAAGCCATCAGCGTCGGCGGACCATTGCCCGAGCATCTGCGCGGCCGAGATGACCTTGTTGATCCCTTCATGCAATCTCTGGAACGGCGCGCCTGCTTCAACACCAAACCAAGCAGCCATGCGATAGCGAAGCGCCAGCAAACCGGAGATCTCCTCCCGGTTCTTGTCGTAGCGGGCGAGGATGACGAAATAGGTGTCGCGGAGCTTCGCCGTCGCCTCAGACTCTAGCCCTAGTCTCGGACGATTTTCTGACTCATGAAGGTAGCTCATTGGTGATCGCACTGAACGCATAATTGCCTCGACCTGATAAAAGCCGGTCAATACAGCTTCGGCAAGGTCCTGTTTGCGCTTGCGATCAGCACTTCGGGCGTCCAGCAAGTACTTTCGTTCGGCCAACGAAATATCAAACTGAAATTTTCGCTCGGCCAAGCCCTGATCAGCGGCAAGCCGGGATGCATGGGTGCTTCGCGTGGTCCACGCTGAGATACCTGCGCCGAAAAGACCGGCAATAAATGATGCACCTGCCGATATGACGGCGATCCCGGTTGGGGTTGTAAAGAAGTTTGGATCGGTCGCCATTTTCTTGAATCTTATATATGTTAAAGGACATTATCATATATATGGAAAACGTCTTCTCACAAGACGTTTTCCATAATCCCTTCCCCGTCCGATTTCGGACCGTGGCGCGAACAAACCAAGCCTCGTAAAACGGTTGCAGCGCCCCTACATCAAAAACGCACACGCGCAAGGGAAATACTCCTATCTATATAATAATCAGAGGGCGGCGTGGACCGATCGGAGAGGGAACGCATCGCGGCTAAACGCCTGATTAGCGTCCTCGGGCGCCACGGCGCTGCTATCGCAAGAACCCTCGAACAAAAGATCTCGGACGCCGGCCCGTTCAATCAGCGCATTGATCCACATATCCTAATCCCCGTTCGCAATAAGCTGGTCGATCTCGGCATCATCCTGAAAATTCGCGAGCATGGTCGCGACTGGTTTGCGCTCTCCGACACGCCCCCACGCCTTGTGCGAGATCGCATCGAAGAGCAGGCAAATGTTCTCCACCTCACTACAGACAATCGTTTCATGCATCGCATTGGCGACGCATTGGAAATTGCCGTGTTCAGGGCGCTGCGCAATGCTGATCTAAATTCGCTCGGCGGATTTCGGAGCCTTCTCGATCAACCGACTACGGGGCCGCAGAAGAAGGAAGAGCCTCCATCCATTTTCCGGGGCAGGGAACTTTCCGGCAACCGTCGTTTCGACTTCCTCGTAGGCACAAGCCAATGGGCGGGGGTAGAATGTAAAAATATTAGAGAATGGCTGTATCCCGATCGCACTGAGATAAAACAAATGCTGTTCAAGGCTATCGAGCTCGACCTGCCTCCGATCTTGATTGGGCGACGAATACCTTACGTAACGCGCCGGCTATTACACGCAGCCGGCGGAATGGTATGGGAAACGCGAAATCAGCTCTACCCCGCCGAATACGCGAACATTGCCGCCCAGATGGCAAACAAGGACTCTTTAGGCTTTTTCGATATTCGCGTCACCGACTCCCCAGATGCCAACCTCACCGATTTCATTAGCCGTATAATCCCCGAGGAATTGCCCGATGCTACGAAGCGTTTTCACGGCTTTAAGGACCTGATCGCAGCATATGCCCAGGGCGAAATTCGCTACACCGAATTTGCAGCTCGGATACGTCGTCGCGAAAATGGCACGAACGAAGATCGAGATGACGAGGAACCGGAAAATTATTCCGATCCTTTCGAGGATCTGTTTTAGAAGCAAATTCAGAGTGGAAAATTGAAATTTCTCGCGCGTCAGCGAGTGACAAGCGCTACAATCGTTAGCGACTCATTAACCATTAGAAGATTTTTTCAGACAAAAACTCGGACATTTGTCAACAAAAAGTTGACTTAAAAAATAAGCGATCGTATAATCGCGAAGCATCCCCACTTAGGGTTGATGTAGTAAGAATTTTATGTAATAAAAAAGGCCGGCCCTGGTTTTCCAGGCCGGCCTTCTTTGTTTCCGAACGTCGGCGTGGCCCCGATTATGGAGACACAGCGCGGCGCACAGTCACTTCGCAACTGGTGTGTAGACCGCAAAAGGCTTTTGTTCAACAGGCCACTTACAGGAGCTTACCCAAATGGGAAGCAGTAGTGGCGGCGGAAGCCGTTTGAAGCCGGGGCAGTCTGCCCCTCGTTCTGGCCAGTATGAACGTGTTGGCCCTCGTGGCGGCGCGACTGGTCAGGAAATTACGGGCGTGCGGGGCAAGCCCCTTCCGCCCACCCCCGGGCCGGGACAGGGATACGTCCTTGTCGATCCCAGTAAGAATGGTGCAGGCCGGGGTCGCTAACATTGCGCCGCCGCGTCAGCTCTCCCCTTACCGAAAAGCTCGCTGCAGAGATCAAGCGGCTCGCCCGCGACACCGATCTTGCCCAGCATGAAATTGCCGCTCAGCTCCAGCTGAATCAGGGCCGGATTTCCGAAGTCCTCACCGGCAAGAAGTTCCCCGAGGTTCGTCCCTCGTAACGCCGCAATACCGGGTCTCTCAAGACCCGGCTCTTTTCTGCAGCATATCAAGACGCATTCCAATCTAATCCCTGCCGTGGGTGGCTCATAGACGTCGGCGCGGCGGGCAAGGGTTACCGATGGGCGCGGCCAAAGCCCAAGCGCAGTCCGTAAGACAGAAGCGCGGCCGCCGGAAGTCCACATACTTCCGAGAAGTAGCTGTCGATCTTGACGCCAGTGGAGGCAGTCAGGGGTCCAAAGCGAGAGGTCGGCTCCGAAGAGCAGGCAGCTACGTGAAGGGCAGGGACCAACCCTGGTCATTGACCGGGCTGGTCGTCCTATGTCCTTCGCTCAAGGTCTCACCAAAGAGCAGGTTCAGGTTATAGATATGGCAAGATGCACAGCACCAGTAAAAGGCCATCGTTCATCAGCGGCAGCAGCAGACTGCCCCGCATGCGGCGGCAGATATGGCCGTTACGGCGGCTACAGCGGCTACGGTTCCACGTACTCGTCTTATTCTTCTCCGTCTTATTCCACCTCGTCGAGCGGCGGCGGCGGTGGCGGCCGGAGCAGCGGCGGCAGTTCGAGACCACGCTGGTCTCGACCAGGCTCGTCCGTCATTTATACCGACGCACAGGTGCGGACGCTCACGCCGTTCCGTGAAAGCGTCGAAGAACGATCGACCCTGCCAGACCTGCGGGATATTTTCCTCTGCCACGCATGGGACGACCGAAAAGAGGCCGCAAAGGAGCTGCACGACTTGCTTGAGGCGCGCGGCGTCTCGGTTTGGTTCAGCGAGAAAGATGTAGCCCTTGGCTCTGGTTTGCTCCGCGAGATCGATAAGGGTTTAGCGAAATCGCGAGTGGGGATCGTTCTCGTCACCCCCGCGTTGCTGCGTCGGCTTGCAGGGGAGGGTATTGCCGACAAAGAGCTTTCAGTGCTCCTCGCCCGCGACCTGCTCGTGCCGATCGTGCATGACACAACGTATGATGCCCTTCGCGAAATCAGCCCCATGCTCGCCTCACGAAGCGGCCTGAACACTGCAGACGACACGATGGCAATTGTCGCGGCTAAGCTTGCTGAGTTGGTCGCCCTCTAGCCTTAACCAGTCGGCCAGCCCACAACTGGCCGATGACATTGACCGAAGATCCTTTTAATCTCTAATCAGAATTGCTCACCAGAGGGGGCATTGATGTTAAAAACCGATACCCGCCAGGCAAACTGGCGCCGAGCCAATCCTGCTAAATATGATGCTCATCTTGCCGTACAGCGTGCGGTGAAAGCAGGTGATCTCGAAAAGAAAACGTGCGAGGTTTGTGACGCAGAAGCAGTAGACGCTCATCATGATCGATACGATGAGCCTTTGAACGTACGGTGGCTATGCCGGTTACATCACACTCGCCTTCATCATCACGGCGAAGATATGTTCCCAGTCCATCGCCGAGCAGAGTGATATTTACTATATTGAGGAGCCGTAACTGTCGTGCCATAGACAGGTTCACGATAGAAAATGGATCGCTTTCACGAGTGCAAAACTAACTGCGCGGTTGCGGGATCATATACATAATCAGTGATAGTGTTATCCTTGATCTTCTCTACCGCATCATCCACGACAAAGCGCGGCACTAGGAACCACTCTCGCGGTACTATCGGGTTGCCAAACCGATCCTTAATTTCAACGTCCAGTCTGGCAGGGTCGAATATCCGATGGATAAGGCTTTCCAGCCGAGCACGGTTGATATTGTAAAGTGCGTAGGTAGCTACGATTTCCACGTCTGCCATCAAGAACGTGGGATCCAGTTTCGCATTGGCAATCCGCCGAGACACATCCCCACCAGTCACTCCGATCTTATGTAAAATACCGCGATTAGCCGCGACGACAGGATGATCAGATTTGCTGCGTAGGACATAGATGGTACCACTTGCGATATCATCGTCGCCCTTTTCTCCAGAGAACAACGGGCCGGCGCTCGGCTCGGTGATCCTTCGGCCAGCCTCATCCTTATAGAGGGCGCGCTGAAGCGAGCGCAGCAACAAGTCGCTCTCGGTGCCGTTGGAATAGATTACCCGAAGCCGCGCATCGGTTTCGCCGTTCGGAGCCTTTATAGGTTCGCCAACTGCGGCGACATATGCAGTTTGGCCACCAAGGATGAAAAACTGACCGGCTTGGATGTCGGCTTTCAAGAAACCCGCGTCCTTTACGAACCGCCGTGTCGTGCGCGCTCCGCTCTCCAGATCGGCCTGTACCAGCTGAAACAGCGGTTTGAACGTCTCGAAATCTAGGCACTTCTGCCGGCTGGCGATTTCTTCGGCTTCGCGCTTCTCGGAGCTGGTGCGCACGTGGCGGAGGATAGTGATGTCTGATGAGCCTGCCGCCCCTTCTAGTTCGGCCATGAGGGCATCGTCATCCATCGAATCTGCCGTAACGACATCGACATTGGACGCCCCTGTCAGAAGCCCTTGCATATCAATCGGCGTGAGAAGCGTCCTGCATTCATTCAGCGCGCGCAGCCGGTCGAGCCGGACCGCATAAAGGCGCTCGAAGATGTCGCCATCTTCGCCGTGCCGAGGCGGATGGCCGTTCTTTTCGACAAAATTCTGAATTTCCTCAAATCCCGCGATAATGCGTTCCTCGCGCGGCGAGCGCCCCCCCCTTTTTTCCGGCTGGGCGAAGTCCGCCAATTCATCGCGTAGCTCATCAAGGTCAAAATCACTCATAGCGGCCCTCATCCTTGAAGCGGACGAATGCGGCGGCGCCTTCGGCAAGGTGCTTTTCCCAGGCGTCAGCCGAACTGATCGATGGCAGCCGTCCGCGTTCGCGCTTGAACTCGACGGCACGCTTGGCGATCACCTTGGCCTCTTCGGGGGTAAGACTGGTGCGCTTGGCAGCAATGGCTGCGGCGACCTGTTTCAAGCTTTCCTCGCTCATCGTCTTTGCGAGGATGGCATAGGCCTCGCCGAACGGATTTACCCGGTCGATCAGATCGATGTCCAGCTCCTTTACATCCATCGCAAATTTGCGCACGCCATCGACAAAGGCCGTGTTGCCCTTTTCCTCGCCGAGCGAACTTCCAGCCGCGACCTCTTTCGCCTTCTGGGTCAGATTGAGCGCCGCGACCGCATGCTGGCGCACGGCTTCCTGATCTTCGGCGTCAAGGTGCGGGAACTTATCCTTGACGATCTTGCCCATACGCACCTGGGTCAGTTCCTCCGGCACCAGCTCCTCGTCGAACAGGCCACGCTCGATCGTCGTCTTGTCCTGCACGAAGGCCGCGATCACTTCGTTGAGGTCCTCCTGGCAAATTCGCGTCGCTTCCTCGCTCTTAGGTGTGGCCAGCCCCTTGATCTCGATCTGGAACTTGCCTGACTCCTCGTTGAATCCGACGTTGCACTTGTTCGGATCGTAGCCGTTTTCACCGTAATCGAAGCCCGGCGTCGGGCCGCTCTGCGGGTTCTTCGGCTTGAACTCGAAGCGGGGAGCAAGAACCTGCTCCATCAGCAGGCTGGCGGCGATAGCCTTCAAAGTGTCGTTTACGGCCTCGGTCACGATGTCGTCGGCCGCGGCGGGTTCGGCGATCAGGTTCGAAAAGCGGGCGCGAGTCTTGCCCGGCGCATCACGGGTGGCGCGCCCGATGATCTGCACAATTTCGGTGAGACTGGAGCGATAGCCAACTGTAAGGGCATGCTCGCACCAAATCCAGTCGAAGCCTTCCTTTGCCATGCCGAGCGCGATGATGATGTCGACATGATCGCGGTTATTCTTCTGCGTGGAGTCTTTCAGCGCGGCCGACACTCGGTCGCGTCTGGCGGGATCGTCATCGACCAGATCGGCGATGCGCAGAATCCTGCCTTCCGCCGTTTTCACTAGCTGGAAGCCTGTGGCGGGATCAGTTCCCTGCCACGCGCCCAACTCCTCAATGATATGCTCGACTTCCTTGATCTTGTCCTTCGTGCTCTCGCGCGAATTGACGTTGGGGATATGGATGATCGTCTTTTCGGCGGGGTTAAGTACCTTCAGAATGTCGTCAGCATAGGAATCCGAGTAGAAGAAATAGCCGATGTCGAGCTGCTTCAGATACTGGTAGCCGTTGAGCTGTTCGTAATAGGTATAGGTGACGCTCTCGAACTTACCTTCGTCCTGCGGCGCCAGCACCGCTTCGGCATCGCCCCGGAAATAGGAGCCGGTCATCGCAACGACATGAACCCGGTCGCGCGCGATGAATTCGCCCAGATGCAGGCCCAGCTTGTTATCGGGATTGGCCGAGACGTGGTGGAATTCGTCCACCGCGATCAGCCGGCCATCGAAGGCCTCGATTCCGAACTTGTCTACGGCGAAGCGGAAGGTAGCATGGGTGCAGACCAGCACGTTGTCGCTGCTTTCGAGGAACGCGCCAAGCGCATTGACCTTGCCGCCATTGTCGTTGCCTGGCGCATCGCACAGGTTCCACTTCGGCTCGACATGCCAATCGGCCCAGAATCCGTGTTTGCTCAACAGCTCGTCATGGAAGCTGGAGCCGATGGACTTTTCCGGCACAACGATAATGGCCTGCTTCACGCCCTGGTTGGTGAGCTTGTCGAGCGCGATGAACATCAGCGCGCGGCTTTTGCCCGAGGCCGGTGGCGACTTTATCAGCAGGTATTGCTCGCCCCGTTTCTCGAAGGCGCGCTCCTGCATCGGGCGCATGCCTAACTCATTGGCATTGGTCGACCTGCCGCTGGTGGCGTAGCGAACCGAAACGGAAGGGACGGATTTGATGGGGTCAGTCATGCGCGAGCCTCCGCTTTCTTTTTGCCTGTCGCTTTCCTGGAGATTTCCGCGCTGGCGCTCATCTTTGTGTAAAGATCAAATAGCTTTTCAAGCCTTTCGGTGTCGTTCTTAAATCGGCGGCCAATATAGATGCGCTCCAACACTTCATCGTTGCGCTCATGGGCTTCACGCAGATTGGTGGGCATGGCATCGGGATCGTAAAGATCTGCAATAGTCGCAGGAAAATGCGCTTCGCGGGCCAGCAGGATGTCTTCGGCGCAACGGTTCAAGTCGGCCTTGTTCTTTTCGGTTAAGATCGGAGCGGGAAAGGTGTTCCAACCGAGGGTGTTGGAATATCGCAACCGAGTTTCTAATTTACCGCAAACCGTAGAGGCCCAAACGAGGTGGAGGCGCGACGCCACAAGGGCGAGATTCCAGACAGGCGCATCGTACATGGCAAATAAGAGATCACTTGCTATGGCCGTACCGCCTAGCAAGTCGACTGGGATATATTGGCGACGTTCGGATGACACCTTCGCAATAACTAAGCTATGATTTGTAGACGTTCCTGCTATCTGAACAAAGCGATGCGGCCTTTCTGCGTAGTCACGCGTTGAGCCAGCTTCACTGTTTGACCTAACTTCTTTAACTCGCGCCAGAACACCGCTAAGAAAAGGGTGATGTTCCGCGAAACCCCTGTCGTTGTCCTCGATCCAAACGCACCAACGATGTTTGCCGTTAATCATCTCCTCAGAGCCAAAGTACGGCCGTATGAAACGCTCTAGTTCAGGAAAATTCTTCAGGGCAGCGTCCCGCTGCTCGCCGCTCAAAATGAAATGCCCGCCATCTCTCGGCATATTTCCAAAGAGCATAGGAGAGGCCTTTGACAGCGGCGACCTGGATTGTTCAACAATGGAATCCGCGCCCGGAACCAGATAGGCGTTAATATGGTCTACTTTCCGCTCTATCATGGCGCCTTCATCATCTAGGGAGAAAAGTCTCCTCAGGGTAGGCAGAGATTGAGAGATGCCGATAATGCAGACAGTCACCCCGGCATTGTTATGGGCCAAATTCGACCAACGGAAAGAGGTATGGGCGAATACAATCTCGTGCTTGGTCTGGGATATTGCAGGCCAGAGAATCGGGACTTGCAAACCCTGGCAAATGGAATTTGTAGTCACAAATGCGGCAATAGACTTAGTGTTTGTCCCATACTCCGCCGCCTTCATTACCCATCCGGCGACATAGTCGAGTGATTTCCAACCCTTTGAATATCGGTCAAAGATGGATTTTAGCTCGGACTTTTGCTCGGCGGATTGCCACTTGCTGCCCAAGTAAGGAGGATTTCCGCAAATGTAGGTCTCACCACCTTCGTTTTCGAAATCGATCTGCGCCTGATTGAGCGGCGTATGAAACAGATCTTCAGCATGATGCTTTACGCCCGTACCTGTCGGCGGGCAGATACTCAGCCAATCGAGCCGTAGAGCATTGCCGCAGGTGATCCAGTTCTGCGCGTCGAGCGGCAGGAAATCGCGCAGAGCTTCTTTCTGGCCGCGATAAGTCACATCGCCCTGATATTCAGCAATGATCAGAGCCAGGCGCGCGATCTCGGCCGGGAAGTCGCGCAGCTCGATGCCGCGAAAATTCGTCAGAGGGATTTCCGTGCGCCGGTCGGCCTCGTCCCGGCGGCGATTGATCTCCGCCTCGATGGCACGCATTTCCTTGTAAGCGATAACGAGGAAATTGCCAGAACCGCAGGCCGGGTCGAACACGCGGATCTTCGACATGCGCTTGCGCAGGTTGAGCAACATGCGCCCATTGTCGCCAGCCTCTTCCAGCTTCTCGCGCAGATCATCGAGGAAGAGCGGGTTCAGCACCTTCAGGATGTTGGGCACGCTGGTGTAGTGCATGCCGAGCGCGCCACGCTCGTCGTCATCCGCCACGGCCTGAATCATCGACCCGAAAATGTCCGGGTTGATCTTCTTCCAATCGAGGCTGCCGATATGCAATAGGTAGGAGCGGGCGATGCGGCTGAAGCGGGGCACATCGGTGCTACCGGAAAACAGCCCGCCATTTACATAAGGGAACCGGCTGGCCCAGCGCGGAACCCCGGCGGCGGCATGCGCCTCCGCCTTGGTGTTCATGGCACGGAACAGTTCGCTGATCACCTCATGGGTGTTCGATGAATCCTTGGCGCTCATTGTCTCGATCGCCGAGGTGAATGCGGCGCCGCTGTCGAAAATCTCGGTGTCCTCCGCGAAGAAGCAGAAGATCAGCCGAGCCATGAAATGATTCATGTCATGCCGGCGCTGTGCCGTACCCCATTCGGGGTTATCTTTCAGCAGCTCAACATAGAGCCGGTTCAGGCGGCTGGTCGCCCGAATGTCAAACGAGCTTTCGCGGACCTGCTTGACCGTGGTGATACCGGCCAGCGGCAGGAAGAAGCCGAAGTGGTTCGGGAAATCTGCATAGGTGCAGGAAACCGGCGCGTCGTCCGTCGTGAGGTCTTCGGCCTCAAACAGGTCGCCGTCCGTCGCCAGCACGAAACGCGCCTTCGCCCGCGCCGTGGCGGGGCTCGCCTTCAGCGCGGCGAGGGTGCGCGTGACGTCGCCGGGCTTGCACACGGCGATATGGATGTTGTTCGTCTGGAGCACGCCGCCGAGGTCGGATTTGTTAGACTCGCCCTTGCGCAGGCGCTTCAGGGTGGTCTCCTTGTTTCCAAAAGCTTCAAGGAACGCATACGGAAACTCGTCGGCGTCGAACGGCCGTTCCGACAGTGCCGATATGGCCTCTTCAATTTCGACCGCGTTCATTCGTTCTCCCCACCCTCCGCAAACAACAAACGGAAAGGCTCAACCTTGATCTTATTGGCTCGACGCATGACCTCTGCCAACTCATAATCAAGCTGGCGCAGAAGCCATTCGCGTGCGGGCGTTCCAAATGCTTTTTCAAGCCGGACAGCCATCTCTGGCGAGATACCTGATCGGGCGTTCAACAAATTGCTGAGAGTCTGCCGGTCGACGCCAAGAACGCGAGCAGCATCTGTGACGCTCAGCCCGTACCTATCAAGGCAGTCCTGTCGAACGATGGCGCCTGGATGCATGATCTTGATTCTCAATAATCCCCAGTTGCAGGAAGCTATAGTGATAATCGACACTCGACAACTTGGAAGTCACGAGACTGCCTCTAACTGCGACGTTATAAACATGATTTTATCGGTTTAATCCGAGTCTCTGAGACTGTAGCCTCCGCACCAACACGCGGTTATAGGTCAGCTCGACGATGCGGGTGCGCTTCACGAACCGCTAAGGCATTTGTCCGGTGATTGTGTTGTCTCCGGCGCTGGCACGATTTTTGCTCTTTCTCGGTCTTGGCGGCGGCAGCCTTGCAATCCGCCTCGGCCACCTTGTAGTCCTCTATCAGCTTGTCGGCCGACGCTATGGACGGATAAAAGCAGTCTAGCAAGCTTTGGGAGTTGTTTGGACTTACAGGAAGATCCGGATAGGTTGTACGATGTAGCATCAGTTCCTGCAGGAATGGGAAAAGAGGTATGTTTCGTTATTTAGCTGGTCATTATGATCGAAAAAACATCCGCAGGTCACTCGACCGCCAGAAGCGAACAGAGCACAGGACTATCCCGTATCGTTTTGACGACTCTTTTGCTTTCAGGACGATTCCTGAGGCAGAGAAGTTCTTTGAGCCTTTAGGTCCCGCTGTTCCGTTGGTTGAGGAGCCAGGTCGACTTGTCTTTACGTCCGATATCCAGAGCGACGACGAGAGGAACAATAAGTTCGAGTGCTTGATTGCCGATAGCGGATCCAAAGGGCATGCGCTTGTCGTGTTTCATCATTGGTATGCTCGTAGCCGGTACCCGGCATTCTCGAAATTTTTCGCATCGAGAGGTATAACTGTCGTCGAGGCTACGCTTCCGTTCCACTTTGATCGGGCTTCCGATGAGTTTTCAGAAGAAAAGCTTCTGAATGCGGACTTGGGTCTGACCGTGGGGTCACTGAGGCAGGCTGTTTTAGACGGTCGCAAAATTGTGCGTTGGCTTCATGCACAAGGTTACTCGGAAATTTCCGTCGTGGGTATGTGCATAGGGGGGCTGATTGCGGGTCTCATAGCTTCCTATGAACATAAGGTTGGCAAAGCGGTCCTGATGGTTTCTCCAGATGGTCTGGCCGATATGGTTTGGACAGGCGAGACATTCAGAAGACTTCGCGACCGCTTAGGGAGTAGCATTTCGCTTGAGGAACTGAGGAACGCTTGGAGGCTCTTCGATCTACGGAAGAACCTGTGGGAGTTAAGTCGTCCGGGGCTGGACCTGATGTTCGTCATGGGCAAAGACGACAAAATCGTTCGTCATGGGGTGTCGGGCGGTCTTGTCGATGATCTACGAGCTTGCAATCTTTCGCCACAGATGGTGCGGCTCAATTGTGGCCACTCGTCTGTTGGGATGTTCCCCTTCAATATAATCGCCGCCAGGAGAGTGTTGCGGTTTTTAAAGGAAACGCCAACCTTGGCGGAGCTCTGGGAGATGCGCGGGTTCCGCTACGACTTCAGCGAAACCCAAATGAAGCCGACCAGGTGGAGTTGGTTGTCATCCGCAGCTCTTCGAAAGCGTCTCGATAATTAAGGATTCTTCGGCACAGCTACCGTGATCGTGCAATTTTGATCCTTCTTGGTCTTAGCCGCCGCCTCAGCGCATGCGGTCAATGCTGCCTGATTGTCGCGAGCGATATCATTGGCAGCCATCAGGCCGCGCCAACGTCCAGGGCTCCCCGACTGCATCAGGGAGATTCCCGCGTTCCAGCGGTCCGCATTCATGGCGGTTGCTGCAACAGCCATATCAATCGATCCAGGCAGCACGCGCGGAAGGAACAGCGGCAGCAGCACGCCCACGACTAGGCCGACCACTCCCGCTCCGAAAACCCACCTATCCTGCTGTTGGCGCTGTCGGGCGCTTTTGACGTAATCACCAAGTTCAGCCGATGCGCGCTCGAGGCCATGACTCCGGGCTTCGATCATGCGAACCGCATTCGCAGAGATCCAGTCGCCGGCGTTCTCGAGCACACGGGCATAATGATCCGGTCCATTCTTGAGCGCCGGCACTTTCTGCAAGGCTTCAAGGGTCTGGCCGACAGCGGTAACCTGTTTGACGATGCGGCCAAGCTCTGGACCATAGTCGGGTGGCTGCTGGAATTTTTCGAACTCTTCGAACGCAGCTTCCACACCTTTGCGAATGACGGTCATTTCGCCGCCAACGTCTCGCGCTAGCTTCTCCACCGACCGCCGCAACGTATCGAAAGCCTCTGCCGGATCACCACCTGCATCCTGGTCGTCCGGTTCGAATCCCTCGTTCTCGTTCATCATGGCGTCACCGTTGCGGCCGACTTCTTTTTCCTGCGCCGGGAATGGGAAGCTGCTATGCGGTAAAGATCGTCTTTGGTAACTGTAATCAGCTCTTCGATCGGCACATCCCATTCGCGCGTCATCTTGTCGAGCGTCGAAACCTTCAGGTCCCTCATTGCCCGAGTGACTTGCGATATATATGCCTCCGAGACACCAAGTTTCTCTGCCAAATCCTTATTCGTCGTTCCACGCTCCGCTTTCAGCCGACCTAAGCTAACAGCTATTTTTTCCTGTAAGGACAGCGACTCTAGGTCTGTGCTTGCCTTAGCCGCTATTCTCTCCTCAAATCCTATTCGACGTTCCGTCATGGCGTCTCCTATCGTTCCATTCCGAAGTTTTGGCTTCGGTTCTCAGTGAGCTGCTGTTCCATTGCCCGTGAAAGGCTCTGACTGTGCTGAAGATTTCGGATGCCGAGACCATCGCTACGGTCACGCAAGATGGACTCCACCTGTGGATCGCGCTCAAGGCTCTGAGCCATGTCGCGCATTTGCCCCTCGACTTGCCCGCGCGCATCATCGTGGTGCCAGCCGCGAAGCTCCTGCCGCTCGCTTTGTAGCTCCTGCCAACGGTCGACGAACCGTTCGGCCCTAACGTCCGGATCTGCCAGCGCAGCGCGCTCACGGTTCATGCCTGCGCTGAGCTGCTCCACACGTTCGCGGCCCGAAAGCTCGGTCATCGCCTGGCGTGCCTCAGGATCATGCCGCAACGCTGACGCCATCAGCGCCGATGCTCCGGGCTGCGCCTGGTCGAGCTGCTGGCCCGCCTGCTGCAATTCTCGACTCTGGGTCTCAAGGATCGGCAAGCCCTCGCGGTGATTCCGCTCGGCCGCGTCATAGGCCCGCGCATAACGATCTATAGCGCGTTCGACGTCGGATGGACGGGCCAGGCGCTCACGCTGCCTTTCCTGCGCCGGCGCCTCCTCCAGACACTCCCCTCTTGCCGGCTCGTCGTGGGCAGCTGAGGTTTCGCGTCCTGCATTGAGCTTCAAGCCATCGAACATGCTGCGCCGTGGTGTCTCGGTCTGCTCCGCCTTCTCCTGGGCCTGCTCCGAACGGTCTTGCACTGTCGGCCCCTCGGCCGCCGCGCTCCGCCCGAGCTTCAGGCCCTCGAACATGCCCCTACGCTGCGGCTGCGGCCGATCGTCGCCACGGTCCCGGGCGAGATCCTCGGGCAGCGGAGAAACCTGGTGAGGATCCTCGCCCCCTTTTTCGGCTTCGATGCCCGGCCGCTGCGCTTGATGCTCGGCCCGGGTTTGCTCCTGCGACTCACTGTCTGGACGTAGCTCGATCTCGCTCCGGACGCCCATTTGCTCCGCGATCCCGCGCCGCTCGGAAAAGTCTCGCGTGTAATCGAGCGTCGTTTCCTTCACGCCCGACCGGCTGAGCCGGTTTTCAAGCTGCCGGTATGCCAGCTCGCCGCCGTTATGCACCTTCCAGGCATTGCGCTCGGCTGTGGTGCCGTCTGGAAGACGCACCGTCTCCGATCCGCGATGCTCAAGGCCGATCTTTTCTCCAATCTCCGGTGCGGCTTCCTTCATGGCGCGCTCCAGATCCACGCCCCAAACCGTGTGTTTCTGACCGTGACCGTTTTCCAGCGTCACGAAATAACTGTTGCGGTTCCTCGGGTCGTGCTCGTAGGGCGCGGTGCCATGCTCGACCAGACGGCCGGCGTTCCGGTCGGCAAACTCGTCTTGTGCCGCATAGAGCTGCACGCCGTCGCGATGCCGCGTCATGGCGACATAAGTCAGATGCCGGTCCATCGTGCCCGACGCCATCACATAGGCGCGGTCGACCGTCGCGCCCTGGTTCTTGTGAATCGTCGTCGCATAGCCGTGGTCGACGGCGCGATATTCTTCCATCGGCACGCTGATGCTGTCACCCCTTCCCTTCCCGCCTGGGCCGTCGAGCTGCGCGACGATCATGGGGCCGGCACCCGGTCGGCCGGCATCGACGCGCTCGACCGTGCCAAGCATCCCGTTCTTGACGCCAAGGTCGCGGTCGTTCTCAAGGAACACGATGCGGTCGCCGGCCGCGAACGATCGTTTGCCGTCATTGGTCTGGAAAGTCAGCTCGCCGGCATCCTCGCCTTTCGCCAGCTCGCCACGCTCCTGCAGGGCCGATCTGATCTCGTCATTGATCGCCCGCACATCGGCCCGGCGATGTGCCATCGCAACGCGTGTGCCGTCCGGCCGCTCGCCCCGATCGGCAAGATAATCGTGCACGATCTCGCCCCGCGCGTCGTCCCGCGTCTCGCTAAGCCGAATATCACCATGCTCATGATAGGCGGCCAGGCCCTCGGCCGTCCGATGTGTGGCGAAGTCAACGGACGCCTCCCGCTGCCAGTCCACGCGCTGCCGACGAATCTCGGAAAGTTCGGCATGACCGATCTGCTCGGCAATGGCGCGGAACGGTGCGCCGGCCCCGATCGCCTGTAGCTGCTCATGGTCGCCGACAAAAACGATCTTCGCTCCGCGCGCATCGGCCTCGTTGATGAACCGGGAGAGCTGCCGGCTCCCGATCATGCCCGCCTCGTCGATTACGAACACGTCGCCGCGGTTAAGTCGACCGCGGTCGTTCTGCCAGCGATATTCATAGGACGCGAGCGTGCGACTCTGGATGCCGGAAGATTCCTCCAACCCCTCGGCCGCCTTGCCCGACAACGCCGCGCCGTGAACCGTGTAGCCCTGTGCCTCCCATGCTTCGCGCGCCGCCGAAAGCATCGTGCTCTTGCCGGCGCCGGCGTAACCGACGACGGCAGCGATCCGCTCCGGTCCGGTGATATGCTCGACCGCCCGTCGCTGCTCGTCGGAAAGTCGCGCCGACGGATCATCGGCGCTTGTTCGGATGGCGGTATCCTGCTTCTCTATCGCTCGATCGACATGATGTCGGTCGACGCTATGGCTCCGCGCATGTTTCATGACCTCCGCGCGGTCGGCCATGGCGTTTTCGATCTCGACCATTTCGCGGGTCGAGAAGCGCGCAAGCTCGATCTCGCCCGTCTCCGGATTGGCCCGCTCCGGCTGAAGCTCGACAAGTGCCGGCGACGCCATCACCTGCGCGAACGCATTCTGAAATGTCTGTGCGTCATCATTGATGTAGCGATGAAGCGTGCGCGCAATGTCGTGACGATCGAAGACGCTCTTCTCGTTCGTGATGATCGAAAGCACCTGCTCGGGCTTTTCCCGGATCAGCTCGGCATTACGATTGGCTGCGTCTTCATCGATCCGGCCGCGCGACACGTCACGCCCGCGCCGCTGCATCTGCGTCGAATGCACACCCATATGTTCGGTCGGCTCAAGTTCCAGACCGCGTTCCTGATGCGAGCGATGGTCGATCCGGATATCGTGCCCGGCCATAGCGAGATGCTGATTGGCATGGCTCTCCCACGATTGACGGATATCGCGCAGCTGCATATGCGAGGTCGGCAAGTCGTTTTTCAGGAGCCACTTGTTCTCCCGCTCAATGAAGGTTTTCTCGCCCAGCCCCTCCTCGTTCACCTGCCGCGTCGTCATCAAAAGATGGGCGTGGTGGTTTCTAACGTCGCTCGCATCATGCGGCCGGTGGATGGCGAAATCCACCCCCGCGCCGTAGCGGTTCGCCAGGTCCTGGGCGAACTCCCGCGTCAGCTCCAGGCGCTGCTCGGCCGTCAGCTCATGCGGCAATGCGATTTCAAATTCGCGGGCGACACGCGCGTCTTTCCGGCTTTCGGCGAATTCCGCCGCATTCCAAAGCTTCTCGCGGCTCTTCGCCCATTCCGCGCTAACGCCATCTGGAAGCACGATTTCCGCATGCTCCACACCCTCCTTGCGGGTGAAGTCATGCGTGATGCCATCGCGTTCGTTCGTCAGGCGCTCGCCGGCACGATAGGCCGCCGAGGCAACAGCGCTTCTGCCGCTGGCCCGCGTTACCGGCTTCATGCTTGCGTGATAGATCGCCAAACGCCGTCTGTCCTTTCCCGATTTACGATCGGCGCATCTGAGTTGCGCAGCAACTCGTAAGTGCGCCCTTAACCTCAATCGCTTCGCTCAATCGGCCACGGTGTGGCGCAAGCGCATAACGATGGAAGCATGAAATGCATGCCGCATTTTCAGCATCCCGGAGGCTGATTTTCAACCACAGCATGTACAAATATTTGTGAAACGCTGGAAAAATGCGGATCGCTGGTTAGAATACGCGCTGGAGGTGCGGATGAACGACAATCACAAATCGGAGGCAATGTCCCTGATCGAAATGCTGTCGGGCGACGAGCGCCTGACCGTCCTATGCAGCCATGGCGCCGATCCTGGCTGCGTCGAACTGGCGGCAAATATGATCCGTGCGAATACTCGCCTTCGCTACGTCGAGCTTCTGGACATCAGCGGCAACAAGATACTGGCCTATCGCGGCAATCACCCGGAGGAAGCGAGTTTCAGAATATGACGCAAGACACCCTCGCCCTGCTGATCGACGGCGATAACGCCAGCCCTAACATCGTTACCGGTCTGCTGGCCGAGATTGCCAACTATGGCATTGCTAGCGTCAAGCGCATCTATGGCGGCTGGACAAAACCCAATCTGAATGGCTGGAAGGCATGTTTGCTGGAGCACTCCATCCAGCCGGTCCAGCAGTTCGCCTACACGACGGGAAAAAATGCCACCGATGGCGCAATGATCATTGACGCCATGGATCTGCTTTACACTGGCCGCTTCTCCGGATTTTGCATCGTCTCAAGCGATAGCGACTTTGCGAGGCTTGCCGCGCGCATCCGCGAACAAGGCATCACTGTCTACGGTTTTGGCGAGCGTAAAACGCCTCGACCGTTCATCACCGCTTGTGACAAATTCGTCTATTTCGATGTGCTCGGCGAGCCAGCCGAAGAGGCGGGAGCAAGTGCCGTGCCGGGGCGCAAGGTCGCCGCCGCTCGAACGGCGATGAAGACACTGATCCCTGAGAAAACCGAGCCGGAGAAGGCCGTGCCGGCGCCGTCTGGGCCGGCGAAAGGAAAGCTCGACGATGCCACCTTGCAGATGCTTGAAAAGGCCGTATCCGCCTCGGCCGATGAAGATGGCCGCGCCCACCTCGGACGCGTCGGTACCCATCTCGCCAAACAGGCCCCCGATTTTGACGCTCGCAACTATGGCTTTGCCCGGCTGAGCGATTTAGCGGAGGCCTCCGGGATCCTCGATATCGAGCGCGTAGGCGATCATCCGAAGGTGGTCATGGTTAAGCTTAAAGCCAGACGCGGGTAAGCGATGCTGATCAGTCAGGGCGCCGATCTCTGGATGATGGCCAACTGGCGGGTTTCCCTGTTGGTGCTGGGCCCCGCCTTCCTGATGGGCCTGCAAAACGCAACCGTTACCCGAATCTCCGATGCCCGCGTGCGCGCCGCACCCTCGTGACGACGGCACGCGCCCATATAGCTGGCGGCCCGCCCAAAGGAAGCTGAAAATTTCCGCAACCATGAAAGGAGCAACCACTGTGCCAAGAAAGACGATCGAGGAACGGCTCGCCCAGCTCGAAGCACAGAAGAAAACCCTTCAGGCTCGTCTCAACAAGCAGGAACGCGCCAAGGATACACGCCGCAAGGTCCTACTCGGTGCGCTGGTTCTGCATCGCCTCGAAGCGGGCCGCGACGACTTTTCTAAAAATCTCGGTGACTGGTTGCGCCGCGAGCTGCCGGGCTTCCTCACCCGCGATGCTGACAGGGAAGTTCTTGACGATCTCCTGAAGCCAAGGGCGGCAAATGGTAGCGAGGCCACGTCATGAACCAGGCTACACTTGCATGGGCCGCCTTCAGAAACATGCTGCGCAAGGCGGCAAGCGATCCCGTATGGGCTATTATCAATATCGTCATATCGCCGTTCCGCACGGTCGTTTATTTTTACCAGGTCGGGCTTGGTTTTCTCGTAATCGCCATCATCCTCGCTGCGATCCCTTTCGCCATTCCCGAAGCCTGGTTTGTGTCCCGATGGATCGCCAATATAGTCGTGACGATCGTCATTCTCATCTTCGCCTTTCGGCTTCTTACCAATCCAATGATCGAACACTTCGGGGATATGGATGGGGATACGCACGGCACGGCTCGCTTCGCCACCAACAAGGAGGTCGCTCCCCTCACCCGCACTAGCTCGGGCCTGTTGATCGGCCGGGACAGCAAAACCGGAAAGCTGCTACGCTATGATGGACCGTCCCATCTGCTGACGATGGCGCCGACGCGCACTGGCAAGGGTGTGGGAACCATCATCCCGAATCTCCTGACCGCTGACCGCTCGGTGATCTGCATCGACCCCAAGGGCGAGAATGCCAGGATTGCCGGTCGTGCCCGTCGCCAGTTCGGCCCAGTCCACGTCCTCGATCCCTTCGGCGCGACGGCCGAACCGCTGGCCGCCTTCAATCCGCTGGACGCGCTTGATCCGAACGGCCTCGATGTCGCGGAAGACGCGAGCACACTCGCCGACGCCCTTGTCTTTGACGAACCAGGCATGGCCGGTGAGGCGCATTGGAACGAGGAGGCCAAGGCGCTCATCGGCGGAATGATCCTCCATATCGTCGCGCACGAGCCCCCCAGCCGGCGTTCGCTGGTCACTCTCCGGGAAAACCTCACCCTGGCACCTGAAGCCTTTACCGGGCTCATGAAGGAAATGCAGGACTCGACCGCCGCGGGTGGCCTGGTCGCCCGTGCCGCCAACCGCCATCTCGGAAAATCCGATCGCGAAGCGGCCGGCGTCCTCTCGGCCGCCCAGCGCCATACCCATTTCCTCGACTCGCCGCGCATGGCCCGCGTGCTCGGTCGGTCGGACTTCTGGTTTGCCGATCTCAAGAGCCGCACCGCGACGGTCTTCCTCGTGCTGCCGCCCGATCGCCTCTCGACCTATTCGCGCTGGCTGCGCCTGCTTGTGACGCAAAGTTTGCTCGAAATGGCCCGCGCCCCCGGTAAGCCTGCCGTGCCGGTCCTCTACCTACTGGATGAGTTCGCCTCTCTCGGGCACCTGGCTCCCGTCGAGCGCGCCATGGGCCTCATGGCTGGCTACGGTGTTCAGCTCTGGCCGATCCTGCAGGACGTCCACCAGCTGCGCGCCACCTACGGGCAGCGGGCCGGCACCTTCCTATCCAATGCCGGCGTCCTGCAGGTTTTCGGCGTCAATGACCACGAAAGCGCCCGCCTCGTTTCCGACATGCTTGGGCAATCGACCGTCGTCTTCGAAAGCATGGGCCGCGCGCTCGATTCCGATAAGACGGGGATCTCCTACGGCGAACAGCATGTCGGCCGCCCGTTGCTGACACCCGACGAGGTCCGCAACCTGCCACAATACACCGAACTACTGTTCCTCGCCGGACAGCGGCCGATCGTTGCCGGCAAACTCGCCTATTATAGCGACCGGGAGTTCAAGGGAACGTTCGATCGTATCTGACGCGCCAATCGGAGGGAATATGTCAACCGAACTGGAGATATTAGTGGAGAATGCCGGCGTGGTGGAAACGATGCGCCAATTGCTGGAGGCACCGGACAAATTCAAAACGTCCCGTTCGGCAGTCGAACAGCGCTTTTCCGTTGTCTCATCGTTTCTGCTCATGCCGACCAGGCGGGCCAAGGACCTGTACAAGATGGTCAGCGCGGTCGCCGCTCTGGGCGACATTGTGCGTTCCCCGGATGAAAAGCTTGACCGGATCGCCGATGGCTCGGTTTCAGACAGTGAGCGCGCAACTGGCCTCGCGCGGCTGAGCACCTGCATCGCAGACGCTGGAATCATCGTCGCGCTCGAACAGGCGATCGCATCCCCTGCCCTGTTCGGACTTACCGAAGCTGAAATTGCCTACAAGTTGCAAAACATAAAGAGGGTGATGGCTATATCTGACGGCGCCATTGGGACCGTGCACACCCTGGAAACCGCATTGGGGAGATTAAGCCCGAAGAACGAGAATCGTCCCGGCGCTGACGTACCGGGGCATTGTCACGGGCGGCCCTCCGGCTCTCTACCGCCCAACTGAAAGAGCGTTCGCCTCCGGGCCGGACGCGACTATCGTCGCGCAATCAGGCGATCGCCTGTAATCCCTTGTTCCGTATAACAGTCAGCAAACGCAGAGCAGGACCGCTTGGCCTTTTAACGCCGCGTTCCCAATCTGACACCAGCCCCTTGCTAACGTTGAGATATCGGGCAAACACCGGCTGAGAAATGCTCTCGCGCTCACGGATAGTGCGAATTTCCTCCGGGGTTAGCGGCTCCACGGTTGTCAGGCACCCTTCATCAAATTCACGCATCGTCCGTTTGTCGATCGCGCCGGACTCGTAGAATCCCTCTATCATTTCATGGACGGCTGCCAGTGCCTCACTCTTGTAAGTCTTTGTCATCGCATTTCACCTCTAGCATTCGACCCGCATCGACTTCCGCTTTCATTTGCGCGTCTGTAAATCCCAAGACGAGTTTCGCGGCCTTTTTCATGTAAGCTTCATCCCCAGCATCGAGATTGGCCATATCACTCTTCGCAAACCCGAATGCAAAGACCGCTCTCGTTTGCGCTCGAAAGAAAACCAGTGTCCGGAATCCGCCAGACTTCCCAGCGCCGGGCCGAGCAACGCGCTGCTTGATAAGGCCAGCTCCTAGATCGGCATCAATCTGGCCGCGTTCGGCGCGCGCAACAGCCTCGCAAAGCATCGCGTCAGAGATTTTCTCTTTCCGGGCAAACTTCTGAAACCAACCGTTTTTAAAAACTCTCACGAGATTTCCTACACCCTAAATATAACACCGAGCGTTACACTTCAAGAGCGTCACTTCGCATCATTCCTAAGAGCAGCGACTGCGCGCTCGATGGTCTCAGCCAGCGTGATCTCATGCTGATCCGCATAGTTGTAAATCGCCTCGATCGTCTCTGCCCGAAGGCGTGTAGCGAATTGTTCTGTACGTCCTGTTTTTCGACGTGTTCTACGGGTGGCTCGGATGGAAACTACTGTTTCGGAAGCGGAAGCCTTGGGCGTTTCTCGGAACCCTGCAGCTCTGGTGGCAGCCTTCACAGCATCACTGTCGACAGGCGGCGCTGGCGTATCGTTTAGATTTCCGAAATCGAGGGTCGCTCGCTTCTTGTCTTCGCTACTCATGCACCCTCTCCTTTCAAAACGTTGATAACTGCCTGAGCAAATTCGCGACCATTTTCCTTGGCGCTCTCCAATCCCGACACATCGGATCGTTCCAGATCGTGAAGAATTCCGCCAAGAGAAAACAACGCCCGGTACGCGGCACGGTCAATAAGAGTTGCAGGTAAAACTGGTATGGCCGCGTCGGAAAACTGCCGGTCGATATCTCGCGCGGTCCGCTCGCGAATAGCTGGCGGGACGCGCGTGAAGAAAACCCTGTAAGGAATCTCCCGATTGGCAACCTTCCGCATCTGGTGAACCAGCTTCACGGACTTAGCGGCCTCTGACGCGTCAAGAACGGAGCTTTGGAGCGGAATTAAAACGAGATCCGAACGGGCAATCGCAAAACCAATTCGGTCGGTGGCGGTTCCTTCCAGATCAACAATGACAAAATCGGCGTTTGCCCGGGCTTCCTCGATCGTATCGATGATGGTTTCGGCGGAATCGTCAATCATAAGCTGCAGTGTTTCCGGCGTCCCCTTCAGGCGGGCCCAGGCTTCAAGCGGGCGGTTGGGGTCGGCGTCGATCAGAACCACCTTGCGACCGGCGGCAGCGAATTCGCCGGCAAGTACGACAGCAGATGTTGTTTTCCCGACTCCGCCTTTGCTCGACACGAATGAAATGACTGGCATGAAGCATCTCCGAAACTGCTAATCAGCAGAAAGCTAGCAGATGTGTATTTACAAACAATTTACATGCAGCTTGCTATCAGCCAATAAAAAGCTAGCAGCTTACAAGCTGCTAAGTTGTTTTATCCGGCCTTTCTTCCCCACCCTTTTCAAAAGCCATAGGACATCGACAGCACGTGCGATGGTGCGTTTTTAGGATGCTGTTGTTGCCGTGCCGACCCGCACGTAACGCGGGTCGGAACCGCCGCAGGGCCTCGTAAGAGGCCCGGACAGCGGCGTCCGCTTATTTTCGTCTATTAGTTATAGAACCAAATAGGGATTCAGTCTGTCTGGCGGACTCACGTAGAGTGATTGCCTTTCCAAGGCGGGCAAGCGCCTGCCCCAAGGGATTGTTGCCAACATCAAATAGTGTTCTCTCCTCGATATCGAGCGACGCCCGATGCGCCTCGATACCCGCAGCACGTTCCGCCTCGGCCTGAACATGATCGTCCGGAAGGGGAGGGGTCACGCCCCAACGTCCAAGGAGTTGCCGCGCGCGATCTGGCAAGGACATGCGATAGGCGTTACTGGTTTGCTGAACCTGTGGGCCGCGTCCCTCGTTGCCTGTCGGCTGATAGCGCCGCAGCCAGTCGAGGAAACCATGGGCGCGCAAGTTCCTCAGCGCCCGCACGATCGCGTCACGTGATCGCCTGAGCTTCAGCATGAGCGTGTCGATCGACGGTTCCAACCGGCCGGTGCGGAAATCAACGAGATTGGCAAATAGCTCCAGCAACTCGATCGCCACGCCCCCCAAGGGGCCATTGCGTGCGCCTGGCTGTCGGCCTGCCAGTTCGTAGCGGCGTGCGGCCAACACGATCGTGCGCACGTCCTGCCGGTTCGTCCGTCGCCAGAATACACCTTCGCAGCGGCCGCGCGCACGGCTCTGCCGCCGAACAGGTGTGCGTTCCCGTTCGGCCGGCGCTCCTGCGAGCACCGTCCCAATCTGTTCAAACATGGTCTTTTCCGCCTCCTTTTCAGGCGGGCACGACTGTGGACAGCGGACAAAGATTCATCGTTCCTGCAAAGGACACCCCTTGCAGGTTCGTGAACACTCGGCTATTTTGAGGCTAGAAATTGCGGGCCTCAAAAGCCGATGTCGTAACTGACCGAAAACCCCTAGCCGTTACCAGCGGCGAGGGGTTTTTTCGTTATGCCCTCATTTCATTTTCAACAAACGCCTTTAAAGCTAACTCAAACACTTGCGCCCGCGACGCCAGCCCGCGTTCTGTCTTGATCTTATCAAGACAGTCCACAAGATCGGTGGGAAGATCGGTACTTACGTACACTCGCCCTGCCTCACGCAAACGCTGGCGATGGGCTGCCACTTTTTCTCTGACTGGTTTCGCTGTGCTCATCGTTACATGAAACTGCGATTCGGACTGATTCTGCAAGGTGCAAATCTGCAGTGGCATCTTTTAGTGGTCACTCACCCGGAAGACGAAGGGGTGGGTGGAGAGATTGAGAGGCGGGGCGCGGGCGCCTCTCAACTGGTTCAGGGCGGGTCGATCCCGACCAGAACCAGCCCGGCGACAAATGAAATAATAATAAAACAGATTATAAGCAGCTATCTTTTTATAAGCAAAACCCGGCGCGGAAACGCGCCGGATGAGACTAATAGGAAAAGAAGCCGGTTGTAGCCCAATCCATATTATTCGGCGGCGATCGCCAGCGGTGCGGCTTTATTCGCCTTCCTGCGCGTCCTCGATGGGCGAGCGCAGGGGAACGGGAAGCCACGCTTTTCCGGCAAGGGCCTTTTCCGCCAGCTCCACGGCCTCGGTCTTCGGCGCCCTGGTCGTCGCTTTGATGGCGCATTTCGCGCAACCGGCGTCTTCCATCACCTCGGCAATCTGCGCCTTGGACAAACGGGAGAGGAAGGGGGCTCTCGCCTCCCAATGCTTGTTCATGTCGAGTTTCAGGGCTGCGGCCAGCTGATCGGCATGGGCCAGCCGTTCGCGGTCATGATCGTGCTTCGCCTCGACGGCGTTGATATTGGCGGCGGTGACGACCGCCAGCAGTTCGAGAAGACCGTGCAATGGCTGCTCCAACAGCCATTCCCAAAGATCGCCCGGATTACCGGGTAGCTTATAGCCCCACGTTTCGTGGATGCGGGTCCATTCGTTGAGTGCATCGCAAGCGTCCGTTTCCTTGATCGAAGGGGCGAGGTCTTTCACCTGCCCGTTGATCTCGATGGCGGAACCGATCCGCCAATAGCCGTTCCCGGTCAGGAAGGTTTTCAGGACGAGCGGATAGAGCATGACGGCAAGCGCCAGTTCGGGCCGCTGAGTCAGTTCATTGCGCATGGCGGCGGTGCGGATCGCCGTCAGTTCCTCGATCAGCGCGGCGGAAAAGGCCATGGGCTGTTCGTCGGTTTCGTCGTCGCCATGCTTTGCACTTGCAGAAACGGCAGGGATGGTTCCAGCACTCACGCTTTCATCATCCTGACCGGCATCACCGTTTGCGGCGTCCGGATTGCGCAAGGCGCGCAGCGCGGCCAGATCGTCGGGCTGAACAAGCCCCTGCTCGATATGCATGGTGCCATCGTGCGCAATGGTGACGATGCAACCGGCCAGCGCCTTTTCCTCGGCATCGTAGACCTTTCCCGCACTCTTGATATCCTCGATGCGCTGTTCGATCCGGGCAAGTTCGGCCTCGTCGGCATCAATGGCCGGATCGCCATCGGCATAGTCCTCGATCCGGCCCGCGATCTCATCGAACTGTTCGACAAGACCGGCAAGCTCGGTCTGCTCGGCTTCGGTCGGGGCATGGCTGATAGGGAAGATACGGGCGAAACCGCCATTATGGATGGCCGATGTTCCGAGGTTGGTATCAACCCATTTCCATCCCCTGATTTTCAGGGATTCTGCTTTCTGTTCGAGCGCCTTTTTTGCCAACTTTGTCAGCAAGGCTCGATCCGTCAGGAAGGTGCTATCGGCCTCGGAAAACAGGTCACGCGCGATCGTGCCACCCGCCGCTTCGTAAGCCTCGACCCCGACGAACAGGGCAAGTTTGTCAGTGCTACGGACATGATCGCGGGTCAGCATGGCGCGAAGCGAATGCGGATCACGGTTCCATGACTGTGTGTCGAACCATGCCCGGTCCTGTGCGTCGTGGTCGTCGCTGATCGCCAGAGCCTTGGCCTGATCAATACGGATTGCATCGTCGCGCAAAGCCCCTAGAATTTTAGGGGAAAGATTGGCAAGCTTGAGCCTCTGGCGCACGGTGACGACCGACTGGCCGAAACGGGCGGCGATGGTCTCCGGGGTCATGCCTTCCTCGATCAGCTGACGATAGGCCAGAATCTCATCGCAGATGTGCATGGCCTCGCGCTGCGTGTTCTCGGCAAGGGAAACCTCCGTGTCGTTGGCCTCGCCGCTGCGCAGATTGCACGGAATGACGGCGCTTTTGTCGATCTTGCCCTGTGCGACGAGGTGGAGCAGGGCAGCAAAGCGCCGCGCTCCCGCAACCACCTCGTACTTATTGCCCCTAGTGGTCTTCCTGACGGTCAGATTCTGGATCAGCCCATGCGCCTCGATACTGGCTGCAAGTTCCGGGATGGTCATGGCGGCATTGCGTTTGCGCACGTTTTTCGAACTGGCGACCAACTTGGAAAGCGGAATCTGCTGTGTGTCATGCATGAGGGAGGTAACCGGGGCCGCTGCGGCGACCTCGATGGCGATGGTTTCGGCAGTTTCGGGCATGGTGATAACGTTCATGGGATTGGTCCTCATGTTGGTGTGATCGGAAAATATCAGTGGGGGAGGGGCGGCCGTCAGGCGTAGCCGGTCCAGTTGATCGGGCGACCGTCCCAAAGGAAGGCGGTTCGCACATTGTCGATGCGCACAGATTTGGAGCGCCCGTTAACGCGGCGGCGCAGGAGCTGGCCGGTGAAGGCGTCCAGATGGGGAACGACCTTGCCGGTCATCCAGGGTTCATCGCCCTTGTCGGCAGAGATTTGTCCGACCTCGCGGACCTCGACCATGTGTGCGCCGATGATGGCGGTCACCTGATAGAAATTGATGTTGGTCTGGTCGTAACCCCATGAGGCATAAAGGACATGGCCGGTCTCGAAACCGTGCGGTTTCTTGCGCTCGTCGCGACGCTCCTGCTTCCATTCCGACCAGCGCCGCCGCCCCTCGAAATGCTGGCGGATTTTGTGTTCGCGGGCCTCGGTGCTGGCAAAGCTATGATGCCAGTCGGGCTTTGCGGCCTTGCCGTGGAAGGCCATGGCGGCGGGTCGTCCCTTATGGCTGGTGTAGATATAGACAATGCCGTCGCTGGCCTTGTCGGCGATCTTAACGGAACCGCTCGGGATGTAGAATTCGCGGGAGGGAGCGAAGCGCATCATTCGGCGTCCTCCCACTCGTCGGCATAGACGGCGGCCGAGCCGATCCCGGCGACGTGACGGGCGCATGTACCGCCGCAAATACCGTCTTCATAGGCCGGAAAATACCGGTCATAGGCGGCATCGAAATCCGGCAAGTCGGCGTTGAGTCGCGCCAGCTCCCCCGCGAAGCTGAAAAACCATTCCTCGAAAGTAGGTTCGCACATTCCCTTGTCCTTTCCTTTTTGGACTGCGAAGCAGGACCTCGTCCTGCTTCCCGGGGCCGCGCGAGCGGTGGGTTGGAGGGGGAAAATAGCCTTCGCGGGGAACCAGCTGCACGGAACGCAGCGCAAGCGCAGTGGAGGAAGCTGGGCGGAAGGCTATTTTGGGGGCGAGAAGGGCAAGGCCCTCGGTTCCCCCACCAGGCAAACGAACTCGCGCAATCGCGCGTCATCTCCCGGCAAGGATGCCGGATGCACGAAGGATCGTCACCGCGTCACCGCTCGTCGGCGGAAACCCGAACCGGGGCTCCGTGGAGCTGCGGCACGGCCGCGGCGGAATAGAGCCTGGTCACGGAGAGACGTGCCCATGAGTTTTCCGGTGATGATAGGTTGAGGATCATTATACCCACTTGCTCTTTACGCAATTTTTTAATATATAAATCCTGTATTTTGCAATTCGACGCGGAGCGCACTGTGGAGCACTATATCAAAAGACGGTTCCCGCCGGCCTTGTTCAAGAATCTCTTCCTCGATCTGGAAGACCGGTTGAGCGCTTCCGCACTCAAGGCCTTTACGATGGTACGCGACCACGCAGGCCTCGACCCCAAGCCAAGCCGAGAACTGGAGGGGCATGCCCGCTTTCGCATGATGGAGAAGGCGTTTCGGGAAACCTGTGAACTTCACGGTGGCAAGTTGCTCGAAAACGGCATCATCCCACTCACCGATTTGAAGATCTTCCAGCCTTTCATGCGGTTTGAGGTCAACGGGCAGGGGATCATCTTCGGTCTTGCAGCCATGCCGGAGCCGAAAGCGCTGCCCGTGAAGAACGTGTCGCGCAAGGCTGGCGTAACGCTCAACTACTACCTCTCCCCGCGCCTCGACCTTGATGGAACAGGGCCCAAGACCGGCGACATTTTTGTCCTGTTCCTTGTGGCTCGTGACCGTGAGCGGGGCGGAAAGATCAGCGAATTCGCCATCGGTGTGATCGATGCGGCCTACGAGCAATATCTTTTCTACGAGCCGCTCGACAAATACCTTGAAGGTTATGCCGATGAGCCGGTAATCGCTCCGGCGCCGTCGTCTGGTGCTGGTGCGAAGAAACCGATCATCAGTTTGAAGAAGACGATCAAACCATTTGTACCACCAGAGCAGCCTGACGGCGCCAATGACAACGACAGAGATACGAAGTGACCCGTGCTGATAAAGCCGGGGAAGGAAATGCATGCGTGTAGGAACTCCGGGATTCGTCCCTGAAAGATTGATCGAGGCGAGAGCAGCACGAAGAATTATAAGCAAGAAGGCATTGGCCACCCTGATCAGCGTCAACCCCAGCACGGTCACCCGCTGGGAGGACGGGACCAGCGCCCCTGATGCCGATGCCTTAGCTGAGTTGGCAGCTCACCTTCACGTTCGCAGAGAGTTTTTTCTTAGACCGGTCGCCAACAGCGACCGGCCTCTGTTTTACCGCACCTTGGCATCGACCTTGGTGAAAGATCTGAACTACCAGGAATCCCAGATGCACTGGCTGCAGGAAATCAGCAGTATCGTGGAGCATTATGTGGATTTCCCGGAGGTCGATATTCCGGACGTATTACAGGGTGCCTCCTATAAGCAGCTCCGCGACGAGGACATCGAGCAGATCGCCTCTGACCTGCGCACGCATTGGAGCGTTGGTGATGGACCCTGCATTGATATGATGCCGCTGCTCGAGCGGATCGGATGCATTGTCGGTTCCATTGAGATGGGGACTTCAAAGCTGGATGGCCTGTGCAGCTGGGCTCAAGGAGGCAATCGGCCGCATATTTTGCTGTCCACGGACAAGATGTCGTTCCCGCGCCGGCAGATGGATGCTGCGCACGAACTCGGTCATGCGATCCTGCATCGCCACGTTTCCGAGGAAGAGCTGAAAAAGGATCTCAAGGAAATCGAGCGCCAGGCGTTTCGGTTTGCGAGCGCATTCCTGATGCCCGCAACGACATATTCCTATGAGGTAAAGAGCGCGTCGCTTGCGTCTCTGCTGTCCCTGAAGGAGCGCTGGCGGGTTTCGGTAAAAGCGCAGATACGGCGCCTTTCGGATCTGGACATCATCCCTACTGACCATGCGACGTCACTGTATAAGCTGTATTCGGCCAAGGGATGGAGCCGGGAAGAGCCTCTGGACAAGAACTGGCCAATCTCGGAGCCGACAGTTCTTGCCAACGCCCTGCAGCTGATCGTCGACTCTGCCGTGCGCAGCAAATCGGACCTCCTGAGCGTAGAATTCACCATGAAGGCAGGCGACATAGAAAACCTTACCGCCTTGCCGCCAGGATGGTTCTCAAGAAATGCGGAAGTCATAGGCCTCAAGCTTCGTGATACCGCTCCGGATCGCATCCCTGGTGAAGCTTCAACCATTTTGCCCTTCCCATCGCGGAAGTGATAGTCCCGCAAGATAGGAAGAAACGGTGCTTTCAGGATCACCCTTTTAGCAACGGGAAGGCTAAGTCGATGACGAACTAAGTTGGAACTTTAGGGCGCGATCTGACTTGTCTCTTGCATTTGTATCTCAATTGAGATACAACGTCGGCACCAAGGAGACCCAAATGAGCACTCAAACTTCAATGCTTCACGTTCGTATCGATGATCAGCTGAAGCAAAATGCCTCAGAGGTACTGGCAAACTTCGGCCTTACAATCTCAGACGCGGTAAGGATTCTCCTCACCCGAATTGAAAAAGAAGGCGCGCTCCCAGCAGGCCTAACGACCGACCCTGAGACTTACGACCAGTGGTTTCGTAGCAAAGTTAGGGAGGCGATGGAGGATACGAGCCCAGGCATACCCCACGCTGAGGTCGCAGCAGAGATCAGAGGCATTCTCGCAAAGAAAAGAAAATGAGAAGGTTTTGGCGCGTGCTCACGCGCCAAAACCCCATTTTTACGGCCACTGCTGAGCAGAGTGCAGAAGGCGGAAAATGAAAACGTCTGTCTCGCTGACCGTGTAGATCACCACATACTTTC
>NZ_JBIXJN010000037.1:0-34759 GCF_052871115.1 Rhizobium sp. LARHSG275 | reverse complement strand
CGCCTCCATGACGACGAGCTCGACACCCTGCTCCCGGCAGAGCGCAGCCAGCGCACCGATGCCGGCCGCATCGTTGCTGAAACGCTCAAAAACCCCGGACGGGCGGATAAACGCATCCAGCCAGTCCTTCGAAACATCCACTCCACATATAACTCTGTTCACGGTAACCTGCCTTGTGCGTGCGGTTGAAGCCAAGCGACTATTCGGTCGTACGTGACGATGACGAAGATCCCTTGCTCATCCACGGTTGTAACCGGAGGGGGAAACGGGCGACTTCGTCACGCCTCTGGCTGGGTGGCCACCCAGCCAGAGGCTCAATCGCTTCCATCGCACATAAAATCTAACATGCAGATACAAGGGGCCGCCGAGCGCTCGAATGGTCACATCCCAAAACACTATAACAGACATCCCGACACATGAAGGGCGGCCATTCGGTCGCCCTTTTCAATTGTGTGCGCAATGCCCAGCCTCGCCTCAATCTCGCCGCAATCGTTATAACATAACGGTAATGTTATTACATTATAGGATGCGCCATGCCCCCGAGCCCCGACCGCCCCTCCGTCAGCCTGCTGGGACAGTCGGCATTCTCGAGGGTGATCGGCATGGCGCTGGTCATTACGCTCCTTTGGCTGGCGATCCACTGGGCGGTTGTCTTGCCATGACGCTGATCCGTCTCGAGAATTTGACCGTCGCCTATAACAGGCACCCCGCCGTCCATCATGTCTCCGGCGCCTTCGCCTCAGGCAGCCTGACGGCGATTGCCGGGCCGAACGGGGCGGGCAAGTCGACGCTGCTGAAGGCGATCATGGGCGAGCTTCGCCCGGCCGAAGGCAGGATCGAGCATCGGCTGGGGCGGGCGGAATTCGGCTACCTCCCGCAGGCGGCCGAGATCGACCGGCGCTTTCCGATCTCGGTGATCGACACCGTCATGCTCGGCGCCTGGAAGAAGACCGGCGCCTTCGGCGGCATCGCGCCCGCCGAGGTGAAAAGGGCGGGGGAGGCGCTCTCGGCCGTTGGCCTCGAAGGCTTCGGCCGGCGGCATGTCGGCTCGCTCTCGGCCGGCCAGTTCCAGCGCGTGCTCTTTGCCCGGCTGCTGCTGCAGGATGCCGGCATCATTCTGCTCGACGAGCCGTTTACGGCGATCGATGCCCGCACGACCAGGGATCTCATCGATATCGTCAGCCGCTGGCATGGCGAGGGCCGCACGGTGATCGCCGTGCTGCACGATTTCGAGCTCGTCCGCGCCCATTTCCCGCAAACCCTGCTGCTCGCGCGCGAGCTGGTCGGCTGGGGTGCGACCGCAGACGTCATGTCCTCGGTCAATCTCCTCAAGGCCCGCGCCATGGCCGAGCGCTGGGATGAGGATGCCAATGCCTGCGCACCCGAAGAGGCGCCGGCGGCATGACGGCTTACGATCTCTTCCTCGCGCCCTTTGCCGATTACGGTTTCATGCGCCGGGCGCTCATCGCCTGCCTCTGCCTTGGGCTCGGCTCCGGCCCGATCGGCGTCTTCCTGATGCTGCGGCGCATGAGCCTGATGGGTGATGCGATGAGCCACGCCGTGCTGCCGGGGGCTGCCATCGGTTACCTCGTCGCCGGCTCGCTGTCACTGACGGCGATGGGGCTCGGCGGCCTGATTGCCGGCCTGTCGGTGGCGCTGCTTTCAGGCGCCGTCAGCCGGATGACCGTGCTGCAGGAGGATGCGAGCTTTGCCAGCTTCTATCTCGCCTCGCTGGCGCTCGGCGTGCTGATCGTCTCGCTGCGCGGCTCGAATATCGATCTCCTGCATGTGCTCTTCGGCACCATCCTGGCGATCGATGCTCCGGCCCTTTATCTGATCGGCGCGATCACTTCGCTGACCCTGGTCATCCTCGCCTTCATCTACCGGCCGCTGGTGGCCGAATGTTTCGATCCGGGATTCCTGCGCGCCGTCGGCGGGCGAGGACCGGTCTATCACCTGCTCTTCCTGCTGCTCGTGGTGCTGAACCTCGTCGCCAGCTTCCAGGCGCTCGGCACGCTGATGGCCGTCGGCCTGATGATGCTGCCGGCAGCCGTCGCCCAGCTCTGGTCGCGCAGTCTGCCCGTGATGATGGCGATATCGGCCGTCAGTGCGGCCGCATCCGGCTATCTCGGCCTGATCGCCTCCTATCATCTCGAGCTCGCCTCCGGCCCGACGATCATCATGACGGCGGCGATCTTCTACGGCTTTTCCATTCTTTTCGCGCCCTCCGGCTTGGCCCGGCGCGTCTTTCCCCGCCCGCATTTGAAGGGCTGATCTCAAGGAGACTTCGATGACACCGCACAGACTGCTTCTCTCCGCAGCAATCCCCGCTTTCATGGCGCTGTCGGCCATGCCCGCCTCCGCCGAGACACTGAAGGTTGTGGCCTCCTTCACCGTGCTTGCCGATGTCGTCAAACAGGTCGGCGGCGAACACGTCAAGGTGACGAGCCTCGTCGGGCCGAACGGCGACCCCCATGAATTCGAGCCGTCGCCGGCCGATGCGAAGAATTTGAAGGCGGCTGCAGTGACCTTCGTCAGCGGCGAGGGGCTGGAAGGCTGGATGGACCGGCTGATCACCGCCTCGGGCTATAAGGGCAAACCGGTCACCGTCTCCGCAGGCATCAACACCCGCACCATGGAAGAGGACGGCGCGGAAATCACCGATCCGCATGTCTGGAACAGCCCCGTCAACGTCAAAGTCTGGGTCGCCAATATCGAAAAGGCGTTGTCGTCGGCCGATCCCTCGGACGCCGCCGCCTTCAAGGTCAATGCCGAGAAGTACACCAGGACGCTGGATGAATTGAACGCCTATGCCCATGCGAAATTCGATAAGGTGGCGGACGATCGCCGCAAGGTGCTGACCAGCCATGATGCCTTCGGCTATTTCGGCCGCGAATATAATGTCAGCTTCCTGGCGCCGCTCGGTCTGTCCACCGAAAGCGAGGCCTCGGCCGCCGACGTCGCCAAGCTGATCGAACAGATCAACGGCGAGCGCGTGAAGGCCTATTTCTTCGAGAATTCCAACGATCCGCGCTTGGTCAAGCAGGTCGCCAAGGCAACCGGTGCCGAGCCCGGCGGCGAGCTCTATGTCGAATCCCTGTCCGACGCCAAGGGGCCGGCGCCGACCTATGAGAAGATGTTCAAATACAATGTCGATCAGCTCGCCGCCGCCATGGCGAAATCGAGCTGAGGATTAAGGGCTGCAGGTTATCCTGCGGCCCTTACAAATTGAGGTCGAAGACCAGGATGCCGGCAAGGCCTCCATCCGTCGACGAGACGATGCGCTCGCCCACCGTCACGTGCTCGGGATGAATGAGATAGGCGTCGCGCGCCTCGGCGCTTTCAAAGGTTACGGCAAACCCGTCGACGAAGCCGCCATGCAATCCTTCGGGCGAGACATTCGGCCCGTATTTAATATCCAATATGCCGGGAATGACCTGTTTCAGGGCGACGATCGCCGCAAACAGCGACTGCTTGTCTTCGCTCGTCATCGCGGTCTTCAACCGCAGGAATACGCAGTGCAGGATCATCAGTCGTCCTCCCGGTTTTCTTTGGCCGATTTTCTTTGGCCCGATTTTCTTTGGGTGGAGAATAGCGGCGAAAGCCGGGAGAGCAATGAGATTTATTTTCACGCAAACGTTGCGCCCAGAGCCGGCACCCCAACCAGATTACATCTGGTCGGTCGCGACCATCGGGCGCTTGTAGATCTTCCGGACGAGATCGCGGGACGAGGCGCGGGCCTGGTCTTTCTCAGCTGGCGTCATCGGCCGGCAGGTGTTCCTGAGATTGGAAGCGTCGAGCACTGTCGCAACGCCCGAATTGGCAATGACCAGATGCCAGCTGCAGGAAGCGACCTTGTCGATGGCGACGGCACCATGGCAACCGGTGGACAGGCAGAAGGCAACGGTCACCTGTGCACCGTGGTCGCCCTTATACGCCAGCTCGACGGCTTTCTTGATATCCGTGACCCATCGCTCGCATTGCGCCTGTTTTGCCCCCGGCTCGCAGCTTTTGGTCACCGGAGCGATATCGCCGGCCTGAAGCGACGATACGCAAAAAACACCCATCGAGAGGGCGAGCAGAAACTTGAGCATGGGATTTTCCTTGTACAAGCCATGAGTGGCGCACATCCCAGGCCGTTGGTCAATGGCCATCGATAGAGGGAAGGTGGCGCGCCTGACAAAGATTTACGCACCACCCCTGAAAACCCGATTTGTCTCAATCCGCCGCTATTCCAGGACGACCACTGCCTCGACCTCGAAGAGCATGGGATCGATGGCAAGCTTGGGAACGGGAATCAGCGTCTGCGCCGGCAGTGCTTCGCCGAACATGTCCTTGACGTTGCTGGTCAGCACCTCGAGCTTGGACATATCGTGATCGACCACGAAAACCGTCAGCTTGGCGACCTGATCCGGCCGTGCGCCGAGCGTATCGAGGGCGGTGCGCAAATTCGCATAAGCCTGCTTCACCTGGACGGCGAAATCGGGCGACAAGGCTCCCGCGCTATCCTGGCCGCCCTGTCCGGAGATATAGGCCAGCCGGCCTTGGCGGGGCACGATCACCGCCGTGCTGTAGCCATTCGGCGAGGGGTCGTAGAGGTTTTCTGGATTGACGATAATCAATTTGAGATCGTCATTGGCTCTCGTCGCAGTGGGAACGCTGATGGTCATGATGATGAATCCTCCGATAATGAAATGCTTGATCGCGGGTGACATGATTTTCTCTTGGCTTCTCAGGGCTGCGTGCGACGGATCCTCGTGGCCTGCAGGATGAATCTCTATCGCCTCTATGATACAACTCGTACAGCGTACGATTAGATTGCATCGTACGTCGTACGAGTCAATCGGTCAGGATCGACATTCCCAGCATTGTCGGCTTAGATCGACGTCTGATCGGTAAGGAAGACGAATGGCAGCAAAACGCAGCGGCGGTGAGAGCAAGGGGTCTGGCCGGAGAAGTGAGTCACCTCAGTCCGGGCAGGAGCCGCGCAGTGAGCCGCCTCTCTCGCTGGAACGGATCGTGGCGACTGCGGTGGAGCTGCTGGACGCCGAGGGCGTCGACGGACTGAAGATGCGCCGGCTGGCCGATCGCCTCGGCTCGGGCGCGATGAGCCTCTATTGGCACGTCGACAACAAGGAAAAGGTCTTCGATCTGGCGCTGGATTCGGTGCTCGAATATCGCGGACCGTCTGACATCGTCGAGTATCGAGACTGGCGCGGGGAAATCGTTCATATGCTCGAAGACTGGCGCGCCAGCATGCTGCGCCATCCTTGGTCGGCCTCGCTGCTACCGCGCCGGGCGCTCGGCCCGAACATCCTCAGCCGGCTGGAACTGCTGAGCAAGACCTTGTCCGGAGCCGGTGTCACTGATGCGGATTTGAACGTCGCGATCTGGTCGCTTTGGAACTATGTGATCGGCGCGACCATCACCCGGGCGAACTTCGATCTCTCGGACGAAGACAGGGCGGCCGCGCAGCAGCGCCTGACAGGTCTGAGCCAGCACTACCCGACGATCGAACGCTCTCGTCTGCTGCTGGACAATGATTGGGACGGCGCTTTCAGGAAGGGCCTCGACTTCCTGCTCGATGGTCTTGCTCCGCGCCAGTGAACATTCGTCATTCCTGGACGGGACGGTGCCGGATTCTGCGGGTGTGCCGTGGGTGATCCCGCTGCCGCGACACGGTTTCCCGGCTATTTCCGCAGGATTTTCTCCATCGCTTTCCCCTTCGCGAGTTCGTCGATCAATTTATCCAGGCAGCGGATTTCCCGCATCGTCTTTTCCTGGATGTCTTCCACGCGGACACCGCAGATCACGCCTGTAATCGACGATCGGGAGGGATTCATCTGAGGCGCTTGCGCAAAGAAATCCTCGAAGCTGGTCTTCGCAGCCAATTGATCGTCCAGGCTCTGCTGGCTATGCCCCGTCAGCCAACAGATGATGTCATCGACCTCCGTCTTCGTCCGCCCCTTCTTCTCTGCCTTGGCGACATAGTGGGGATAGACGCTCGCGACGCTGACTGAATAGATCCGATGCTTCGTCATCGAGTGCTCCTCAACATTCCAGATATTTTCCGGCTTGAGATAGCTGGTTTCAAGTCCTCAACAAGCGGTCGACAATGAGTAAGCTTCCGCGAGCGCGAAGTAGATCAGTGCAAAGGCGGCATCTCCACAGCGCCGCGCGTCTTCGACCGGATTGCACCAACAACGGACATCGGCTCGGCTTGGGTAAACGACCGCTACGGGACTGAAAGCCGTCGGTCGGCTTCCGGGCTCGGATTTTCGAAAGCAGACCCTGAGCCTGGCGGGCGCGTGATCTGACGCGAAGTGGACCTTCGGTCGCCCTCGCCCGAACGCGCGCGCCGGCGACCCCCTTCGTAAGTCCGAAATCCTTGGTTTCTGTCCCATCATTTCAGCTATAAGGTGGGAGACATCGCCAAAGGGGATTCAAGGCCAATGCCCCCAGAGAAGAAGGACCGTTCACCTGTTGCGCTGGAACAGCGCGACATAAGCGCCGACCAGCGCATGTTCTCACCTTCCGTTGCGCGAAATTCGGCGCCGATCGTCGCAGTCCTAAAACGTGTCCTTCCAACACGTGGAGCCGTGCTGGAGATTGGATGCGGGACCGGCGAGCACGCCGTGTGTTTTGCGGGAGCAATGCCCAACCTCACCTGGCAGCCGAGCGATCCGGATGCCGACGCCCGCACCAGTACGTCAAGCTGGATCAAATTCGCAGGGCTGAAGAATGTGCTGGCACCGCGGGATATTGATGTGTGCTCAGGACAATGGGGCGTCGAACAAACGGCGCATTTTGACGCCATCGTGTCGATCAATATGATCCATATCGCGCCGTGGGCGGCAAGCTTAGGATTGTTCGCAGGAGCTGGCCGTTTGCTTCACGCTGGTGGGCTTCTTCTTCTCTACGGCCCATTCATGCGCGACGGGGCACACAACGCCCCCTCGAACGCTGCTTTCGACGCGGCTCTAAAGGAGCGCAACCCATCCTGGGGGGTGCGTGATATCGCTGATCTTGAACAAGTGGGTGAGGCCGCTGGACTTAATCTCCGCGAGACGATCGAGATGCCTACCAACAATACGTTGCTGGTCTTCTCCAGCGGCAGTGCCTGAACGACAAGCGGGCGCCAAAGAGACGTGGGCCCATAGCAGCATTCGGGCCCTTTGCTGCCGTTCGAGGTCGATCCGAGGAACGTGCGGTATGTGCTAGAATGCGGCCGAAGGCGGAACGCGACAGACACGCTGCGAGGGGCGGTGTGATCGAACCGGAATTCGCGCGACCGAGTGCCAACGTTGTGCTCTTGAAAGGGGAGACGAGGACGATGCCGACACCACAGCAACCCAGTCTGATAGTTCGACAGAAATCCCCACAGAACATCGAGTTTCCGTTTGCGTCGCTCTCCGATTGGCTGATCCCAACCGAGCTGTTCTTCGTGCGAAACCATTTCCCGTCGCCGGACCTCGATGCGCGAGACTGGAGATTGCGCGTTGGCGGGGCGGTGGAGCGGCCGATCGAACTTGACCTCGACAGCATCAAGGCGATGCGGAGCACGACTTTCACCGCCGTCGTCGAGTGCGCAGGGAACGGGCGCGTCTACTATGAGCCGCCGAAGGAGGGGTTGCAGTGGCAAAACGGAGCCGTCGGCAATGCCGCGTGGACAGGTGTTTCTCTGCGCGAGATTTTAGAAATGGCGGGCGTTAAGCGAACCGCGCGTGAGGTTCTGCTCATAGGCGCAGACAGCGGCGTCGTCGACACGAACAAGAAAACGGCTTCTCCCGGCCCCATCGCTTTTGCGCGCAGTTTACCGCTTGAGAAGGCCATCGCTGACAGCACGATCCTTGCCTACTCGATGAACGAGGAGCCGTTGACGCGCGATCACGGCTACCCGCTACGCGCGGTCGTGGGCGGCTGGTTCGGCATGGCTTGGGTCAAGTGGATCACGCATATCACGGTTGTGGAACAACCCTTCCTTGGCTACTGGCAGGCGCGCGACTATTTCCGTTGGGAGCGCAGCCTCGGGGAACCCCGGCTGGTCCCCCTTGCGGAGATGGAGGTCAAAGCGCAGATCGCGCGTCCCGTACAGGGGGCGCATCTCATCGCCGGCCAACCGTACCGGATTTTCGGAGCCGCCTGGAGCGGAGAGGCTGCTATCCGGCAGGTGCAGGTCTGCACCGGAGATGGCAGGGGCTGGCGCGAGGGAAGGCTCCTTGAAACGGAACGTCCCTTTGCATGGCGCTTGTGGGAGTACATGTGGACCCCTGAAGAAGTGGGGCGATATATACTGCGATGTCGCGCGATCGATGGGGCGGGGTGCGTGCAGCCCGAGCTCCAGCGTTCCGACTGCGAGAGCTACGCGGCCAATTGGATCGTGCCGGTGGAGGTTACGGTCGTTCCCGAGCCACAGAAGTACGAGGAGGAATTCGTGATCTAATCACCCGCATGGGGCGGAATGGCGGCTTTTGGCGCAACTGCGACCCGCGTTGTCACTGCGTCATGTCCGCTTTGCAGCAACTGCGAAGGGTGGCTCGATGACCATTATGAGGGCGCATTGCCGCCCGGCAGCATTGGCTCGGTCGGTGGTGCCTCTGACCGCATTTCTGCTAAAGTTCGCAAGCAAATCGTCCGCGATGTCACCAACTGCCAAAGTGTGAAGGGCGCAACGGGCTGATGGGCCTCTCGCTCACCAGGCCTCTTGTCTTGAAGGAGGAGCGCTAGGATGGGCACCGACCTGGATACCGTGCGGTCCTATGATGCGGTCGCGGCGGAGTACGCTGCCGAGGCCGCGGCAATGCCCGAATGGGTCGCGACAGAGATCGATGCGTTCGTGACCGAGCTGGGCGGCTCGGGCAGGGTGCTGGAGATCGGAAGCGGTGGCGGGCGAGATGCACTTGAGCTTGAGGAGCGGGGAATGAGCGTCCGGCGCACCGACATTGCAAAGGGTTTCGTCGAACTGCTTCGCGAAAATGGCTTCGAAGCCGACCTGTTGGACCCGCTGACCGATGACTTGGCCGACCCGCAGCGTCCCGGCACGCCGTATGACGGGATCTGGGCCTGCGCCTGCCTGATTCATGTCGGGCGCGAGGATTTCGGCACGGTGCTTGGACGGCTTGCCGCGGCGACCCGGACCGGTGGGCGACTGCACGCCTCGGTGAGAGAGGGCGAAGGCGAGGATGTGTCCACACACGGCAGTTCTGCAGCGCCCCGGCGCTACGTCGAGACGTATTGGCGCGAGTCTGCCCTGCGGTCCGCACTCACAGACGCCGGCTGGATCGTCAGCGAGGTACGCCGGTACGTCGGAAGGCCCCATGATCGGTGGCTGAGCGTTCGGGCGAGCCGGGCCTGAGGCACACAGAACTTGCGGGAATGGCCGGTTGTGGCGCGACTATGAACTCCAGGTGGTCACCGTAATGTCAGCTTCCGGGCGAAGGCAAGATCCCCTCTGTGGCCGACAAGGGGGCGCAAAGTAGCCGCATCCTTCAACAACCAACAGATGTTCGCCGCGGGCCGAAGCCGGCCTTTTGTTGCGACCGAGGAAACCGACGAGACCAGCGGTTCCGCTCAGGCGCGTTTCGTCAGCGGAAACCGGTCCCGAAGCAGCCGCAGCACCGATTCCGAAGGGATCGGCGGGCCGAAAAGATAGCTCTGGCCGTAGTTGCAGCCCATCTTGGCAAGCTCGATCGCATCCTCGTTGGATTCGATCCCCTCCGCCACCACCTTCATGTCGAGTTCGCGTGCCATCGATATCACGGATCTCAGCACGATCGCCTTCTTGTCGCTGCTGTCGCGCACCAAAGTCTTGTCGAGCTTGATCGTGTCGAATGGAAAGCGGGTGAGATAGGCGAGCGACGAATATCCGGTGCCGAAATCGTCGAGCGCCAGGCCGATGCCGGCTTCCTTCAGTTTCTGCAGCACGAGCCTGGCCTGTTCCGGATTTTCCATCACCATGGATTCCGTCAGTTCGAGCTTGAGGCGCGAGGGCTGGCAATGCGTCTTGGCGAGAACCGAACGCACGTCGTCATAGAGCTCGTTGTTGAGCAGCTGCACGCTCGACAGGTTGATCGAGACGAAGATCGGCAATTCGCCGGTCTGGTGCTGCCAGCTCATCAGATCGTTGGTCGCCTGTTCCAGTGCAAACATGCCGAGCGGGCCGATAAGGTCGGAGGCCTCGGCAATCGGGATGAATTCCGATGGCGGGATATAGCCGCGTTTGGGATGTTCCCAGCGCATCAGCGCCTCGAAGCCGGCGACCTCGACATCCTCCAGCCTTGCGATCGGCTGGTAGACCATCGACAATTCCTTGCGCTCGATGGCGCGGCGCAGATCCGTTTCCAGCTGCAGCCGGTCGGTGCCGAAATCGCGGAAGGCGGGCTGGAACGGCTCGACGCGGTTGCCGCCGGCCCGTTTTGCCCGGTACATCGCAAGCTCGGCATCGCTGAGCAGGCCGGTGGCGCTCTCCTGCCGGTCCACCCAGGAGGCAAGCCCGACCGAGGCGGTCAGGATGATCTCGCGATTGGCGAAGTTGATCGGCACCATGATCGCCTTGCTGATCGCATCGGCAAAATCAGCGACCTTGGCCGGATTGTGCTCGGAAACCAAGATGAGGCCGAACTGGTCGCCGGCAAGCCGCGCCAGCGTGTCCTGCGGTTTCAACAGCCGGCGCAGCCGCCGCGTCAGCGCGATCAGGATGTTGTCGCCGGCGGCAACGCCCAGCGAATCATTGACCAGCTTGTAGCGGTCGATATCGATCACCATCACCGTCGGCCGTAACGTGTCGCCGCCCGGCGCCAGCGCCAGCACCGACTGCAGCCGGTCGAGGAAGACCTGCCGGTTCGGCAGGCCGGTCAGATTGTCGTGCAGCGCATCATGCAGCAGCCGCTCGACGGAATTCTTCTGCTCGGTGACGTCAACGATCGTGCCGACGCAGCGGATGATCTCGCCGTTCGAGCCGAGCACCGGTCGGGCGCGGATCAGCAGCCAGTGGAAATGCCCGTCCTCGGCGCGGATGCGGAACTCATGGTTCAGCCGCCCGCGGCGGTGTTCGAGCAGCACGTCGAGCGTGGCGCGGAAGCGGTCGCGGTCGTCGGGATGCAGCCGCGGCAGCCAGTTGCGCGCCGCGCCATGCATGGCGCCGGGCGACAGGCCGAGCTTGACGGACACGTCGGGAATGGTGACGACGCGGTCGCGCGCCACGTCCCAATCCCACACCATGTCGCCGGAGCCGGTCAGCGCCAGCGATTGCCGCTCGAGATCGGAAAACAGCCCCTGCTGGAAGGCGCCGCCGGCAAACGCATGCTGCATGACGGTGAAGCCGATCAACAGCACGATCAGCACGAGGCCGCCGCCGAGCGCCGGCTGGATGATGTCGTTGTCGAGCCGTCCGGTAACCGTCAGCCACGCCCCGAACAGCCAGACGAGCGTCAGCGCCCAGGCCGGCACCAGCAGAATGGCGCGGTCGTAGCGGTTGAAGCCGAGATAGATGATCAAGAGCAGTCCCGTCGCGGCCGTCAACGCGAAGGAAAGCCGGGCGATGCCGGCGGCGATCGACGGATCGTAGATCGCGACGCCAAAGAGCAGGGCAAGGCCGAGCACCCAGGCAAGCGTGGCGTAGCCGAGATGCGCATGCCAGCGGTTGAGGTTGAGATAGGTGAAGAGGAAGATGACGAAACTCGAGGCCAGCGCCACCTCGGCGCAGGCGCGCCATATTCGCTGATCGGCCGAGGCGACGCTGATCAGCTTGCCGAGAAAACCGAAGTCGACGCAGATATAACCGAGCACCGCCCAGGCAAGGGCTGCTGTCGCCGGCAGCATCGAGGTGCCCTTGACGACGAAGAGGATGGTCAGGAACACCGCGAGCAGGCCGGCAATGCCGAGCACGATGCCGCGATAGAGCGTGAAGGCGTTGATTGTGTCCTTGTAGGCGTTCGGTTCCCACAGATAGATCTGCGGCAGCTCCGGCGTCGACAGTTCGGCGACGAAGGTGATGACGGCGCCTGGGTTCAGCGTGATGCGGAAGACGTCGGCCTCGTCGCTTGGCTGCCGGTCGAGCGCAAAACCTTCGCTGGGCGTAATCGCGCTGATGCGCTGCGAGCCGAGATCCGGCCAGAACAGCTTGGAATTGACCAGACGAAAATGCGGCGCGACGATGACGCGCTCAAGCTGTTCTTCCGAAACGTTGGCAAGCGCAAACACTGCCCAGTCGCCCTGATGGTTCTCCGAGCTTGCCCGGACCTCGATGCGGCGGCGGATGCCGTCGGCGCCGGCCGCCGTCGAAACCTGGAAGGCCTCGCCCTGGTTGGCGTAGATCTCGGTCGTTGCTGTCAGATCGAGCGCGGTATCGTCACGGGAAATTTTTACCGGTTCGGCCGCCTGGGCAGTGCCCGCCGCGAAGGCGAAGGCCGCCAGGAAAAGGGCTGCGATCACCGCGATCACTCGTCCGGACGGTGACTTGGGCAGCATGCGGTCTCTTGTCATCGGCTGTCGGTTTTCCTGCCTTTATCCGTATCGGTGGCGAGACGTGAAAACATCACATGGTCATGCCACTGACCGTTGATCTTCAAATATCCGCGCAGATAGCCTTCCTGTTGAAACCCGGCTTTTTCAAGCAGACGGATGCTGCGCGCGTTATCTGGAATACAGGCTGCTTCGATACGGTGCAACTCAAGCCCGGTGAAGATGTAAGGAATAACCATTTGAAGAGCGGCGAACATATGCCCCTGGCCGGCATGACGTTCGCCCATCCAGTAGCCGATCATGCAGCTTTGTGCCGCACCTCTTCTGATGTAGCCGATGGTGACGCCGCCGACGAGCGTCATGTCGTCTTTGAGGAAAATGAACAGCGGCACCGCCTGGCCCGAGGCATATTCCTGCTTGCCGCGGACGACGCGGGCGCGGTATGCCCCCTCCGTCAGCTCGTCGCGCCGCCAGGTCGGCTCCCAGGGTTCCAGGAATTTGCGGCTGTCGGCGCGCAACCGGTGCCACTGGTTGAAATCCTGGTAGCGAGGCAGACGCAGGAGATATCTGTCGTTCTCCAGCTGCACCGCTTCCGGCTGCCGCTGCAGGAACCGAAAAACCGATTTTGGCATCGATCACTCCCGGCCGGACGGACGTCGGCTCAGCGGCTTGCCTGCAGCGTCTTCGACGCCGGGACCGAAAGCGAGGCAGTGATGTCTTCCATCGGGGCGAGCTGTTCCAGTGGACCGATCGCCGAAAGCGTCGGCACCGTATCATAGAACAGCCGGCCGGCGAGGTCGGTCAGCCGCTCGATAGTGATGCCTTCCAGCCGCTCCATCATCTCCGGATTGGAGATCGGCCGGCCGTAAAGCATCATCTGCCTGGCGATCTGGCCGGCGCGGGCAGCCGGGCTTTCCGCACCCATCAACAGCTGGGCGCGGATCTGGGCGCGGGCACGCTCGATTTCCTTCTGGTGGATCGCATCGGCCGATTTGTGCAGCTCATCGATGATGACGGGCACCAGCTCCGGCAGGTTTTCGCCGCCGGTCGCGGCATGAATGCCGAAGATGCCGGTGTCGGAAAAGCCCCAGTGGAAGGCATAGACCGAATAACAGAGGCCGCGGAACTCGCGCACCTCCTGGAACAGCCTGGAGGACATGCCGCCGCCAAGGATATTGGCGAGGATCTGCGAGCAGTAGAAATCGCGGGCGTGATAGGGCTTGCCTTCGAATCCGAGCAGGATTTGCGCGTCCATCAGGTCGCGCGGTTCGCGCACGCTGCCGCCGATATAACGCGCCGGCTCCATGACCGGCGGGGCGGAAGGGGTCGTCGGCAGGCTGGCGAAGCGATCCTCGACCATGCGCAGGAATTCTTCATGTTCGACGGCGCCGGTGGCGACCACGAACATGCGGTCGGTCGTGTAGTTGCGGCCGAGATAGCCACGGATCTGCTGCGGCGTGAAGGAGACGACGGTCTCCGGCGTGCCGAGGATCGCCCGCCCGAGCGTCTGGTCGCGATAGGCGGCCTCGGAGAACCGGTCGAACACCACATCGTCGGGCGTGTCGTTGGCGGCGTTGATCTCCTGCAGGATCACCTGCTTCTCGCGCTCCAGTTCCTCTTCCTCGAAGGCCGATTCCGTCAGGATGTCGGCGAGGATATCGACGGCGAGCGGCACGTAGTCCTTGAGCACGCGGGCGTAATAGGAGGTCGTCTCGGTCGAGGTCGCGGCATTGACTTCGCCGCCGACATCTTCGATCTCCTCGGCAATCTGGCGGGCCGTGCGGCGCGCCGTGCCCTTGAAGGCCATGTGTTCGAGCAGGTGAGCGATGCCGTGCTCGTTGTCCGTCTCGTTACGCGATCCCGATTTGATCCAGACTCCGAGCGCAACGCTTTCAAGATGCGGCATGGTCTCTGTGACTACTGTCAGCCCGGATTTCAGCCGGGTGCACTCAACTGTCATTGGCTATCTTTCTGCGCCTGCTGTCGTCTCGCCGCGGGCATGCTGGCCGATAAAAGTCTCAACGGCTTTCAGCTCCGGTTTGATGATCTGGAAACGCTCCTCCCTGTGCATCAGATCAGCAAGCCACGTCGGAAGCGCCGGGTCAATACCGCAGGCGGATTTTACGGCGGCGGGGAATTTCGCCGGATGCGCGGTCGAAAGCGTCACCATCGGCGTATTCGGCTTTTCTTTCTTGGCAGCGACGAAGACGCCGATCGCCGAATGCGGATCCAGCAGATAACCGGTCTCGGCATGGGTCTTGCGGATCGTCTCGGCAACCTGCTTCTCGCTGGCGCGCCCGGCGCGGAAGTCGCGGCGGATCGCCTTCAGCGCTTGCGCGCCGATCTCGAAGCCGTTGGATTGCTTGAGGCTTTCCATTGCCGCGCGCACCTTCGAGGCGTCGCGGTCATAGGCTTCGAACAGCAGCCGTTCGAAGTTCGAGGAGATCTGGATGTCCATCGACGGCGAACTCGTCGCCTTGACCGCTTTCATGTCGTAACGACCGGTCTTCAGCATCCGCGCCAGGATGTCGTTTTCATTGGTGGCGATCACCAGCCGGTCGATCGGCAGGCCCATGCGCTTGGCGCAGTAGCCGGCGAATATATCGCCGAAATTGCCTGTGGGCACCGTGAACGAGATCTTCCGGTCCGGGCCGCCGAGCGCCACCGCCGCCGTGAAATAATAGACGATCTGGGCCATGATGCGCGCCCAGTTGATCGAGTTGACGCCGGAAAGCCGAACCCTGTCGCGGAAGGCTACGTCGTTGAACATCGCCTTCACGAGGTTCTGGCAATCGTCGAAATTACCCTCGACGGCAAGCGCATGCACATTCGGTGACGACGAGGTCGTCATCTGCCGCTGCTGCACCGGTGAGACCTTGCCGTGCGGGAAGAGGATGAAGATGTCGGTGCGCTCGCGGCCGGCGAAGGCGTCGATCGCCGCCCCGCCGGTGTCGCCCGAGGTGGCGCCGACGATCGTTGCGCGCTCGCCGCGCTTCTCGAGCGCATAGTCCATCAGCCGGGCGAGCAATTGCATCGCCACGTCCTTGAAGGCGAGCGTCGTGCCGTGGAACAGCTCCATGACGAAGCTGTTCGGCCCGGTCTGGACGAGCGGCGCGATCGCCGGGTGGCGGAAGGTGCCGTAGGCCTCGTCGATCATCGCCCGGAAGGTGTCGTCGGGGATCTCGCCATTGGTGAAGGGCGACAGGATGGTGAAGGCGATTTCCTGATAGGTCTTGCCGCGCAGCGCGCGGATCTCCTTCTTCGAAAAGCTCGGCCATTTGCGCGGAACGTAGAGCCCGCCGTCGCGCGCCAGCCCGGTCAGCAGGGCGTCGCAAAAGCCGAGGGAAGGGGCCTCGCCGCGGGTCGAGATATAGTCCACGTTCGTCATCCTTGATCTATCGCTGAAGGAAATCCGGCCGGGCGCAGCCGTGGCCCGGTCCGCTGGAAATCGAAAAGAGGCCGCCCTGCAGGCATGGCATCGCGGATATGCTGTTGAGGTTGCCCGCATCCGGCGGCGAAAAGTGCATCAAAACGGCGCTTACCCAATCGATTTTTGTTTACGCCGCTGATATAGACCATCGCAAACCGTCATGAAAGGCCCCGCGAAAAAGACATGGGGCCTCCAAGAAACGCTTGCACAAGGGATGGAATATGGTGCTCGGCAAGGTCTCGCGTCTCATCGTCTCCGCATCTTTTCTTGCCTTGCTCACTGGTTGCAACTCGCTCGGTATAGGCGGCGACAGCAAGTCGTCGGCGCCGGCGACGCAGTCGAACGGCACCGCCCAGATCATGCCGCTGGCGCCCGCCAACCCGTCTTCGAACAATCCCTCGATCGGCACGGCGACGACGGCGCAGGGCACGGTCGCTCCCGTCGTCCAGGGCGCCTGCCCACAGATCTTCATGCGTGACCAGGATGCAATCTTCCGCACCTATGCCAAGGGCAAGAAGGACGATCCGCAGCAGATCGTCTTCCAGGCTTCCTTCGGCGATTACACCCGCCAGTGCACGCTCAACGACACGAACCTGACGATGACGGTCGTTGCCCAGCTGCGCCTCATCACCGGCCCGGCCGGCACGCCGGGCCCCGTGACGCTGCCGATCCGCATCTCCGTCGTCGACGGCGAGACCGTGCTCTATTCCGAGGTCACCAAATTCCCGACCGAGATCCCGCCGGGCGCGCCTGGCACGCAGGTGGTCTTCCGCAAGGACGGCATCAAGATGCCGGTCGGCTCCGGCGCCCTGGTGCGCGTCAACGTCGGCTTCGACACCCAGCCGGCAAAGACCAAGAAGAGCAGCTAGAGCAATTCCAGGAAAAGTGCGCAGCGGTTTTCCGTCCGGAATTGCGTGAAAAGGAAAGCCAATCTCAGGAAAGGCGGGAAGCGGTTTTCGGACGATGTCCTATTCTAGGGCTCGATCCGCTCCGGGGGATCGGTGAACGGATTGAGCAGCCGCGTACCGCGGCCCTCGAAATCTTTGATGTTACGCGTGACAAGCACGAGGCGGTGAACGCGCGCAGTCGCTGCAAGCGCCAAGTCCCAGCGGTCCTTGTTCTTGGCTCCGAGCAGGCGCGTCCATTCTTCCACAACTGGGGCGTCCACCGGCAAAATCCGATCTGCAAACGCTTTCTCCAGGTTGGCAATTCCTCGAATGATAGCAGCGGCGCGTTCCGGGTCGCGCCGTTTGAGCATTTCAGCACCTCGGCGCTTCTCGAATAGCGTCGCTACGCTGAGGCGCAGTTCCGCGTCATCGACGCCGGCGATCCACTTGCGGACGTTGGCGTTCCCTCGCGGGCTGAACTCACGCAAGACATTCTCGTCCAGCAAGTAGCCGGTCACGGAATTATTCGCGGGCCTGCAACATCGGCTGCTCCGTCGACTTCATCGAAGGCCCCAAGTTCGGCGAGGTCGGCGAGCGATCGCTTGAGACTGCGGGATGGATAGGGTCGCCCCCGCTTCGGATATGCTTTCGCGTATTCGATGGCGGCCTCGACCTGCTCGCGGCTGAGAGAAGGAAAATCCTCGACGATCTCCGCGACTGTCTGTCCGCGGGCAAGTGCTGCCACCATATGGACCGGAACGCGCGTAGCCTTTATCAGCGGTTCTCCACGCTCTACGTCTACCCACTCTCGCAAAGCTTCCAGGCGCTGAAGCCGAGTTTCGAGATCTGCATCTATCTTCCCCAGGTCGAGCTCGATTTCCCCGAGACTGACACGATGAGCGTCGAAAGAGAGTTGACGGATCGCATCGTATAGTCTGCGACGGCCGGCAGGAGTTAGGTCCTTATCGAGGCCGTCGGCGACGAGCAAAAAACGCATTTCTGCGGGGCCCAAAAGCCGCTGAACAGCGCTACCGACCTTGCGCTGGCGCGCGCGGATAACACCTGTATCGACAGCCTTGTTGAGAGCGGTCGCGGACCGGTTCAGGACGTAACCGGCCTCAGTCAAAGTGAGAGCGTGGGTAGCAGGCATAAGCGTTCCCTTGCTAATTGATCTCCAATATAGGGATGATTTAAGCGCCTAGCAAGGAAAGATCCAACGACAGCTTCATTGCCGTCCTCAATTCCGCGCCGATTGGCGCAGAGGTGCGAAACCCATTTCTCAGCTTCGATTTATTCAGGTTCTAGAACACCGATGTCAGCGGGGCTTGAAGCTGCCGCTGTCCCGATCAGAATCGTCGGCATAGTCACAGATCGCGGCCTCAGAACCTAAGGCGCCTCAGAGAACGCCTTCCCAGGCCGCCAGTGCGGCAACGACGCCTGGCAGGTCGTTCATGCGGGAGATTGCCGTTTCGGCGCCGGCATCCGTCAATTTGTCGGCATGGGCGGGATAGCTGTGCGAGGCGCCGGTAAAGCCGATGACGCGCATGCCGGCGGCACGCGCCGCATGCACGCCGTGGACGGAATCCTCGACCACGACGACCTTGTCGGGCGAAACGCCCATCTGGCTTGCGCCATGCAGGAAGATGTCGGGCTTCGGCTTGACGCGGTCGGGGCCAAGATCCTTGGCGGAGAAAATATTCGGCGCAAACAGCGGCTTGAGGCCCACCTTGGTGAGCATCATGTCGAGCCGCTTGGTGCTCGAATTCGAGCAGATGCAGCGCTTCATTGCCAGCCTGGAGACGGCGAATTCGATGCCCGGAATGGCTTGGACGTCCTGCGCCAATCTGAGGTCGAGCAGATGCTCCGACTTGTCGAGCAGGGAGGCCGAAAACGGGATGCTTGCCTCGCGCTCGATCTGCAGCAGGATGTTGCGCCACGTCATGCCGGCGAAGCGCTCGCCCATTTCCTCGGCGCTGATCGGATATCCGGCCTCTGTCAGAAGTCCGGATTCGACCTCAGCCGCGATGATTTCCGAATCGACGAGAACGCCGTCGCAATCGAAGATGATGAGGTCGAAGCCGTCCATAATGTTCACGCCTTGCTGAAAGTCTGGGTCTTGTCCGGGAATGCTGCGGCTTTACACGATGCCCGGCCAAAGCTCAACCTGATCTCAAGCATGGCTGCGATGCGGCAGCCGCCCGGCTCCCTGGCGGTTGCCGGATCGGTCGTGTCGGGTTGACTTGGGACCGAACAATGGCGAGCAGATAGCAGCCGTCAGGCCGCCAGTTGCCCACCCCGACGTCCAGTTACAGATTGCGTCGGCGCTGTCGCCCGAAGCTTGAACCGGGAAACGAGTTCGCGCAGCGTGGCAGCTTCCTTTGCAAGCTGGCCGGATGCCGCGGTGGATTGCTCCACCATCGCCGCGTTCTGCTGGGTCACCTGGTCCATGGAATTGACGGCGGTGTTGACTTCGGCAAGGCCGGTCGACTGCTCTCTGGCCGATACGGCGATTGCATCCATGTGCTGATTGATGCGGGCAATCTGTTCGCTGATCGCCTTCAGAACCTGGCTCGTGTCGAGAACCAGTTTGACGCCGCTTTCCACTTCCACCGAGGATTTCTGGATGTGGCCTTTGATTTCCTTTGCCGCCTGGGCCGATCGCTGGGCGAGCTCGCGAACTTCCTGGGCCACCACCGCAAAGCCCTTGCCGGCGTCTCCGGCACGTGCAGCTTCGACGCCGGCGTTCAGCGCCAGCAGATTGGTCTGGAAGGCGATCTCGTCGATCACGCCGATAATGCTGGAGATCTGCTGGGACGAAGCCTCGATGCGGCGCATGGCCTCTTCGGCATGCGACACGACCTCCGAAGACTTGACGGCATTGCGGTTTGCATCGGTCGCTTCAGTGCGTGCCTCGTCGGTGCGCTTGCTCGAGTTCGAGACATTGGCGGTGATCTGGTCGAGTGCTGCGGCCGTTTCTTCGAGAGCGGCCGCTTGCTGTTCGGTTCGTTTCGACAGATCTCCGGCCCCGGACGCGATTTCCCTGGTGCCTTCATCGATCGCGGCAATAGCGGTCGCGATCGCGCCGAGCGTCTGATCGAGCTGCCGGATCGACATGTTGAAATCATGCCGGAGGTTTTCAAAGTCGGGAGCGAAGGGCTCGTCGATCTGGAAGGCGAGATCGCCGGATGCAAGCCTCTTCAGGCCTGCAGCGAGGCCTGATGTCGCCGCCCGCAGCCGAACGGCGGCATCTTCGTCAGCCTGCTTCCGGGCGGTGATCCGCTCGGCTTCGCCCTGCAATCGAGCTGCCTCAGCGTCCTGCTCGAGTTGCTTGTTGGCAATCGCCGCCTGGCGGAAGACTTCGACGGCCGATGCCATCGTTCCGATTTCATCGGTGCGGCCGATGCCGGTACAGGCAATGGCTGTGTCACCGCCGGCGAGCCTTTGCATATCGTTGGAAAGCGAAAGGATTGGCTTGGTGACCGTCTTGCGGGTCAGGAAATAGAGGCCAAAGGCGAAGAGCGCGGCCAGGCCCAGAAGTGCTTTCAGAACGATATCGACCGAAGCTTTTATCTCGGAGCTGTGCTTGGAAATATCGTCCGACGCTGTCGTGATCTGGTCTCCGGCCTGTTCCATGGCCGTTTCCAGCGCCGAGAACTGCGCCATGAAATCCGGCAACGCCTTCAACGCCGCGGTGGGATCCTTGCCGGCGAGATCGACGATCTCAGTGGCGCTTGCAATATAGGCAAGCAGGGGACGTTCGACGCCGGCAAGGATCGTTTTGGTCTTGTCGTCGGTGGCAAGCGCCTTGTTGGCGTCGATCATCTCGCGGAACGGCGCCTCGTGCTCCACCAGATCTGCCTTCACCGCGTCGGCGGCGATGCCTGCTGCCGGGTTGGATGCCAGCATCGACGCGAGCACGTCGGCGCGCAGCGCATCATGCATCATGTCGGCCTGCATGTGGTTGCGCAGAATTTGCGCTGACTGGCTGACATCGGCGCTGTTTGCGGTAAGAATGGAAGCCGACCAGATGCCGACGCCCGTGGCGCCGCCCGCCAACCCGAAAATCGCGATGCTCGCAATGATGATCTTATGCTGGATCGACGCCATGACAGGACTCTCTCGTTAATTTAGAACGTGAGAGTAGCCGAACATGCTTAATTATTTCTCTGCACCATGTCGCTTAGCGTTGCGAAAACAACGGGTTGCAGCGGGTGTTTCACTTTCGATGAAAAGTTGAGCTGCTTTGAGCGTAGAGCGGATAACCGGTGCGAGCTCATCGAGCGCCGGGAGATGCAATAAGGTTAGGGCTCTTCCTCGTTTGCGAGGGCGAGCCCCATCCGGCTATTGTTCCGGCAGGATGATCTTCTTATTGGTGGTGCTCTTGACCGGCTTCTCGCCGGGGACGTGCGACATCGTGCGTGTCGTGCTATCCAGCGTGCTCCCGTCGGTGCTGGTCTTTGTGCGAGACTTGCTGAACGTCCCTTTGTCCACAGCCTGGGCTTTGGTCTGGGCCTTCAGCTGGTCGCCATTGTCGTTGACGTGGGTCTTGCTTTGCGCCTTTCCATCGGTCGTGGCTGCACTTCCCCCCGATCCAATCGAAGAGGTGGTGCCGTCGTCGGTCCGGCAAGTACCGGCGGTTCCGAGCGAGCTTGCGGATGTGTCGCCTGCCGAGGCGCTTCCGGCCGATCCGACCGTTCCGGCCGCGATGCAATCCTCGGCAAGGACGGCCGGGGTCGACGCCAGCAGCGCGATCGAGGCGGCCGCGATAAGGTTGATAGGTTTCATTGCTATCTCCTACTTCTTGGGTTTCGTAACCGAGCAGGTTCCGTCGGACCGTTTGGTGATGACGGTGCCGTCAGGCCGGGTAATGCTCGCCGTCGAAAAGCTGTCGACGCTTCCCGATCCGACCGAGGAGCCGGCGGAGGAGGATGACGAAGAGGTACCGGTCGATCCGCCGCCGGTCGTGGTCGATGAGGAAACATGACCGTTACCGGCCGTTACGGTGGACGACATGTCCCCCTGCGACGACTGAGACTGGACGATGGTGCACGTCGTTCCGTCGTCGAGCTTGATTTCCTCGGACATTGCCTGTCCGGCGATCAGGGCGAGTGAAGCGCCCATTGCGATTGTGGAAAAGTTGGTCATTGATCTATCTCCAAGGGATTGGCCGACGCCATCAAGGCGCCGGCCGACATCGTCAGCAGCCTTTGGTGCCGGCGGCGTCCTTCTTGACCTGTCCGGGTGCACAGCCCTTCTTGCCCTTATTGTCGTGAGAGCTTCCCGCAGCGCTGCCGCCGGTGCCGACTGTGCTGCCGGTCTTGTCTCCGTCCGCTGACGAAGCGCCGGTTCCGACGCTCGAGGCCGAGTTCGCGTCGCCCGAGCCCGCAGCGGAGCCGCCGGTGCCGACCGAGCTGCTTGAGGTGCCGCCGCCGGCCGACGAACCGCCGGTGCCAAGCGTCGAAGCAGACCCAGAGCCGGAGCCCGAGCCCGCAGCGGAGCCGCCGGTGCCGACGGAGCTGCTCGATGTACCGCCGCCGGCCGATGAGCCGCCGGTGCCGAGCGTCGAGGACGAGCCGGAATTACAGTTGGTAGCGCCGGCAGGGCAGGTGCCCCCGGCAGAGCTGCCACCAGTACCGATCGTGCTGCTCGCAGTTCCGCCGCCGGCCGACGAACCGCCGGTGCCGACGGTGCTTGACGATTGGGCGAAGCCGGAAACAGCCGTGCCGGCCAGAAGGGCGGCCGCCAAGGCCAGATGTGTTGCCTTCATCATGGTGTATTCCTCCGTTATTTCTTACGTGCCGTCGCATCCGGAATGGATGGATAGCTGTCTGACAAACTTGGCTCTCACCCCACTGTTCCTCTCTTGGGCCCTCAGTCGGATGGGCCTCAGACCTTGGTCCGAACCTCGCCGCCATGGTTCACGATCGAGCGTGATGGGAGCGCGTTCTCGCCCGCCCGGCTGTTCGGAACACCGGCGTTTCCTGGCTGGCGCGACACCGTCCTCATTGCGGGCTCACCGGCTCGGGCGTAGCATGCAGAGCATAGGAGAGGGGAAATGAGGCTTTCAGCTCTTGTTCGGTCGGCGGCAGCCGCAGCGCTGCTGTTTGCCTTCACATCCGCCGACGTCACCGCCAAGGGCGGCAAGCACCACCACAAGCGAACCTGCGCCCAGATGCAGGCGATGATGGATCATGGTCTGACCGGCGGAAAACATGTTGGGGATGGGCCCGAAAAGAGAGCCAAGCTCGAAAAGAAGATGAGGAAGAAGGGCTGCTAAGCGCTGGGTAAACTGCGAGAGCTGGCGACGGGTGCGCAGCTGCGCGAAATCAAGGAGGATGAAAGCATCCTCGGTGAAGCCGAGAGCAATCACGCGGCGCTGGCGCTCACGCCGGCGGCGCCTCCACGGCAAGCTGCCTGGGCTGACGGCATGCTTCGGTTGTGCCTATTTGTGAAAAGCCATGGCTGGCGAGCTGTTATGCGGCAGGATGCTGCTCATCTGCGGGCGGCACGCTCCACCAGACCTCATCCTGAGGTGCGCAGCCCGCAGGGCGAAGCCTCGAAGGACACGCCGAAACGCTGCTCCTTGCCTCTATCAAGTTGGTGCACCCGCCTCGCTCTTCAAGGCCCTGCGGGCACCTCAGGGTGAGGCTCTCTTGGGTGCTGGCGTTCTGGGGCATTGGCGCAATGGGAGCCGGATGGGTGGTGAAGAGCTAGAGCCGGGATAGCGCTCCAACATTTTTTAGATCTGTACCGATCCAGGCATCGACCGGAAAAAGCATCAGAAACTGCCGGTCGCCTTCCGGTGAAAACAGGATGGAGCGGCTTTCCGCCGTGCGCCGCGCCCAGCCTTTGTCGAGGAAGCTTGAAAGCAGGGCCTTGCCGAGGCTGCCGGCCAGATGCGCGCGTCTTTCGCTCCAGTCGAGGCAGGAGCGGCAGAGCGGGCGGCGCGAGGATCTGAGGTCGCCGACATTGATGCCGATACAATGGAGATCGCTTTCGCCCTTTTCCGTCAGCGCCAGGCCGTCTCCGACCGCCTCGATCGAGCCGGAGGCGATCAGGCTGTCGAGCATGCGCACGCCGTAATCGCCGGCAAGATGATCGTAGCAGATGCGCGCCTTGCGCAGCGCCGGCTCCTTCGGTCCCGGCTGGTGACGCAGATGGCCGCGTCCGGCGGCAAAGCCCATCATGCTTTCGATCAGCCGGGCGACGGCCTCATCGGCCAGCGTGAAATAACGGTGGCGGCCCTGCTTGCGCTGGGCGAGCAAGCCGCCGGCTTCGAGTTTTGCAAGATGCGTGCTGGCCGTCTGCACGGTGATGCCGCCGACGCCGGCAAGCTCGGTCGCCGTCAGCGCCCGGCCACCTGTCAGCGCCGCCAGCATGTTGGCGCGCGCCGGATCGCCGATCAGCGCGCCGATCTGCGCAATGTCAGGACCTTCCTTCATAGTTCGATCGTAACCGAAGCATCGCCGTCAGGCAATGTGCGAAAACGGATGAAGAGCCAAAGGAGAAACCGATGATCACCTGCTTCATCCGTTACGAGATCGACCCCTTCAAGAAGGAGGCGTTTGCCGACTATGCCCGCAACTGGGGCCAGGCGATTCCGAAGAATGGCGCCGACCTGATCGGTTACTACGGCCCGCACGAGGGATCGGCGACGACGGCTTACGGCGTCTACAATATCGAAAGCCTCGCCGCTTACGAAGCCTATCGTGCCCGGCTGGCTGCCGACCCGCTCGGACGCGAGAATTACGAATTTGCCAGACGCGAAGGCTTCATCTTGAAGGAGGATCGCATCTTTCTCAAAAATGTCTCCGCTCCTCACGCCAAGCTGGTGCTGTCATGATCGCCGTCATCTTCGAAGTCGTGCCCTATATGGGCGAACGCCACAAATATCTCGATCTCGCCGGCGAGTTGCGCGGCGAACTCGAAAAGATCGACGGCTTCATCTCGATCGAGCGTTTCGAGAGCCTGACGACACGCGGCAAGCTGCTGTCGCTCTCGTTTTTCCGCGACGAGGAGGCGGTGAAGGAATGGCGCAATCTCGAAGCTCACCGGGCAGCCCAGCAGGCCGGCCGCGGCGGCATCTTCGCCGACTATCGCCTGCGCATCGCCAGTGTGGTGCGCGATTACGGCATGTTCGAACGCGACGAAGCGCCGGCCGATAGCCGCAAAGTTCATGATGCCGCCTGATCGCCGGCGGCCGGCCGGCATCGGGCAACGTTTGCCGCTTACTCATCGGGCACCCGAATAAATTCCCGAAATCGGCCACCGCTTCAGGCTTTGGTAACTAAGTTGCGTAACCATAACGGACAGTTAAGCGTAGAGCGTATGAGTGAGTATTTAAATGGCATCAGTTTTTCCGCTTGCCGACCTCAAGGCTTCCGTCAAGTCGGATTCCCGGCCGGGATCCCGGACGGATTCCTGGGTTGACACGATCATCAAGGGCGACTGCGTCAGCGCCCTTGAAGCTCTGCCCAGCCACTCCGTCGATATCATATTTGCCGATCCGCCGTATAATCTGCAACTCGGCGGAACGCTGCATCGTCCCGATCAATCGCTGGTCGATGCCGTCGACGACGAATGGGATCAGTTCGCCTCCTTCGAGGCCTATGACGCCTTCACCCGCGCCTGGCTGCTGGCTTGCCGCCGCGTGCTGAAGCCCACCGGGTCGATCTGGGTGATCGGCTCCTACCACAATATCTTCCGCGTCGGCGCCACGCTGCAGGATCTGAATTTCTGGATCCTCAACGACATCATCTGGCGCAAGACCAACCCGATGCCGAATTTCAAGGGCCGCCGTTTCCAGAACGCCCATGAGACGATGATCTGGGCAAGCCCCAGCGCCAAGGCCAAGGGCTATACCTTCAATTACGATGCGCTGAAGGCCGCCAATGACGACGTACAGATGCGTTCCGACTGGCTCTTCCCGATCTGCAGCGGCGGCGAGCGGCTGAAGGGCGAGGACGGCAAGAAGGCGCATCCGACGCAGAAGCCGGAAGCGCTGCTTGCCCGCGTCATCATGGCCTCGACCAAGCCCGGCGATATCGTGCTCGATCCCTTTTTCGGCTCGGGAACGACGGGCGCCGTCGCCAAGCGTCTCGGCCGCCACTTCGTCGGCATCGAGCGCGAGCAGGATTATATCGATGCGGCCTCGGCCCGCATCGCTGCCGTCGAGCCGCTCGGCAAGGCGGAACTGACCGTCATGACCGGCAAGAAGGCCGAAGTCCGCGTCGCCTTCAACGTGCTTGTTGAAAGCGGCCTGATCAAGCCCGGCCAAGTGCTGACCGACGCCAGGCGCCGCTATAGCGCGATTGTCCGCGCCGACGGCACGGTAGCATCCGGCGGCGAGGCCGGCTCCATTCATCGTCTCGGCGCCAAGGTGCAGGGTCTCGATGCATGCAACGGATGGACCTTCTGGCATTTCGAAGACGGGCAGTCCCTGCGCCCGATCGACGATCTCAGGTCCGTCATCCGCAGTGATCTGGCAAAGGCGGAGTGAGCAGCGCTTTCGCCAGATCGAAATACCTTCTTCCGGTTTCCTCCAGTTGCGGAAGAAGACCAAGGCGCCCGGGGTCAAACCCGGGCGCCCTCTATTCAAAAGTCCTGGTAGTCGGTGACCTCGACCCGTGTGATGCGGCCTTCTGCGTTGAAGGTGATCGTCTCCTCACCCTCGCGGATCAGCGGCTTGCCTGATTTGCTGTGGGTGGCGCGCACCGACCAGACCGACCGGCCGGATTGGGCCGTCAACGTTTCCACCAGCGAATTTTCCGCCGTCTGATCGGGATAGTCGTCGAAATAACGCCGGAAGGCGGCCAAGATCTCGGCCCGTCCGGTGAGATCGCCGACGCCGTTCGAGACATAGGTCGCATCCTCGGCGAAATAGGCCTCGATGGCCGGAAAATCGAGGGCATTGATGGCGGCGTGAAAACGTTCGATCTCTTCTGCGGGGTCGAATGCCATGGGTCTCAGACCTTCAATCCGTAAGCTGTGAGATCGCTGCGCAGCTTCTCAGGCCCCGAAAACAACACCGCATTCCAGCCGAAAGCCCTGGCGCCTTCGACATTGAGCGGCGCATCGTCGATGAAGATCGTCGCTGCCGGATCGAGGCCGAAACTTTTCGTATGGGTCTCGTAGATGGCGATATCGGGCTTGATCAGGCCGACATCGCCGGAAACCGTGACGCCGCGCGGTTTGGTCAGGAACGGGAAGCGTTGCTGCGCCTCGCGGAACGTGTCGGAGGCGAAGTTTGTCAGCATCGTCACGTCGCGCCCTTCGGCAATCAGCCCTTCCATGATCGCGACGCTGTCGTCATAGGCGTGCGGCACCATCTCGTGCCAATATTTGCGGAAGGCGCGGATATGCTCCTCACGCGCCGGATGCTGTTTAATCAGCAGCGCTTCGGCCTCCGCCCAGGTGCGGCCGCGGTCCTGCTCGATGTTCCAGTCATGGGTGCAGATATTGGCGAAGAACCAGTTGCGCTCGCTCTCATCGGGAATGAGGCGGCTGAAGGGAAGATGCGGATCGTAATGAATAAGGACTTTGCCGATATCGAAAACGATATGTCTTATGTCGGTGGTCATGGTCATCCCTTGGATGTTTTGAACGCGAGAGGAATAGCCGCTGCGATCGCTTTTTTCATGATGGTCGGCAGGGCCTGGGCTTCAAGATTTGTAACCGGCTCCCACCATCCGTCATTCGGGCCGTCATCCACGGCGACCTTGGTTGCAATCGCCGCGCGCCAGATCGAAAGCCTGAGCTCGAAATGGGTGAAGACATGGATGACGGTGCCGGAGGCCTGCCATGCCGCTTCGAAGGGCGCGGCGGCAGCCGAGGTCTCGCCGTCGATGCGCGCCGTCCACGCCGTCGTCGGCACCTCGGTCATGCCGCCGAGCAGGCCGCTGTCGATGCGCCGCCTGAGCAGGATCTCGCCATCAGCGGTCACCGCGATGAAGGCCGCGCCGTATCTGACCGGCTTCTCCTTCTTCGCCGTCTTGACCGGAAAAAGCTCGGGATCGGAAAGCTTCAGCGCCGCGCACGCACCCCGGAACGGACAGAGCGAACAGGCCGGCCGTTTCGGCGTGCAGATCGTCGCGCCGAGATCCATCATCGCCTGGGCGAAATCGCCGGGCCGTGTCTCAGGCGTCAGCAGCGCCACCTTCTCTCTCATCGCGGGTTTGGCGGCCGGTAGCGGCGTGGCGATCGCATAGAGCCTGGAAATCACCCGCTCGACATTGCCGTCCATGACAGCCGCCTGCCGGTTAAAGGCGATGGCCGCGACGGCGGCGGCCGTATAGTCGCCGATGCCGGGCAGGGATTTGAGGCCCTCTTCGGTATCGGGAAAGATACCGCCATGCTCGTTCGCCACCGCTTCGGCGCATTTCTTCAGGTTGCGGGCTCGCGCATAATAGCCGAGCCCCGCCCAGGCGGCCATGACAGCATCGTTTTCGGCTGCGGCGAGATCGGTCACCTCGGGCCAGCGCTGCAGAAACCGTTCGAAATAGGGTTTGACCGCCTGCACCGTCGTCTGCTGCAGCATCACCTCGGACAGCCAGACGCGATAGGGGTCAGGCTTGACGCCGCGGGTCGCCATACCGGGCGAAACGCGCCAGGGCAGCTCGCGGTGGTGGCGATCGTACCAGTCGAGCAGGGGCTTTGCTGAGGGCGTGTCGAGTGTGGTGATCGTCATGATTTGCCGCAATGGGGGGAAGTGCCTATACTTGGCGAAGCAATGCCGCGCGATCAAGTCGCCTGTGCGAATTGGCATGCGAATTGGCGGCGTCGCCGAAGGGTTTCGATGAGTTATCCACGCAAAGGTGCAAAACAGATCTCCGAGCTGGCGAATGGGCTGATCGATCCCGTGCTTGCCCGGCGCGCCGGCATCAACACGGCGCTGCTCGGCTCGTGGAGCGAAATCGCCGGCGAGGATTTCGCCGATTGCACCCGGCCGGAAAAGATCGCCTGGGCCCGCGGCGGCAATGAGACCGGCGGTTTCCGCCCCGGCGTGCTGACGATTGCCTGCGAGGGCGCGCGTGCGCTCTTCCTCACCCATGCCCAGGGCGAACTCATCCAGCGCATCAACAGCTTCTTCGGCTTTGCCGCCGTTCACCAGATCCGCATCGTCCAGAAGCCGGTCTCACAGGCCATCCGCCGCTCCCGCACCCCGCCGCCGCTAAAGGGCGAAGCCGCCCGCAAGCTCGAAGGCATGATGGAGGGAATCGAGAACGACAAGCTGCGCCAGGCGATCCAGCGTTTGGGCACAGCGGTGATGGGCAAGCGGGGAAATCAACGCTGATGAGCAAAACGCCTAACCTGAACCGCAACGCGCTTAGTTTTTTGATCCTGCTTCGACAAGCTCGCGGGTTACAGCGAATTCCGTCCTGCCCGAGATCGAGCTATAAGGCTCGCACTGTGTGATTGCATCGGCGATCAACGGGGCTGCCGTTTTTTCCCATTCGGAAGGCGGCGTGCGGAAGTTGATCGATAAAAAGTCCGCAGATCCGTCCTTGATTACCGCAACAACCATGAAGTCATAAGCGCTCGGCGCGTCCGCAGGCAGCTTTAGACATTTAAGCATCTGATTGAAAACAACATTGCCGCCCTCTTCAGAGGCAAGCACGCTCGTGACGTTCATGGCCGATACGACAGAGGCAATAAGCAAGCCGTAGAGAAAAGTCTTAGTCAAAGAATGCATTCAAAATTCCCCCCTGAATAGTCGTCTGCTATACCTGTAGAGCAGACGGGAGAAAAGTCATGCTGGTCTTGGAGTTGCCCCCTGATATCGAAGCGCGGCTGATTGAGCTTTCGAGGCGTACCGGCCGCAGCAGGAGCTTCTATGCGGGGCAAGCCATCATCGGGCATCTCGACGACCTCGAAGATATCTATCTTGCCGAAAAACGCCTGGAAGAGTTTCGTCGCGAAGAGAGCGATACCGTGCCGCTGGCCGAGCTGTTGGCGCGTCATGGCTTGGATAACTGAGTTTCATCGAGCAGCCGGTACGAGGTAGGCAACCCTTGCGATCTCTGCCGGTGAAATCGGGCAAAAGCTCCAATCTCGCAATTTTTGATCTATGGTCTTCCCGCGGTCACAATTCTTTGAAGGAAGTTGGCGAACCGTGCCTTGTGAGCGGCCGCCAGCCGTTATATCGCACAGTCATGCCGTCAATCTCATATTTATGGGGAATCCATGCAGATGTCCGAAATGCAACTGACGAAACGCCGCCTTCTCAGCGGTATCGCCATCGCCGCAGCTGCCGTAGCGCTTGTCGCCTGCAACGACAGCAAGGACGCTGCCGATGCTTCGTCCTCCGGCAAGACCATGGCTGACGGCACCAATGTCGACACCGTGCAGACGGCCGCCACCTCGGCGACCGACATGCCGCAGTCCGATGGCGATGTTGATATGGCCGAAGTGCTGAAGCCCGGCGCGCTGCCGGAGATGGCGCTGGGGAAGGCCGACGCCCCAGTCAAGATCGTCGAATACATGTCGATGACCTGCCCGCATTGCGCCCATTTCCACAACACCACCTTCGATGCGATCAAGCAGAAATACGTCGACAGCGGCAAGGTGCAGTTCATCATCCGCGAATTCCCCTTCGATCCGCGCGCTGCCGCAGCCTTCATGCTGGCCCGCTGCAGCGCCTCCAATCCGGAGCAGTTGAGCACGCCGGAACAGTATTTCCCGATGGTTTCGATGCTCTTCAAGCAGCAGCAGGTCTGGGCCGCCGCCGATGATGGCCGCGGCGCACTGCTGCAGATGTCGAAGCTTGCCGGATTTACTGAGGATAGCTTCACGAAATGCTTGACGAACCAGAAGCTTCTGGATGAAGTGAACGCCACGCGGGAAAGAGGTTCCAAGGATTTCGGCGTCAACGCCACACCGACTTTCATCATCAATGGCAAGCGCTACTCTGGAGACATGCCGGTTGACACCATGTCGAAGCTCATCGACAGCCTGCTCTGAACCGGATCGTTTCGATAGAACGGGCGACGGCGAAAGCCGTGCGCCCGTTTTTCGTTTTCAGCGCAGTTTGCAGGTGTGGCCCCCTCATCCGCCTGCCGGCACCTTCTCCCCGCTGGGGCGAAGGGGATTTGCCGCAGCGTCTCGATTCCCTCTTCTCCCCAGCGGGGAGAAGGTGCCCGTAGGGCGGATGAGGGGGCTTCCTGCCGTGGATATTTCCGCATGAAGTTCAACAAGCTGCGCCTGGTCGGCTTCAAATCCTTCGTCGAGCCGACGGAATTCATCATCGAGCGCGGGCTGACCGGCGTTGTCGGGCCGAACGGCTGCGGCAAGTCGAACCTCGTCGAGGCGCTGCGCTGGGTGATGGGCGAGAATTCCTACAAGAACATGCGCGCCTCCGGCATGGACGACGTGATCTTTTCGGGCTCGGGCAACCGCCCGGCGCGCAACACCGCCGAAGTGGCGCTCTATCTCGACAATGGCGAACGCACCGCGCCTGCCGCCTTCAACGATAGCGACGAGATCCAGGTGACCCGCCGCATCGAGCGTGAACAGGGCTCGCTCTATCGCATCAACGGCAAGGAAAGCCGCGCCAAGGACGTGCAGCTGCTGTTTGCCGACGCCTCCACCGGCGCGCGTTCGCCCTCGATGGTCGGGCAGGGGCGCATCGGCGAGCTGATCCAGGCAAAGCCGCAGGCCCGCCGCCAGCTGCTCGAAGAGGCGGCCGGCATTTCAGGCCTGCATTCCCGCCGCCATGAGGCCGAACTGCGGCTGCGCGCCGCCGAAGGCAATCTCGAGCGTCTCGACGACGTCACCTCGCAGCTCGAAAGCCAGATTGAGAGCCTGAAGCGCCAGGCCCGCCAGGCAAACCGCTTCAAGACGCTCTCTGCCGATATCCGCGCCCGCGAGGCGATGCTGCTGCATATCCGCTGGGTGCAGGCCAAGGAAGCCGAGGCCGAGGCCGACAGCGCGCTGAACCAGGCGACCTCCATCGTCGCCGAAAAGGCGCAGATGCAGATGGAGGCGGCGAAGCACCAGGCTGTCGCCAGCCTGAAGCTGCCGGAACTGCGCGAGGGCGAGGCGCGTGCGGCTGCCGCCCTGCAGCGCCTGCAGATCGCCAGAAGCCAGCTGGAGGAGGATGCCGGCCGCATCTTGCGCCGCCGCGACGAGCTGACCCGCCGTCTCGCCCAGCTTGCCGAGGATATTAGCCGCGAGCAGCGGCTGGTCGCCGACAACGCCGTCATCCTGGCAAGGCTCGATGCCGAAGAGGCGGAGATTTCGGAAATCCTCGCCGATTCCGGCCGCTATGCCGAGGAAACCCGCGAGACCTTCGAGGGCGCGGCGGCAAAACTGGCCGATAGCGAGCGCATATTCACCCAGCTGACGGCCGAGCGCGCCGAGGCTGCTGCCGGCCGCAACCAGCTGGAACGCGCCATCCGCGATCTCGCCGACCGCCGGATGCGCCTCGAACGCCAGATGAATGAGGCGAACCACGAACTGTCAGCCATCGGCGAGAAGATATCAGGCCTACCCGATCCCGACGAAAAACGCGCCATCGTCGAGGCCGGCGAAATCGCCGTCGCCGACGCGGAAGCCGCGGTGCAGGCGGTCGACCAAGCGCTTGCGAGCGCCCGCCAGACCGAGGCGCTGTCACGCGCGCCGGTTGAGCAGGCCCGTTCGAGCCTGAATGCGCTGGAAACCGAGGCCCGCACCATTTCCCGCATGCTTGCCGCCGGTGCTGCGGCTGGCAAATTTCCGCCGGTTGCCGACGAGCTGAAGGTCGATCGCGGCTTCGAGACCGCACTTGGTGCCGCCCTCGGCGACGATCTCGAATCGCCGCTCGCTGCCGAGGCGCCGGCCCATTGGTCGGACAATGGCGATGGTGCCGGCGATCCCGCGCTTCCATCCGGTGTTGCCCCGCTGCTCGCCCATATAAGTGCGCCGGCGGCACTCACCCGCCGACTGCGCCAGATCGGCCTGGTCGCGGAAGGCGATGCGGAGCGGCTGATGGCGACGCTTAAGCCCGGCCAGCGGCTGGTGACCAAAGAGGGGGCGGTCTATCGCTGGGACGGCCACGTCACCGGTGCCGACGCCCCGAGTGCTGCGGCCCTGCGCCTGGCCCAGAAGAACCGCCTGGGCGAGCTCGAAGGTGAAGCCGCCCTTGCCCGCGACGTGCTTGCCGAAGCCGAAGAGCGGCAGGCAGCCGCTGCCGAAGCGATCCGCGCCGAGGAGCGCCGGCTTGCCGAGGCACGCGACATGAGCCGTCTGTCGGCGCGCCATCTCACGGAGGCGCGCGATGCGCTTGCCGCCGCCGAGCGTGCCTCCGGCGATCTGATCCGCCGCCGCGATGTCGTCAGCGAGGCGGCGAGCCAGCTGCGGTCGCAGCTGGAGGAGATCGCCGTCCAGGAAGAGAATGCCCGCATCGAGCTGGAGGATGCGCCCGATCTGACTGATATCGACGAGCGGCTGCGGTTCCAGCAGGCGGAAGTTTCGACCGATCGCGGCGCGCTGGCCGAAAGCCGCGCCCGCCATGAAAGCCTGGCGAGGGAAAACGAAGCCCGCCAGCGCCGCATCATGGCGATCGGCCAGGAGCGCGAGACCTGGCGCCAGCGGGCGGCAAGTGCCGAAGATCATGTCGCGACATTGCGCGAGCGCGAGGAAGAGGCGCGCGACGAGGCAGCCGAGCTCGAACTGGCGCCGGATGAATTCGACGACAAGCGCCGCGCTTTGCTCAGCGAATTGCAGAAGGCCGAGGAGGCGCGCCGCCAGGCGAGCGACCTGCTGGCCGAGGCCGAACGCATCCAGCGCGAAGCCGACCAAAAGGCGACGACGGCTCTGTCGGAACTTGCCGAATGCCGTGAACGCCGCGGCCGCGCCGAGGAGCGCCTGGTTTCGGCTCGCGAAAAGCGGCAGGAAAGCGAAGCCCGCATCCGCGAGGTCCTGAACGTCGCGCCGCACGAGGCGCTGCAGCTGACCGGGCGCCCGACCATGCAGGCGCTTCCCGATCCGCGCGAAGTCGAACGCGAGCTGGAACGGCTGAGGATCGAGCGCGAGCGGCTGGGCGCCGTCAACCTGCGCGCCGACGAGGAACAGAAGGAGTTGAGCGAAAAGCTCGAAGCGCTGATCAAGGAACGCGACGACGTCATCGATGCGATCCGCAAGCTGCGCGGCGCCATCCAGAGCCTCAACCGCGAGGGCCGCGAGCGGCTGATTGCCGCCTTCGACATCGTCAATGCCCAGTTCCAGCGGCTGTTCACCCATCTTTTCGGCGGCGGCACCGCCGAGCTGCAGCTGATCGAATCCGACGATCCGCTGGAAGCCGGCCTTGAAATCCTCGCCCGCCCGCCCGGCAAGAAGCCGCAGACCATGACGCTGCTCTCCGGCGGCGAACAGGCGCTGACGGCGATGGCGCTGATCTTCGCCGTCTTCCTCACCAATCCGGCGCCGATCTGCGTGCTCGACGAAGTGGATGCGCCGCTCGACGACCACAATGTCGAGCGCTACTGCAACCTGATGGACGAAATGGCGGCTTCCACCGAAACCCGCTTCGTCATCATCACCCACAATCCGATCACCATGGCCCGCATGAACCGCCTCTTCGGCGTCACCATGGCCGAACAGGGCGTCTCCCAACTCGTCTCCGTCGACCTGCAAATGGCCGAGCGCCTGCGCGAGATTGCCTGAGGTTTTCGACGAACGCGTTTTCTGCGTCGGGGAAGGGTTGATTGTCACTGGACATCCCGGTCGGCGAGGTTGCCGACACCAGCCCCTCATCCCGCCTGCCGGCACCTTCTCCCCGTAAACGGGGCGAAGGGGACGTGCCGCACCGGCTTCCCCAACCTCAACGGGGCGTTTGGCACGTCCCCTCTCCCCGTCTTTACGGGGAGAGGGTTAGGGTCATATGCGCTAGGTTTAGCGCTGGACATAAGGAATCTGGTTGTGATTCAAGCTTTGGATGAAGATTCGTCCTGAGATTTTGGATCATTGGCCGGAAGTGCGCGCGCGGCTTCCGGCGGGTTTTGAC